>WRET01000062.1 GCA_009779195.1 Micrococcales bacterium
CCGCGCGTGGTGCCCGGCACCCGGTGGATCACCGGAGCGGACCAGGTCGGCCACCACGTCCTGGACCTGGTCGCCGGTCGGGACTTCACCGCTTCGGGCACGGTCGAAGCCGCTGAGGTCCGCGCTGGCGACCTGGCCCCCGACGGTTCTGGGCCGCTCGAGCTGGCCCGCGGGATCGAGATCGGCCATATCTTCGCCCTGGGCCGCAAGTACGCCCAGGCGTTGGGCCTGACCGTCCTGGACGCCAACGGCAAGTCCCAGGTGGTCGTCATGGGCTCCTACGGCATCGGCGTCACACGCGTCCTCGCGGCCCTCGCCGAAGCCCACCACGACGACAAAGGCCTCGCTTGGCCCCCCGGCGTCGCCCCCGCCCACGTCCACCTCGTCGCCACCGGCAAGGACGCCGAGGTGTTCGACACCGCCGAACGCCTGGCGCAGCAGTGGTCCGCCCAGGGCATCGAGGTCCTCTACGACGACCGTCCCAAAGTCTCGCCCGGCGTGAAGTTCGCCGACGCCGAGCTGTTAGGCGTCCCCCTGGTGGTCGTCGTCGGCAAAGGCCTGGCCTCCGGCGTCGTCGAAGTCCGGCCACGTGTTGGCGAAGCCGTCCAAGTCCCCGTGGACGAGGTCGCCGACGTCGTCGAAGCCCGTGTCGTCGCGACGCTGTCCCCAGATGCATGACCGCCGCCCCGGTCTCCGTAGCGAGGGTGAAGGTCACTGCGACAGAACGACCAGAAACTGAGAGGTGGGAGCGGCATGTCCGAACGTAATGACTTGGTTGAGTCTGGCCGCTTGGAATCCGCGGTTCGGGTTGAAGACATGGACTGGCGCGATATTTGCCAGATCGAACGGGACTACATCTGCCGCCTCGTCATCGAGCACGATGACGAGCTAGGGCTGTCGGAAGACACGCCGTTCCAGGTGAACCAGTACATGACGCTGGCCGACGATTTTTTTCATGGTGGGGCAGTGACGCCCGACGACCTCTTGACAGCCAGATGCGAAGCGATCCGCCTCGCCGAGGACCGACCTGACCGCGACAGCAATGACGCCAAGGTGTTCGACCTGGTGTCGAGGAACCTGTTTGACGACCCCGAGCTGGATTCCGCGCAAGACCCCATCTGGTTCCTTCCCATCCATTGCCTCGACCAGCTGCAGCCCAGCTTCGCGCACGACTACGTCTCATATTTTCTCCGCCGAGTCCGTGCTGAGCACCCCGAGTTCATCATCGACCCGGGCTGATCGGGGCCCAGGGGCAGAACAATTTCGCCCGCGGCGAAGGGTGACTGACGAAATGTTCGGGACTCTGCTCGCAAACCGACCGGACCTGGACCACGAGTTGCTGAAACGCATCCGAAACCCGAAACCGAATGAACGCCGTGCTCCGCGACATTGTCGTCACCGGACACGAACCGCATCGCAGACTCGTTCACCCGGTCCGCGCACGGCGGATTCTTCATCGGCTCGCCGGCCAGCAGGTGCGGCAGAAAGCGATAGCATGACCGCGTGGACGCAGCGCTGAGGCTGACACGATTCAGTGGAGAAGAAGTGTTCCCCATCCGTCGTGCCTGGTGGCGGATCGGATGCACCCCGGGGACTCCCTGGGACCGTGGCTGTCCGGCTCTTGGCGTCCTGGGATCAGATCGCGGGCTGTGGATCATGGTCACTACGCACGCTGGTCCACGAGACGGTCAGGTGCAGCCCAACTGGGGCATCGGAAAGCCGGGTGTGGAGGGGTTGTGTAAGGGGTCGACGATCAGGATACCCCGAGGATTCGACGACGTTTTGGATGAATATGTGACAAACTTCTACTACTGGGAGCACCAGGAGACCGATGATAACGTCATTGAAGTTCTCGATTCTAGTGGTGACCGTCGGCTGCTCCGACTGACTGGGACGACCGCAGACGTGGGCCATTACGATGGGTCGAAACCGGACAATAATATCCTAGTGGAAGCGTGGTTTGACAGAGTTCCTATGTCTGATGAGTTACTGGACGCCATCATCGACGAGGAGATCGCGAAGAAACCAGGTGCCACGGCGAAACAGACAGGTCAGATCATGAAAGTGGTGATGGCCCGAGTCGAAGGTCGCGCAGAAGGTGCGATTGCGGCAGCCAAGGTGAAAGCGGCACTTTCGTAGCCCTTGCGTCGCGCTGAACATCACTGTCAGAGGTCTTGCAGGCTGAGTGTCAGAGGTCTTGCAGGCTGAGTGTCTTCGCGGACCTTTCCCGGTGCCGTCGAACCAGCCGTTCTGTTGGTCTCTGTCTCCATCTCACGATTTTTCAGTGGCCGGACAATGTGCCGCGTGGGAGCGTGGCGGCGTTCTGCGTCGAGCAGGGCAGATCTCGCATGTCTGGGAGACACGGCGGTGGTGCTGGAGCCTCGGTCCGGGTCGAGACCAACGAGAGTGACGAGGTCAAGACCCAGGCCGTGGCGGTGCGCTTGGCTGAAGGCCCCGGGGTTCGACCATGGGCAGGTCATCATCTCCGAGAAGATGCGTGCGATGGGCCTGGACCCTTGGTGCGGGTGGGAGGCCGTGAGGCCGTGAACTGTTTCTGACCAGGACATCCGGGCACACCGTGAGCATGGCACTCGACCTTCCAGGCCCGAAGTCGTCAGGATCTGGTACACTTATTGCGAATAATTCGGTTGTTGCGTTAAGGAGGTCGACATGATGAGTCCAGTTGCAACACTGGTGCCCGACCCGAAGGACACCGAGCTGGCCGTCTCGGCGCTCCAGGTGCTCAGTGCTCTCGACACCGAGCTTCCGGTCCTGCATGTGAGCGGGCGCGACGTGGCGATTCCGCATTCGGTGCTCGTGGCGCTCACGCAGGTGCTCGACAGCTTCGCTCACGGCGAAGGGGTGACGGTCATCCGTGTGCACGCAGAACTGACGACCCAGCAAGCCGCAGAAGTGCTCAACGTCTCGCGCCCATTCCTTATCAGGTTGCTCGAGGACGGACAGATCGAGTACCGCACGGTGGGCACGCACCGCAGGGTCTCGGCAGCCTCGCTCATGCGCTACATGCGCGAGGATGATGCGCGTCGCAAAGAAGCCGCCGACGCCTTGACTGCGGAAGCCCGTGAGCTTGGTCTGACCTGATGCGGGTTGTCTACGACGCCAACGTGCTGTATTCAGCAACGCTGCGCGATGTTCTGATCCGTGTCGGAATGGCACGATTGGTCCAGCCGAAGTGGACTGAACAAATCCTGGACGAAACCTTTGAGAACCTTCTCGCAAACCGGCCGGACCTGGACCCTGCGCGGCTCGAACGCACGCGAGACCTGATGAATGCCGCGCTCCGCGACGTGCTCGTCACGGGCTACGAGCCCCGGATCGCGGACCTTTCCCTCCCCGACCCAGACGACCGACATGTGCTCGCCGCTGCGATCCACGCCGATGCAGAGCTCATCATCACGAAGAACCTGCGCGATTTCCCTGCTGATACGCTGATGCCTCTGGGCATCCAAGCGCAGCACCCAGACATGTTTCTGTGTGCTCTCCACCAAGACTATCCGCGGGCCCTCACAACGATCGTCTGTGAAATCGCCACAGTCTGGCGGAACTCAAAAACCACCCCAATCGATGTCCTTGACAGCCTCAGCGCTGAGGCACCCAGGGCCGCGGAACTCATCGGAACCACAATCGGACTGTGACTTCGTCAGAATATTCCGACTGGCTTCAGGGTTCGACGTCAGGGGCTGGCAGTACGGACAGAGAACGATACGCCGCTGTCAGGGAAGACAAAGACACAGGAACCGTCCCCATTGTCCTCCGCCGACGACGTCCGGTGCAGACAAGCCGCCGATGCCTTGACTGCGGAGGCTCACGACCTTGGTCTTACCTAGAAGAAGGAAGACAATGGGACGGTTTCTGGTGTCCTGTTTGGTCAGGCGAACACAGCAGAAACTGCGAGAGCGCGAAAGACGCCGGTCTGGGCCGCTCGTCCCTCGCAGTCGCCCGCCGGCGCGGACGTGACCCATCGAGTCCTGTGCGGGATGTATAGTGGATCGATGGATGCTTTCATCCTCTACGTGAACGGTCGGTTGGAGTATGACGCCGCCGACCTTGATGCACTTGGTGTGCCCGGACCGACCAAAGAGTTTCTCCTGCGGCACGGGCTTCCTCGGCTGCACCCAGACCGTCTGCTCCTCGTGACCTTTGAGCCCAAGTTCTATCTCACCCCTGATAACAGGATTGTCGTCGGCAAGCAGGACATGTGCGATGACTTGCCCATCGTGGTGGATCCGCAAGATGGGTGTGTTTATACCAGCGGGGAGGGGGAGATGGCGTACCTGAACAGTGGTGTCGACATGTTCGTGTGGTTCTTGTCGAAGACCGCTCTTTTCTTCGAGGGGGGCGAGCCCGCCCGGAACGCACAGTTCAACAACCTCAATAAGTTCTTCTGTGAGGCTGACGGAAATGCGCTCGGACGCGGGACTTTCTGGAGCATCATCCTCGAGCAAATCGAAGACGGCCTTCTCGGCTGACACCATTGCCTGGCGGACCAAGTTCCAGGTCGTGACCAGCGACCCCTGTCGTCGGGGTTGACCCAGTCTTCTTCGAGATCTGTCTAGACAGGGGAGGAGTGGTTGCCGTCAACGACCTGCTGCTGACTCTGGCTGAGAGACACACCTACTGGCCGCTGTGGTCAGCTGACATCCCGGGTCTTCGGTCTGGTCGGGGCGTGCCTGCTCGGTGGTGTCGTCGACTACGCCGTCGGTGTGCCTTGGGTGGTCAGTCGTCTCCGTCCAAGACCTCACGCTCATCGCCGCCGCCGCGGTCCACGCCCAGGTCCGCCTTGACCACATGCACCGTCAAACAGTCAGCCCAGGACGGTGACACTCACGCTGGTGGGCCAGTGTCTGGTCCAGGTGCGGTTTCGCCACTGACCGCCCTGGGGCACAATTCTTCCTACTTGCAGTAGGATGAGTTCATGAGTAGTCCAACCGTCGAGAAGCACTCGGTCTCCATACCGCGCACCACCTCCGAGGGTGTGCGTGCGCGGGTCGGGTCGCGCGGGTTCTCCGCATATGTCTCACAGGCGGTCGCGCGCCAGCTCGAACGCGACGCCCTGGACGACCTGGTCGCCGAGATGGACGCTGAGCACGGCCCGGTCGACGAAGACGCCGTCGCCGCGATCATGGCCCGGCTCGCGCGGTGATCGTCGGGCCGCACTGCGTGCTGCTCGACGCGGAGGCGTTGTCTGCCCTAGCGGTCCGGGACCGTCGTGCACAGGCATGGACGCACGTGCTCCAACGCACCGACTCTGTTCTCTACGTCTCCACGCTCACCTTGGCCGAGGTCACCGACGGCACGGCCCGTGACGCAGCGATCCGCCGCACCGTCAACACGTTGCGTCTCGTCCCAGTGACCCACGACATCGCCTACGAGGCCGGACGCCTGCGCACCACCGGCACCAAAGCCCGTCGCAAGCCTCGTGACCTGACCGTCGATGCGGTCGTTGCTGCCACGGCACTGACTCTGCGCCGCCCGACGGTGGTGTTGACCTGCGACCCTCACGACCTCACCATCCTTCTCGCCACGGCCGACCCGCCAGTTCGAGTCGAGAGCCTCTAAGACAATGGGGACGGTTCCTATGTCCTGCCTGGTCAGGCCACACCACTGGCGTGGGCGACAAAGATGCTGCCTTCCTTGGAGTACCCCAGCTTCTCGTAGTAGGGATCAACGTCGCTCATGACGTACACGGTCTCGTCGGGCCAGTGCTCGCAGACGTGGTCGAGCAGCGCACGCCCGTGGTGCTTGCCGCGGTGCGAGCGGTCCACCAGCAGGTCGTGGACGTACACGCCGAACCCGTCGTCGTCGCGGCACCGGACGTACCCGCACAGCTCGTCGTCTTCGAACAGCACGAATACCACTGAGCTCGTCAACGCGCGCTGGTACCTGGCCCATCCACCGCCGTGCCAGTAGTCCTTCCACTCGGCTCCTTCACGTTCCAGCAACGCGTAGAGCTGCTCGTCGTCGTCGGGCCGGTACCGGCGCACACCCGTCGTCGCGTCCGTCACACCCCCACTCTCGCACCGCCATGAGTCCAGGGCATCAAAGGCTCGCTGCCGAGTCACCGGTTAGTTGAGGTCCCGCACGTTGACCGAACCGGCCCTGACCAGGCAAGACATAGGAACCGTCCCCATTGTCTCCTGTCGTGCTTGACGATCTCGACCAGACTGAACGAGATCGTCACTTCCGGACGGGGGGACTTGGCGCCGGTTGACACCGACTCCTTTTCGAGTCTAGCCTGTCTAGACAGCAGGGAGAGGAGTGGGATGATGTCGGCGGTTTCGACGTGGCAGCTGCAGGATGCGAAGAACCGGTTCAGCGAGGTGGTGCGGCGGTCCCTGTCGGGGCCGCAGACGATCACCGTGCGTGGCGAGCCCACAGCCGTGGTGGTGTCCATGGCTGAGTACCGGGCGTTGACGCAGCCGAGGTTGAGCCTTCTTGACGTCCTGCGGCGGGCACCACAGCCGCTGGCAGACCTTGTCGAACCGCGTGATGGTGACGCGACGATGCGCGAGGTCGGGCTGTGACCTACCTCGTCGACACGTGCGTGCTGTCCGAGCTGACCAAGGACTCAGCCGCACCACAGGTCGTGGGTTGGTTCGCAGAGCACCGCAGCGACCCGATGGTGATCTCGGTCATCTCCGTCGGGGAGATCGCGCACGGCATCGAAAAGTGCGCTCCTGGCAAGAAGCGTGACGCTTTGAGCCAGTGGTTCGAGACTGAGCTGCTGGGTTGGTTCGCTGGTCGTGTGGTCGACATTGACACCGAGACGGTGCGCCGCTGGGCGGTGTTGCGCGCGACCGGTAGGACGTTGCCGATCCTCGACTCTTTCATTGCGGCGTCGGCCCTGGTGGCAGGTGCTGTCCTGGTGACACGCAACACCGCAGACTTTGCCGGGATCAGCGGCTTGCGCGTGGTGAATCCGTGGACCGTCGACAAGTGACACCGTGGACCCCGCAGCTGTCGGCGGGTGGCTTCCAGATGGGCGACAGCGACGATCCACGGCTCTGACCAGGCAGGACACAGGAACCGTCCCCATTGTCTTATGCCTACGATATCCACCACTGGACTGAGAGAAATGGCTCTTCGGTGTCCGGGAGGCTGACGGAGATATAGCCTATCCCGCTCGTCGGACCGGCACGCGAACCGGTGTAGCGGACCTTGACGTCGGGAACGAATCCACCAGTCGCGGTGTTCTCGACCACTGCGTTCCCACGTTCGAGAGCGTCGAGGATGACAAACTCTGCGTCGCCCAGCTGTTCTGTTGGTGCTCGGAAACACCCGGTCTTGTCGGGGGAAGCAGGTAGAAGGTCGAGGAGTTTTTGGGTCCGTCCGGCCGCGATCCAGGCCAGACGGTTCTGCTCCCGTTCTTCGTCGGTGGCCCCCTCAGGTGTGTAGGGATGGCTGACCTGCTCTCGTTCGGGCTTCTCCAGGTACACCGTGGCACCGGGGAACGGCACAGCGATGCATGGCGACCGGAATGCCGAGCCGCTGTGTGGGTCGTGTTGCCCGTCGTGCAGGAGACGTTGACCACCGACCAGCTCGACGACACGGGTCTCGTCGACGTCGCCACCTTGAGGGGGCCGTTCGACCGGTGGGGTTACTTGCCCGAGGTGCTCCGAACCAGAAGGAGAAGCGCCACAGCCCGGTAGGGCCAGCAGCGCAAACGGCAGAAGCAGACAAACAGCGTAGCGAGGCCAAAAGGCCGTGCCGAACATGCCGTCTGGCACCACGGGTCTGGCGGTCCCACCGGCCACATCTGGACCGTGCAGACGAGCTGTGGTGTGGCCAGAAGGGCTGGTTCTCATCGCCGCCTCCGTGTTCGGTGTTCGGTGACCTGGTTGTGTCGCCAGGCCCAGTCGGCTGGCACCACCTCTTGCCTATCACCCTGTAGGTATTTCGGCTTCCGCACGGGTTGGTCGCTCTGGTGCCGAGGAGTCCACGCAGCGGTCTCGGACTTGTCCCGCACCGTGGAGCCTATGGGACGGCCGGGATGGGGGCGTCGTAGTCTCGGCGGGTCGCCCGGTGCGAAGCGCCCGGGCAGTGATTTGTGGGAGGAAGCAATGTCTGGTTTCGCTGGGAAGGTGGCGATCGTCACCGGTGGTGGTTCGGGTATCGGGGCTGCGTGCGCCCAACAGCTCGCAGCGGGCGGTGCCAGCGTCGTGGTGACCGACATCAGCCTGGGGGCTGCTGAGCAGACCGTCGCTGCGCTGGTCGCCGACGGTGCTACGGCCATGGCGCTGCACCAAGACACCGCTGTCGCCGCAGACAGCGAACGTGTGGTCGCCGAGACGCTCAAGGCGTACGGGCGCCTCGACCTCGCGGTCAACAACGCTGGGATCGGTGGTGCCGGTGAGCACACCGGCGAAGTGGCGGTCGAAGAGTGGGACCGCGTCGTGGCTATCAACCTCTCTGGCGTTTTCTACGGTATGCGTTACCAGATTCCCGCGATGGCCGACGGCGGCTCGATCGTCAACATGGCATCGATCCACGGTGCTGTCGCCACCCCGCTGGGCGGCAACTCGGCATACGTGGCGACCAAGCACGGCGTCGTCGGACTCACCCGCAACGCTGCCGCCGAGTACGGCACCAAGGGTATCCGTATCAACGCCGTCGGCCCCGGTTACATCGACACCCCGCTCCTGGCAGGAATCCCCGCCGAGGCCCGCGAGGTCCTCGTCTCGAAACACCCCATCGGCCGTCTCGGCAAAGCCGACGAGGTCGCCAGCCTCGTGACATTCCTCCTCAGCGACGCCGCCGCTTTCATCACCGGCTCGTACAACCTCGTCGACGGCGGCTACACCGCCGTGTAGCACTGTGTGCACGAGGGACGCCTCGCCAACCTCAGCCTTTGGTCGCCGACCTCAGTGTTCGAAGGCTGAGGTCTGGTCGGTCAGCAGACCTGCACATAGCCCTCTGACCAGGCAGGACATAGGAACCGTCCCCATTGTCCGAAAAGGACTGCCCCCCACGACCGGGGTCGTGGGGGGCAGCCTCAACAACTGGCTGGTCAGCGCGAGTCGCTGCCTCCGTCGACGGCGGCGCGGCCGGCCTCGAGGCGGGCGACCGGGACGCGGAAGGGGGAGCAGGAGACGTAGTCGAGCCCGACACCGTGGAAGAAGCGGATGGACTCGGGGTCGCCGCCGTGCTCACCGCAGACGCCCAGGCCCAGGTCGGGACGGGCGGTGCGGCCTTCGGTGACGGCGATGTGGACGAGGCGGCCGACGCCGGGCTCGTCGATGGTCTCGAACGGCGACACCGACAGCACTCCGTTGGCCATGTAGTCGGCGAAGAACGCGCCTTCGACGTCGTCGCGGGAGAAGCCCCAGGTGGTCTGGGTCAGGTCGTTGGTGCCGAAGGAGAAGAACTGCGCCTCGGCAGCGATGTCACCAGCGGTCAGGGCTGCCCTGGGCAGCTCGATCATGCAGCCGACCGGCATGTCCAAGGTGACGCCGCGTTCGGCGCCGACCTTCGCCATGAGGTCCACGGCCACGTCGCGCACCAGGCTCAGCTCACGCACCGAACCGATCAGCGGCACCATGATCTCCGCGTGCGGGTTCCCGCCTGCGGCGATACGGTCGGCGACCGCTTCGCAGATCGCGCGGATCTGCAGCTCGAACAGGCCGGGCACCACCAGGCCGAGACGGACGCCACGCAGACCGAGCATCGGGTTCGCCTCGTGCATCTGCTCGACCTTCTTCAGCAGCGCGATATCGGCATCAGCGGGTTGACCTGCCGCTTTGGCGAGGGCCACCTTGACCGACAACGAGGTCAGGTCGGGCAGGAACTCGTGCAGCGGCGGGTCGAGCAGACGGATCGTGGTCGGCAGGCCGTCCATCTCCGTGAGCAGCTCGACGAAGTCACCACGCTGCAACGGCAGCAGGGCGTCCAGCGCCGACTGCTTCTCGTCGTCGGACGTGGCCAAGATGAGCCGCTCGATGAGCACCCGGCGGTCGCCGAGGAACATGTGCTCGGTGCGGCACAGGCCGATACCCTGCGCGCCGAGCTTGCGGGCACGGGCCGCGTCGGGACCGTTGTCGGCGTTGGCGTGCACGTGCAGGCGCCGACGGCTGTCGGCGTGGGACAAGATCCGGTCCACAGCGCGGACCAGGTCAGCCACGTCCTCGTCGGCCTGGGCGAGCGCAGCTTCTAGGCCCTCTTCCAGGTAGGTGCTCACCGGCGATGGCATGACCGGCACGTCACCGAGGAAGACCTCGCCGGTGCCGCCGTCGATGGCGATGGTGTCGCCCTCGTTGACGGTGCGGCCAGCGCACACCAGCGAGCGGGCCGCCGCGTCGATGACCAGCGCTTCGGCGCCGACGACCGCGGTGGTGCCCATCCCACGGGCCACGACCGCGGCGTGCGAGGTCTTGCCGCCGCGGGCGGTGAGGATACCGACCGAGGCGATCATGCCGCCCAGGTCGTCGGGGTTGGTCTCGCGGCGCACGAGGATGACGTCTTTGCCCTCGGCGGCCCATTCTTGGGCTTTGGCGGAGTCGAACGCGGCAGCGCCGACCGCAGCACCAGGTGAGGCAGCCATACCCTTGGTCAGCAGCGTGGTGTCGGACCCTGCCGCGAACTGCGGGAACAGCAGCTGGGACAGCTGGGCGCCGGTGACGCGCGACAGCGCCTCGTCCATACCGATCCGGCCTTCGTCGACCAGCTGGGAGGCGATACGGAAAGCCGCGGGGGCGGTGCGCTTGCCCACACGGGTCTGCAGCATCCACAGCTTGCCGCGTTCGACGGTGAACTCGATGTCGCACAGGTCGAGGTAGTGCGCTTCGAGCTGTTGCATGATCTCGCCGAGGCGGTCGTGCGAGGCTTTGTCGACCTGCTCCATGTCCTTGAGGGACAAGGTGTTGCGGATACCTGCGACGACGTCCTCACCTTGGGCGTTGACCAGGTAGTCGCCGTAGTCGCCGGTCTTGCCGGTGGCCGGGTCGCGGGTGAACGCCACACCGGTGCCCGAGGTGTTGCCGAGGTTGCCGAAAACCATGGTCTGGACGTTGACGGCAGTCCCCAGGTCGTCGCTGATGCGCTCACGGCGGCGGTACAGCTGGGCGCGTTCGGTGTTCCACGAGTTGAACACGGCGACGATCGCCAGGTCGAGCTGTTCGCGCGGGTCCTGCGGGAAGGGGCGGCCAGCCTGGTCGGCGACGATACCTTTGAAAGTGTCGACCAACCCGCGCAGCGCGTCGGCGTCCAGGTCGGTGTCAGAGGTGGCACCACGGTCGGCTTTGGCCTGGTCCAACGCGGCAGAGAACAGCTCGCCTTCGATGTCGAGCACCGTGCGCCCGAACATCTGGATCAGACGGCGGTAGGAGTCCCAGGCGAAACGTTCGTTGTCGGCGACCTGTGCGAGCCCGAGCACCGAGGTGTCATTGAGGCCGACGTTGAGGACGGTCTCCATCATGCCCGGCATGGAGAACTTCGCCCCAGAGCGCACCGAGACCAGCAGCGGGTCGTCGGGCGCACCGAGCTGGCGGCCCATCGTCGCTTCCAGGCGGGCCAGGGCGGCACTGACCTCGTCGGCGAGCTCGCCCGGCGCAGCACCAGTGGCCATGTAGGCCCGGCACGCGTCAGTGGTGACGGTGAACCCCGGGGGCACCGGCAGGCCCAGCCGGGTCATCTCGGCAAGGTTCGCTCCCTTCCCACCGAGCAGGTCCTTCTGGTCCTTGTCACCCTCGCTGAAGTCTTTGACATACCTGGCCAAGACGGCACCTCCGAAAGCACGAGACAGATCTGTGGGCGTCATCGCCCGGCGCTGGTAACCCTACCGTGGTACGCATGCGCACCCCAGCGGCGACCGACTCGCGGACGGCCCTGCCACCAGGCAACCCAGACGAGAGAACCACGTCCGGTCGCCATCCGCACCCCGCCACGCGGACGGACGGGTGATACAGGCAGCTAGACTCGCCACGACACATGTATGACGCTGGCGGACCCCAACCGTCCCCGGCCGACGAGGAGCTGATGAGCGAGCCCAGGCCGACCGCAGGCCCCCGAGGACCACGAGCGGCGCACGCCGACCCAATCGACGGCGCCGACCTGCGCTCCGGCCCGCAGGCCCACCCGCCGCAGACCCGTGTCGTGCACCGGGTGACCGTCCCGTCGGCGGTGCCTATGGTCGAGCTGCTCGGCCCCGCCGACGAGGTCCTGCGCGCCGTCGAAGACGGTTTCCCCACGGTGGACATCCACGTGCGTGGCAACGAGGTGTCTTTCGCCGGGGAAGCCGGGGACGTGGCGCTGGCCGTCCGTCTCGTCGACGAGCTGGTCGAGACTGTCCTCGCAGGCACCCAGATCGGCCCGGACGTCGTGCGCCGGTCGATCGCCATGCTCACCGCTGGCACCCAGGTGCGTCCCGCTGACGTGCTCACCTTCGACGTGCTGTCCACCCGGGGTCGCACTATCCGCCCCAAGACCGCAGGGCAGAAGGAGTACGTGGACGCGATCGACGCGAACACCTTGACCTTCGCCATCGGCCCGGCCGGCACCGGCAAGACCTACCTGGCCATGGCCAAAGCTGTGCACGCCCTCCAGGCCAAGAAGGTCAACCGGATCGTCCTGACACGTCCGGCGGTCGAGGCCGGTGAGCGTCTGGGCTTCCTGCCAGGGTCGCTGGCCGAGAAGATCGACCCGTACCTGCGCCCCCTGTACGACGCGTTGCACGACATGGTCGACCCCGAGTCCATCCCGCGGCTGCTGGACGCCGGGACGATCGAGGTGGCCCCCCTGGCCTACATGCGCGGACGTACCCTCAACGACTCGTTCATCATCCTCGACGAGGCCCAGAACACCACCAGCGAGCAGATGAAGATGTTCTTGACCCGCCTGGGCTTCAGCTCGACCGTCGTGGTCACCGGCGACGTCACCCAGGTCGACCTGCCTGCTGCCTCGGTCAGCGGCCTGCGTGAGGTCGAACATATCCTCGCAGGTCTCGACGACGTGGCGTTTTGCCGCCTGACCTCCGCCGACGTGGTCCGCCACCGTCTGGTCGCCCAGATCATCGACGCCTACGCCACCGCCGAGAACCACCGCGTCTCCGGCCGGCTCCCAGGGCCGCGGCCCACCTGACCTTGGTTGTCGCCCGAAGCACCCCGCCAGCGGTGTTCCGGGCGCTATCCTGTGCCAGGCGCTGCCACGTCTGCCAGGCCAGCCCATGCACCCATCGGACATGGAGGGACTCCTCGACGATGCCGGTCAGCTGGATCTTGGCGGTGGACTTCGGCACCACGAACACCGGTGCGGCCATCCGCTTCGCCGACGGCAGGGTGGAAAAGGTCAAGCTCGACCCTGGCTCCGACACGATGCCGTCCGCGGCGGTGCTGACCGACGGCCACTGGCGGGTGGGACGAGCCGCGCTCAACGCCCGGTGGGCCAGCCCCCAGACGTTCGTCGGGTCGCCCAAGACCCGGTTGGGCCAAGAAACTCTGGTGCTGGGCGAAGCGCTGGTCGACCCCGCCCAGGTCGCCGCTGGTGTTGTCGCCTCGGTCCGCGACCGGGCGGTCAGCGTCGCCGGGGGAGGTGCCCCCGACCGGTTGGTGCTCACCCACCCTGCCCGCTGGGGCCAGGCCCGGCTCGCCGCCCTGCGAGAGTCTGCCCGGCTGGCAGGGTTCCCCACCGACTCTGTGCGTCTGCTGCCCGAACCGATCGCTGCGCTGCACGCCCACGTGCCGCCTGGGTCTTTGCCGCCTGGGTCACGTGTGGCGGTGGTCGATATCGGAGGGGGCACGTGCGACGTGGCGGTGCTGCACGTCACCGACGACCCTGCCCCGGGCAAGGACCTGCTGGTCGTCGCGCAGGAGGGTGACGACCAGCTCGGCGGGGACTACCTGGACGACCTGCTGTACCAGTGGGTCGTGTCCCAGCTGGGTGCTTCGGGACGCACGGACATGGTCGCCGCGCTGGCGGCCCCGGCGAACCAGGACGCGGCCATGACCCTGCTCGACATGGTCCGTTCAGCAAAACAGGACCTGTCGGAGCACACCAGCGCCCCTGTGGCTGTGTCGGTCGGCGGGCACAAGACCACGTTGACCATCACCCGTGACGAGTACGAGACGCTCATCGCCGAACCTGTCGCCCGCGCTGCCGACCTGGCAGCCCGCGCCCTGGCCGCGTCAGCCACGACCAAGCTCGCCGCGTTGTACCTGACCGGTGGTACCGCCTACACCCCTGCGCTGGCGCGTGCTCTGCACCAGGTCACGGGCATCCTCACCGCCCCGATCGGCGACCCCAAGCTAGCCGTGGCCATCGGAGCGCTCAAGACGCCCACTGCGGTGCTCGACCCGTCTGAGCTGTTCCAGCTCACCCAAGAGCTGACGGCGGTCCGACAGGCGCAGGCCGAACCGCAGGTCCCCGAAACTCCGGTTCCACCAGACCAGACGCCGCCGGACCAGACACCACAAGACCAGACATCACAAGACCAGACCCCAGAAGAACACGTACCCCAGCCTGACCCGGGTGGACCGGCACGCCCGGCCCCTCTTCTGGCAGGTTCCCGGCGCAAGGTTGTGGTGGCGGTTGTCGGCGCTCTGGTAGCCGTCGGTGCTGTCGCCGGGCTGTGGGCGGTCGTGCACAACATGAACGGCGACCCGAAGGTCCAGTCCACGTCGCCCTCGGCCCCGTCCTCGACCGCCGCGGGGCCGTCCGCCCATGCCTGCTGGGACGGGACAGACGACGACGCGTGTTCGGACTTCGGCGGGAGCGACGCGGTGAGGCACGCTTTTGCCCCTCCCGAACCCTCCGAGTGCGTGACGACGCGGACGGAGGTCGGCAAGGGGCTGTTCTACGAAGAAGACTGTTCGGCAAACAGGGGTTACCAGCCGTACACGGCCCGGCTCCAGCTGTGGGTCAGCATGGATGCGCTCCAGGCCGACATTGCCGCCGACCGGAAGAAGGCCGGCACCTGGAAGAACAGCGACGGCGACACAGTCGGGACCACGTACACCAAGAAGTCTTTTCTCGACTCTCTCATCACCTACTGCTACGACACGATCCCGGTGTGCCTGCTGGTGGACCAAGAGTACGCCCGCGACGACTTCGGCACGCTGTCGGCAAGCCAGGTCCGAGACGTCGAAGCCTGGCTGGACACCCACGCTGTGCCTGACCCGACCGCCGGCTGGAATCCTACGTACCCTGAACGCGCGTTCCCCGCTGCGCCAGGTGCCAGCCGGTTGACCTGTAAGGCCCAGGACCTTTCCTTTGGTTCCACCGTGACTTTCGCCTGCCGGTGGCCAGACGGGAACACAGCCGTCATCACCCAGTGGTCCGACCCTCAGGACGCCGTCGAGTACTACAAGGCATCCTCGCAAGGATCGGTCATCGACCTCACCACAGAACCGTGGATCGTCGACGGTGTCGCACGTGGCACCCTCTTCTCCGGAGGGGAGCTGGCCCCAGGCAAAAGGTGGTGCTACGACGACGTGCCGTACTGCATCGCCATCGTCGACTGGACTCCCGACACGCTCATAGGCCGCATCACCCCGCTGACGCCAGAGCAGGCCGCCGAGTTCTAGTGTCGCGCCTGGCTTGCGCACACGGCCTGGTCGTTGCGTGCGCCTGGCAGCCGCGTCGATAGGATTCGGGTGTGAACATCGAGGTCGCCAACGAGTCGGGCACCGAGGTCGACTCCACCGAGATCGTGGCGTTGGCGCGGTACGTGCTGGACTCCTTGCACATCCACCCGCTGTCTGAGCTGTCGGTGGTGCTGGTGACCACGCAGACCATGAGCGACCTGCACCTGCGGTGGATGGACGAACCGGGGCCCACCGACGTGCTGTCGTTCCCCATGGACGAGATGCTCCCGGGGCGTGAGGGCTCGCAAGAGGCGCCAGGGCTGCTCGGGGACGTCGTGCTGTGCCCGGATGTGGCGGCCACCCAGGCGCAGGCCGCGGGGCACTCCACCGCCGAAGAGCTGTTGTTGCTGACCGTGCACGGGATCTTGCACCTGCTCGGGTTCGACCATGCCGAACCAGCCGAGCGCGACCAGATGTTCGACCTGCAGCGACGGCTGTTGTTGACGTTCTTGGCGCAGCGATGATCGTCGTGCTGGGCCTGCTCGTGGCCGCGGGGTACCTGCTGGCGGCTCTGCTGTCAGCCGGAGAGGTCGCGGTGATCCGTGTCACCCACGCCGACGTGGCGCGCCTGGAGGCTGCGGGGCACCCCGCCGCTGCACGCGTCGAGGCGCTGGCTGACCGGCGTCTGCAGGTGGCCGACGCTGTGGCGTTCGTCCGGCTCATGGGGGAGATGACCGCGACTGTCGCGGTGACGCTCGTCGTGGCCATGGTGACGGACTGGTCGTGGTGGGGGGTGCTCGGCGTGTGCCTGGTGCTCACCGGGGGGGTCGCGTGGGGTTTGGTGCGGGCCAGCCCGCGTTCGATCGGGCGGCGCCACCCTGCCGCGACGCTGACTGCCCTGGCACGGCTGCTCACTGTGGTCACCGCTGTGGCCGGACGTCTGGGCGGGAGGGCCAGCGCCGAGCGTCACGCTGCTGGCGCGCACGACGAGCTGCGCAACATGGTCGACCGGGTCGCCGAGTCCACAGCCATCGACGATGCCGAGCGCGAGATGGTCCGTTCGGTCATGGAGCTGGGGGACACGCTGACCCGTGAGGTCATGGTGCCGCGCACCGACATGGTGACGGTGCGCGCGACCGACCCGGCTGCCAAGGCGCTGACGGTGCTGCTGCGCTCGGGCTACTCACGGGTGCCGGTGGTCGGCGGCACCGTGGACGACCTGCGCGGGGTGCTGTACCTCAAAGACGTCGTGCGCCATATCCCTGGGGTGCTCGGCCCGGCTGAGCCCGGGCGGCGCCGCGGTGAGGTGGTGGTCGGGACGGTGGCGGACCTGGCCCGTCCGGCCCATTTCGTCCCCGAGTCCAAACCAGTCGACGACCTGCTGCGCGAGCTGCGCGACAGGGCCACGCACATCGCCATGGTTGTCGACGAGTACGGCGGGATCGCCGGGCTGGTCACGATCGAAGACGCCCTGGAGGAGATCGTCGGGGAGCTGACCGACGAGCACGACCGGTCGGCCCCGGCCGTCGACGACCTGGGCGACGGTGTTTTCCGGGTACCAGCCCGCCTGGGCCGTGACGAGCTCGGCGAGCTGTTCGGCCTGGAGGTCGACGACGAGGACGTCGACACCGCGGGCGGGCTGCTGGCCAAAGCCTTGGGAAAAGTGCCGTTGACAGGTTCGTGCGGGCAGATCCACGGGTTGCACCTGACTGCTGAAAGGGTCGAAGGACGGCGTAAACGCCTGGCCACCGTGCTGGTGCGTCAAGCACACGAAGGAGAACGATGAACGAGGAGAACAACCCTGGCGACGAGTTCCGGTCGGGGTTCGTGTGCTTGGTGGGGCGGCCGAACTCGGGAAAGTCCACGCTGACCAACGCGTTGGTCGGCACAAAGGTCGCGATCACGTCCTCACGTCCCCAGACCACCCGGCACGTGGTGCGTGGCGTCGTGCACCGGCCTGACGCCCAGCTGGTGCTCGTCGACACCCCCGGTCTGCACCGGCCCCGCACGTTGCTGGGCCAACGGCTCAACGACGTCGTCGCCGGGACTTTGTCGGAGGTCGACGCGGTCGGGTTCTGCCTGCCCGCCGACCAGAAAGTCGGCCCGGGGGACCGGTTCATCGCCGAACAGCTGGCCGGTGTCGCCGAACACACCCCCGTCGTGGCCGTGGTCACCAAGGCGGACCTCGTGGGCCGGCCCGCGATGGTCGAGCACCTGGCTGCCGTCGACGCGTTGGGGCCGTGGGCCGATGTGGTCCCCGTCTCGGCGGTCAGCGGGTTCCAGGTCGATGTGCTTGCTGACGTGCTCGTCGGCCACCTGCCGCCCGGCCCGGCGTTCTACCCCGACGGCGAGCTCACCGACGAGCCGGACCAGGTCATGGTCGCCGAGTTCGTCCGCGAAGCCGCCCTCGAAGGGGTCCGCGACGAGCTGCCGCACTCCCTGGCTGTGGTGGTCGAAGAGATGGTCGAGCGTGACGAGCCTGCCGCCGACGGGCGGCCGATGGTGGACGTGCGTGTGGAGATGTACGTCGAACGCGACTCGCAG
>WRET01000063.1 GCA_009779195.1 Micrococcales bacterium
CGTGCCGAACCTGGCCCGGTCGTACGCGTCGGCAGACTTGATCTCGAGGTTCGAGATCGGCGCTGTCCCGGTTGAGGCGTTGTTGTTCCAGACCGGGTACCTGACGATCACCGGCACCGAAGTGGTCGGCGGTACCACGTACTACATCTTGGGGTATCCCAACCGTGAGGTCCGCGACGCGGTGAACTCCACGCTGCTGGAGTGGCTCGTCGATGACCCGAGCGGTGCATCGGAGCACCGGCGACGGCTCCGGCTGCTGCTGGAGGCTGGCGACACCGAGGCGCTGGGGCCGTTTTTCACCGCGTTGTACGAGGCGATCCCGTACCAGTGGTACACCCGTAACGACATCGCCGAGTACGAGGGGTTCTACGCGTCAGTGTTCTACGCGTGCATCGCCGGGGCGGGCCTGGACGCTGTGCCTGAGGAGTCGTCGAACGCCGGACGGCTGGATCTGTCTGTGCGCGTGGGTGCCCAGGTGTACCTGTTCGAGTTCAAGGTCGTCGACGACGAACCCGAGCACACGGCCCTGGCGCAGATCAAAGACCGCGGCTACGCCGACAAGTACCTGGCCGACCGTGTCCCCATCCACCTGGTCGGTGTGGAGTTCTCCCGCAACAAGCGCACCGTCGTGGCCTTCGAGACCGAGACCATCAACCCCACGCTTCTTCCCTGACACGACCTGTCCGTCCGGTGGGGCTGTCGTGCGGTCGCCGCAGGCCCGTGGCCAGCACAGCGAGCACCGCCCAGAACCAGACCGGGATGGCTGAGGTCGCAAAACGTGTGTCTACAGGGTGTACAGGTCGACTCTCGTACGTGGGCGGCACCGGTAGAGAGCCTCGAGGTCACAGAGCGGACGAGTCGACCAGGTCGACCCCGGCGGCGGCGAGCTCGGTGCGGGCCGCTTCGCCGAGCTCGGGGGTGACCGGGACGGTGAGGTCGGTCAGGACGCGGGTGGCCAGGCCTTCGGCGACGGCGTCGAGGGCGGTGGCTCTGACGCAGTGGGACTCGGCGATACCGACGATGTCGACGGCGTCGATATCGGCGTCGACGAGGACTGCTGCCAGGGTGCGGCCGTCGGGTGCCACGCCCTCGAAACCGGAGTAGGCGGCGGCGAACTCACCCTTTTTCACCTGGACGTCGGGGTGCAGGTCGGCCAGGGCCCGGTGGAGCTCGGCCTCGTCGGTGCCGGCCACGCCGTGAGGAGGCCAGGTGTCGACGAAGTCAGGGTCGGGCGAGAAGTGCTCACCGGGGTCGACGTGCCAGTCCTGGGTGGTCACGACCAGGGCGTAGCGGTCGCGGTGGGCGTCGGCATAGGCGGCCACCGCCTCGGCGGTGCGGTTGCCGCCTTCGACCGGCAGAGCGCCGCCCTCGCAGAACGTCGGTTGCACGTCCACGACGATGAGGGCTCGGTGTGGCATGTCTCGTCCTTCCTGGGCCCGGGCTCGACGACCTGCGGCTATCTTGCCACTGGTCGTCACCGGTGTGCGCTTCGCCGCCAGTGGGTGCCGCGCGGCGTGTCGCCGCAGGTCTGGGCCACAGGGGGGCTACCGTCGTTCGGGGTGACCCATCTGGGCGCCCAAAAGTCCAGTGACGGGGAAGGCTATGCCCGCGAAGGTCAAGCAGTGGTTGATCTGGTTGCTCGTCGCCTTCTTCGTGTTCGCGATCGTGCGGAACCCCGCCCAGGCGGCGAACGTCGTGCGGTCGGTCTGGGACCTGCTGTTCATGACGGTCGCAGGGTTCTTGACGTTCTTCGGTGAGCTGTCGTCGTAGGTATGGGTTTCGTCGCGGTCCCCGCACGCGGAAGGCGGGTTTTCAAAGGGCACCTGGCCCCTGGTGAGCACTTCATCGTCCTCGGCCGTCGGCACTGGGCGAGTATCGCCGAGCCTGTGGGCACCACTGTGGTCAGTTTCTTCCTCATCATCGCCTTGTGGTGGCAGTACGAGCAGACTGAGCACAGGGACGGCAGCGTCCTGGGGATCATCTGGCTGTTCATCGCCGCACGGGGCCTGTGGCACTTCGCGCAGTGGTGGTTCGCCTGGTTCGGCTCCACCCAGCGCCGGCTCTTGCAGCAGACGGGAATCCTCTTCCGCAAGCAGGCGATGATGCCGCTGGAGAAGGTCACCGACATGAACTACAAGCGTTCCATCATGGGCAACATCCTCGGGTACGGGCAGTTCATCATGGAGTCGGCGGGGCAGGAGCAGGCGCTGCGGGAAGTCAACTGGGTGCGGTACCCGGACGAGACGCACCACGCGATCATTGACACGATGTTCGGCCCGAAACCTGCTCAGGCCGCCCCGCATCCTCCGCCTCCCCCCCCGGTCGAGCTGGACGGGTACGACGACGACGTCATCAACTACTCGGTCGACGACTGGGAAGCCATGTCGTCCCACGACGAGATGCCTCCTTCGTACCCGCCGCGGGCGCACGACGCTGGCCACGGGGCGCACCCTGGCTCGCAGCCCGACGGTGACGTGGACACCCAGGTGCTCGACCTGCGCGACGCCGACGCTCTCAAGTCCGTCTCGTGGCAGCAGTACCGTCCCGACCCCGACCCCTACGACGACTGACCTGACTAGGATCAGGGCATGTCCCGCATCTTGTCTGCTGTCGCATGGCCCTACGCCAACGGTCCTCGTCACATCGGCCACGTCGCCGGGTTCGGGGTCCCCTCAGACGTGTTCTCCCGGTTCATGCGTATGGCGGGCCACGACGTGCTCATGGTCTCGGGCACCGACGAGCACGGAACGCCGATCCTGGTCCAGGCCGAGGCTGAGGGGGTCAGCCCCCAGCAGCTCGCCGACCGTTACAACAAGGTGATCGTCGAAGACCTCACCGCCCTGGGCCTGAGCTACGACCTGTTCACGCGGACCACCACGCGTAACCACTACGCGGTGGTCCAAGAGCTGTTCCGCACCGTGCACCGCAACGGGTACATGGTCGAGCAGGCCACGAAGGGTGCGATCAGCCCGTCCACCGGGCGCACCCTGCCTGACAGGTACATCGAAGGAACGTGCCCGTTGTGCGGCGCCGACGGTGCCCGCGGCGACCAGTGCGACGCCTGCGGCAACCAGCTCGACGCTATCGACCTGAAGAACCCGCGCTCGCGGATCAACGGGGAGAAACCCGAGTTCGTGGAGTCCACGCACTTCTTCCTCGACCTTCCTGCTTTCGTCGACGCGCTGGGCACCTGGCTGCGCAGCCGTGACGCGTGGCGCCCCAACGTGCTGAAGTTCTCGTTGAACCTGCTCGACGACGTGCGGCCCCGGGCCATGACCCGCGATATCGACTGGGGTATCCCCGTTCCGCTGCCCGGGTGGGAGGACAACCCGGCCAAACGGCTGTACGTGTGGTTCGACGCTGTGGTCGGATACCTGTCAGCGTCCGTGGAGTGGGCGCGGCGCAGTGGCGACCCCGACGCGTGGCGCCGTTGGTGGAACGACACTGACGCGGCGTCGTACTACTTCATGGGCAAGGACAACATCACCTTCCACTCCCAGATCTGGCCTGCCGAGCTGCTGGGCTACACCGGGGGCGGTGCCAAAGGTGGCGAACCTGGCCAGTTCGGCACGTTGAACCTGCCCACCGAGGTGGTCTCCTCGGAGTTCCTCACCGTGGAGGGCAAGCAGTTCTCCACCTCGCGCGGGGTGGTGATCCACGTACGCGACTTCCTGGCCCGGTACCAACCCGACGCGCTGCGCTACTACCTGTCGATCGCTGGCCCCGAGGCCCAAGACGTGGACTTCACCTGGGCCGAGTTCTACCGGCGCACCAACGACGAGCTGGTCGCCGGGTGGGGCAACCTGGTCAACCGCACTGCGTCCATGGTCGCCGCGAACTTCGGGGCCATCCCGCCGGCCGGTGCGCGCACCGAGCGTGACGCTGAGCTGTTGGCTTCGACCCGCGCCGCGTTCGACCAGGTCGGAGCCCTCATCGGTGCGCACCGCCAGCGCCAGGCGCTCGGCGAGGCTATGCGGGTGGTCGGTGAGGCGAACAAGTACGTGGCCGACGCCGAACCGTGGGCGCTCAAGGCCGACCGCGAGCGGCAGGGGACAGTCCTGCACACCCTCACCCAGGCGGTGGCCGACCTCAACCGTCTGCTGGCACCGTTCTTGCCGCACTCGGCCCAACAGGTGCACGAGACGTTCGGCGGCACCGGGGTGTTCTCCCCGTTGCCGCGTATCGACGAGGTGGCCGACCTGGACGACCCGTCCCGCACCTACCCGGTCATCACTGGTGACTACACCGCTGCCCCTGCGTGGGCGAGCGAACCGGTCGTCGTCGGGACCCCTGTGGCCAAACCCACCCCCATCTTCGCCAAGCTCGACCCAGCCGGTGTCGACGAAGAGCTGGCACGGCTGGCCGAACAGCTCGGAGACTGACGGCAGTGGCACGCGACCGGACCTGGGCCCCAGCACCGCAACGGTTGCCGGTCGAGGTCATCGACAACCACACGCACCTGCAGATGGCGCTCGAGCCTGTGTCGGCGCACCTGGACCTGGCCGAGTCGGTCGGGGTGAGCCGTGTGCTCGAGGTCGGGTGCGACTACGACGCGCTGGAGGCCACCGCAGCGCTGGCCGAGGCTGACCCGCGGGTGCTGGCGGCGGTGGCGATCCACCCCAACGAGGCTGCGCTGCACGCGGGGGTCCGTGAGGTCGGGCCTGACGGGCTCGCTCCGCGGGTCGAACCGCGCCACGCCGTCGGCCTGGACGAGGCGTTGGCCGCTGTGGCGCGTGTGGCCGGCGCGCACGAGCGGGTGCGGGTGGTGGGGGAGACGGGGCTGGACTACTTCCGCACGTCGGACGCTGGTCGCCAGGCCCAGCGCGAGTCGTTCAGGGCCCACCTGGCCATGGCCCGTGAGCTGGGTCTGGCGGTGCAGGTCCACGACCGCGACGCGCACGCCGACACCGTGGAGGTGCTGGTGCGCGACCAGGCGCCTGAGCGGACCGTCCTGCACTGTTTTTCTGGTGACGTCGAGCTGGCCCGCACCTGTGCTGAGCGCGGCTGGGCTTGCTCGTTCGCCGGACCGTTGACCTACAAGTCCAACGACGCGCTGCGCGAGGCCGCCGCAGCTGTGCCCGAGCACCTGTTGCTGGTGGAGACCGACGCGCCGTTCTTGACCCCGGTGCCACACCGGGGGAAGGCGAACTCGTCGTACCTGGTGCCGCTGACCGTGGTCGAGCTGGCACGGGTGCGGGGTCTGAGCGTCGCGGCGACGTGCGAGCTGGTCACCGGTAACGCACTTCGCTTGTACGGATCATGGTGATGATCGTCACATCCACCCACAAACCATCCCCATAGGGATCATCGATCCGTTACGGTTCTACTTGTCGACCGCGTACCAGCAGTCGTGGCATGCCCACAGTGGCAAAGATGCCGACAGTGGCAAGGAGGACGTGTGGCCAAGCGCCGGTTGGCACCCCGGGCGCACCGACGCCCGCGCACGCGCGGGTTGCGTCTTGTCGTCCAGCTCACTGTGCTTGGGCTGGTGGTGGCCTCGACCAGCGCCTTTGCCCTGCTGTACAAGTCTGCCGTCGTCGATGTGGACGGGCAGCAGGTCCAGGTGCAGGGGTACGCCTGGACCGTCGGTGACTTGCTCGCCAACGAGGGGATCAAGGTGGGCGAGGGCGACCTGGTCATCCCGTCGGTCGACCAGCCTGTTCCCGCGACCATCACGGTGCGCCACGCCCAGCAGATCACCATCGAGGTCGACGGCGCCCGCCAGACGGTGACGACCACCGCCACCACGGTGGGCGAGGTGATCGACGACCTGGGTCTGAGGGAGGACTCGCGGGCCTCGGCGTCGCGCACGGACCGGGTGGGCCGCGGGACGCTTCTGGTGTCCACCGTCAAGACGGTGCACGTCGTCGTCGACGGGCAGACCATCGCCGCGGTGACCGACGGCGGCACGGTCCGCGACGCGCTCATCGACGTCGGTGTGGTGCTCGGCCAGGCTGACCGGGTGTCGGCCCCGCTGGGTGCTGCGACGGTCGACGGGCTGGTGGTCGTGGTGACCCGCGCCGACGCCAAAGGTGAGACGTCCACGGAGGCTGTGCCGTTCGAGACCCGTGAGGTCGAGGACAAGAACTTGGTCAAAGGCGACCGCCAGGTCGGCACCCGCGGCAAGGTGGGGGTGCGCACCATCACCTACCGCGTCGACATGGTCAACGGTGTGGCGGTCGGGCGGACGCCGATCTCGTCGGCGATCACCACAGCACCGGTCGACGAGGTCGTCCGTATCGGCACGATGGACGTCAAGTCTGCTCCGCCGGTGAGCCCCGGGACTGCCCAGGCCATCGCCAAGGAGATGGTGGCCGCCCGCGGGTGGGACGACCAGCAGTACTCCTGCCTGTACAACCTGTGGCAGCGAGAGAGCGGCTGGCGCGTCACCGCCAAGAACCCGTCGTCAGGGGCCTACGGCATCCCGCAGGCGCTGCCAGGCACGAAGATGGCGTCCGCCGGGGCTGACTGGCAGACCAACGCCACCACGCAGATCACCTGGGGCCTGGGCTACATCGCCTCGCGGTACGGGAACCCGTGCGGGGCCTGGTCGCACTCGGAGTCTCACAACTGGTACTGACCCCGCCGGGACACGTCGTCGGCACGTTGTGACCTGCCCTTCAGCCGCTTGCGCACCCGCATTTGGCCGTCGATCACGGTTAGGTTACGATTCGGTGTCGCTTTCGACTCGGGCTGCTCCGTATGGGCGCCAGCTGCCGACGAGAAGGAGATAGCCAGACGGCGGTGACCCACCCCGGCTGGCTGTGAGCCGGATCGGTAGGTTCGTGACCGACGCTGCGCCTGCGGGCGGGGCGTGACGACCAACGGTGGTTTTCCACCAGGTCTGCGGTCGACAGCCTTCCGTGCCCGGGCCCTGCGAAGGCTGGAGCCTTGTGAGTACGACTGGGAACACGACCCGAGTCCTGTGGTCTGAGACCACCCCGGAGCCTGACAGCACACCTGCTGAGCTTCCCACCTCGACCGCCCCGATTCCACGAGCGAGTCTGCGGCGGCGCCGACCGGGTCGTCGGACCCTCGTCGTGGCTGCCGTCGTGGCGCTCGTCCTCGTCGGAGGCGCTGGCTTCGCCGTCGCCTCGGCGCACAAAACAGTGACCCTCGACATCGACGGTGAGATCCGCTCGGTGTCCACGTTCGCAGGCTCGGTCTCCGGGCTGCTGGACGACGAGGGCATCACCATCGGCGAACGCGACCTGGTCACCGGCGAGATGCGTGACGGTGCGACGATCGTCGTGCGGTACGCCAAAGAGCTGCCGATCATCACCGCGGACGGGCCGGTCACCGTGTGGACCACCGCGTTGTCCGCCGACGAGGCGCTGGCGGCACTGACACCTGTGCACGGCGACGTGGCGCTGGTCGCCACCCGCGCCGCCGACGGCTCGGCTGAGCTTCCTTTGGACCTGACCGCTCAAGGACCGGCCAAAGTCGTCGTCGACGGCGGCACGCTCGCCGTACCCGAAGGTGGCGTGCGGGTCCACCAGGCCCTGACGGACGCCGGGGTGAGCCTGGAAGCCGAGGACGAGGTCACCGTCGTCCCCGCGGGTGACTCCGTGCAGGTCGTCGTGGTCCGGATCGTGACCGAAGACGTCACCACGACCAGCGAGGTCCCGTTCGCCTCGAGCCAGACCGACGACCCGAAGCGCACCGTCGGCACCAACGCCGTCGTCACCGCTGGGGTCCCCGGGGTGCGCACCGTCGTGGAACGCGTGACCACCGCCGACGGTGTCGAGCGCGGGCGCGAGACCGTGTCCGACGAGGTCACCACAGCCCCCGTGGGCGAGGTCGTGGCCGTGGGCACCAAGCCCAAGCCCAAGCCTGCCGCCACGCCGTCGTCGTCGGCTCCGAAGACCGCCGGGAGCCCGGCGAACCCGAGCGGCTCGTCGGCGAGCCTCAACTGGGCAGCGTTGGCCCAGTGCGAGTCCGGCGGCAACCCGACCATCGTGTCCAAGAACGGCAAGTACCACGGCCTCTACCAGTTCTCGGTGGCGACGTGGAACTCTGTGGGCGGCAGCGGTCTGCCGTCGCAGGCATCAGCCGCCGAGCAGACGTCCCGCGCCCAGATGCTCTACGAGCGCTCTGGGGCAGGCCAGTGGCCGCACTGCGGCCCGCGCCTGTTCACCTGACCTGTCCGCACGGCCCGGGACCTAGGCGGTCCCGGGCCGTGCGCTGTCACCCGGGCAGGGGGCGGCCGAAGCCGCGCACGTGCAGGTCGGGGTTGTCCCAGCGGTGGCGGTAGACGGTCACGGCCCCGTGCGACTGGTTGCCGCCGATGGTGACCAGCCAGGTCCCGTCGTAGCCGATGACGATATTGGTGTGCTGGGTCCACACCAGCGACTCGTTGGTGTAGATCGCCACGTCGCCGAGCCTCGGGGTGAAGCCGGTCTCGCCAGGGGAGTGGAAGACGTGCTGGGTCTGGAAGTACTCGGCCAGCGTGAACGTCCCCGGGATACGCCACGACCCCGAGTTCGGGTTGCTGAACGGGTACCCAGCCTCGTTGTACACCCAGCTGACGAAGTCGGCGCACCACGCCTCGGACTTGCCCTGGGAGTACACCGTGCCTGGCTGCTGGTCCGCGTAGGCCTGGTCGAGCGTGGACCACAACGAGCGTTGGGCGGTGGTCAGCGTCGTGGTGTCCACCGCCGGCAGGTCGCACATCCATCCTTGCGAGACCGTGTCGCGTGCTGGGTCGATGCACTTCGGTCCCCGCGACCCCAGCGAACCTGGGCACCCCGCCAGCACCAGCGTCAACCCGCCCACGAGCACCAGAGCGCCCACCCGCCGTGCGAACCACATGCTGTCGACCTTAACCCCAGCCCACAGCTGAATAGGTCACCGCAAAGGAGTCCGGAGTCAGCCGACGAGAGTGCTCAGCACGGAGGTGAAGAAACGCAGCCCGTCGGTGCCGGTACGTGGCCCGGCGGCCCCGTCAGGCCCGAAACCGGGTTCGACGGCGTGCTCAGGGTGGGGCATGAGACCCACGACATTGCCAGCGGCGTTGCACACCCCAGCGATATCGTGCCGCGACCCGTTGGGGTTGACGGTGTGGTAGCGGAACACGACCCGGCCCTCGTCCTCCAGGCGTGCCAAGGTCGCCGCGTCGGCGACGTACTGCCCGTCCTGGTTCTTCAGCGGGATGGTGATCTGCTCCCCAGCGGTGAAGTCCCTGGTCCAGGCCGTGGTGTTGTTCTCCACGACGAGACGCTGCTCACGGCACACGAACTGCAGGTGGTCGTTCTTGACCATCGACCCTGGCAGCAGGTGCGACTCGGTGAGCACCTGGAACCCGTTGCAGATCCCCAGCACCGGCAGGCCACGCCCCGCTGCGTCGACCACTGACGTCATCACTGGCGCGAACCGTGAGATCGCCCCGGCACGCAGGTAGTCGCCGTAGGAGAACCCACCCGGCAAGACCACCGCGTCGACCTCGTGCAGGTCGTCGTCGGCGTGCCACAGGCTGACTGGCTGCGCACCTGCGACCCGCACAGCCCTGGCCGCGTCGCGGTCGTCGAGGGTCCCAGGGAACGTGACGACCCCGATCCGGGTCATCAGGCGGCGCTCTCGTCGGCGACGCGCACGACGTCTTCGATCACAGGGTTGGACAGCAACGTCGTGGCGGCCTGCCGGGCTGCGGCCAGGACGTCGTCGGTCACCGGCCCGTCCACCTCCAGCTCGAACCGCTTACCCTGCCGGACGGTCACGAACCCGTCGATACCCAGCCGGGGCAGGGCGCGGGCCACTGCTTTGCCCTGCGGGTCGAGGATCTCTGGTTTCGGCATGACGTCCACGACGACACGTCCCACGGCTGTGCTCCCGGGTTCGACGATGGGTTTGCGAGCCTGAGCCTACAGCTCCAGGTCTTTGCCAGTGATCCGCCTGTAGACCTCCAGGTAACGGTCTCGGGTGCGTGTCACGACCGCGTCGGGCAGTGCAGGGGGCGGTGCGTCGGACGTGCGGTTCCACCCAGACTCGGGCGACGTCAACCAGTCGCGCACGTACTGCTTGTCGAAGCTGGGCTGCGCCCGCCCTGGCGACCAGGTGTCTGCGGGCCAGAAACGTGAGGAGTCGGGGGTGAGGACCTCGTCGGCCAGGACGAGCCGGTCGTCGGCGTCCACCCCGAACTCGAACTTGGTGTCGGCGAGGATCAGCCCGCGTTCGGCCGTGATGGCCTCGGCCCGGTGGTAGATCTCCATGGTCAGGTCGCGCAGACGCCGTGCGGTCTCGGGCCCGACGAGCTCGACCGTCGCGTCGAAGGTGATGTTCTGGTCGTGCGCGCCTAGTTCGGCTTTGGTCGCCGGGGTGAAGATCGGCTCAGGCAGGCGCGACCCGTCGACCAGCCCGTCGGGCAGCGCGATCCCCGTCACGGCCCCGTTCTGCTGGTACTCGGTCAGCCCTGACCCGGTCAGGTACCCGCGCGCGACGCACTCCACCGGGTACATGTCCAGGCGTCGGCAGATGATGGCCCGTCCGGCGACCTCGTCGGGCACGATGGTGGACACCACATGGTCGGCGACGGTCCCGGCGAGCTGGGCGAACCACCACAACGACAGCTGGGTGAGCACCACGCCTTTGTCCGGGATCGCGGGGGACAGCACGTAGTCGTACGCCGAGATCCGGTCCGAGGCCACGACGAGCACGACATCGCCGTGCACGTCAGTGATCTCTTCCCCCTCAGGCGTGGAGTCAGGTACATACAGGTTGCGGACCTTACCGGCGTAGGTTTGGGTCCATCCAGGCAGCACAAGAGTGGTCACGGACCTAGCCAACCACGTCTGCCCCTGCGATGGTGAACCTTGCGCCACATCTACCGGTGTGGCTGGTCCGTCATGAGGTGATCTGGAAGTTCTTGGACGAGAGGTTGGCGTAATACCGCCCGTCCTGGGCGGTGAAACGCAAGACGCAGTAGTCCGGGTCGGTGACACCGCCGGAGTAGTAGAGCGTGTCGCCGTCGCGCCAGATCATCTCCTTGGTCGCCGCGTCTTCGCAGACCTCCATCTGCCCGCGCAGCATCACCCCACGGAAGTTCCGCTGGTCTGCGAAGTAGATCGCAGCCTGCGGGTTCGCCCAGAACTGCCCGACCCGCACCGACGAGGTGTTCGTCGTCAACCAGAACTCGCGCAACCCCACCCGCCGCCGTGGTGCCAGCATCGCCTTGAGGTTCGGAAACCCGTCAGCGTCCACCGACCCGACGAACACCGTGCTCTGGTGGTCGATGAGGTTGCCCACCGTCTCCTGCGGATCCCAGTCACCCATAGCACGACCCTACCCCCTATCGAACATTCATACGATTCATTCTGGGCCGGCGTGTCGGTGAGGCCAGACCGTCTCCGCCCATGCTCGCCGACCGCTCCTTGTCCGGCGTCGCCGGTTCGACGAGGTGAGGACGCCAGTCCAAGGATGGCATGGGTCCGACGTGCGATCCGCACCGAACAGCACCTGATGTGCTACGCTAGGTGCGTCTCGCAGGACGATGCTTGGGAGGCTGCCGTGACCACTTCAACGTTCAGCGTCCGGATGGACCGCGACGTCAAGCACCAGTTCGACGCGTTCTGCACCGAGGTGGGCATGACCGCGTCAACAGCGATCAACATGTTCGCCCGTGTCGTGGTGCGCACCCAGAAGCTCCCCTTCGAAGTCTCGGCTGGGACGCTCACCGAACAAGAGCTGGTCGAGCGCGCCAGAGACTTCGACGCAGGACGCAACATCGTCACCCACGACCTGATCGAAACCTGACAGCATGCGCAAGGACTGGCACGGACGGCGGTAGCCTTCCGACGTGCCACGCAATGTGTGGGTGCTGAGCGCCATCTCGTTGGCTGTTGCCATCGGGTTTGGGGTGGTGGTGCCGGTGCTGCCGGTGTTCGCCGCGGGGTTCGGGGCCGACGAGCTGGCGGCGGGGGCTGTGGTGGCGGCGTTCGCGCTCATGCGGTTCGTGGCGGCGCCGCTGGTGGGGCGGGCCGACGACCGGTTCGGGCACCGGGCGGTGCTCATCGCTGGGTTGGTGGTTGTGGCGGTGTCGTCGGCGCTGGCGGGCACGTCGCACAGCTATGTGCAGTTGCTGGTGCTGCGGGGGTTGGGGGGTATCGGGTCGGCGATGTTCTCCGTCGCGGGGATGACGGTGCTGCTGGCCTCGGTCGACGCCGCGCGCCGCGGACGGGCCGCGGGCATGTACCAGGGCGGGTTCCTCATCGGCGCGATGGCCGGGCCTGCTGTGGGAGGCCTGCTGGCGGGGATCTCCATGCGGGCGCCGTTCTTCTTCTACGCCGGGACGCTCGGTGTGGCAGCGCTGTGCGCCCTCGGGCTGACTCGTGTCGGCGCTGCGTCGAAAGCCGACCAGGAGCCAGCCGTGCCGATGCGCACCGTTGCCCGTGACCCTCGGTTCCAGGCCGCGTGCCTGGCCCAGGCCAGCTCCGGGTGGAACACCCACGGCACCCGCGCGACGCTCGTCCCGCTGTTCGTCGCCGGTTTCCTCACCGGCGACCCGACCCAGGCGGCCTTGGTCACCGGCGTCGCCATGGCCGTGGCCGCCGGGGTGCAGACAGCGTTCGTCCTGCCAGCCGGTGCTGTCGTCGACCGTATCGGCCGCCGCGTCCCCATGATCGCCAGCGCCCTGGTGCTCGCCGTCGCCCTCACCGCGATCCCCTGGTCCCCGGGAGCCGTGGTGCTCACCATCGTCCTGTCCGTCTACGCTGCCGGGTCAGCGTTCATCGGCACCGCCCCCGCCGCCGCAGTAGGCGACACCGGCGGCGGCGACCGCGCCATCGCCGTCTTCACCATGTCCGGCGACCTCGGCTCCATCATCGGCCCCCTGGCCGCCGGTGCCCTCGCCACCACCGTCGGCTACCCCACAGCCTTCGCCCTCGGCGCCATCCTCTGGCTCGCCACAGCCGCCGCAGCCACCCGCATGCCCCGACCCACCTCTGAGCGGCAGGAACCGGGATCACCAATGATATGATGACGGTATGAGCATCAAGGTGCGGCGGACCGTGACACTGGACCCCGAGGTGGTCGACGTCCTGGACCAAGACCCGGACGGGTTCTCCGCGACCGTCAACGCGATCCTCAGCGCAGAGGTGGCACGGCGAGCCCGGCGGATCGCGCTCGTCGACCACGTGAGTGAGCTGGACGTGCAGTTCGGCCCCGCCGACCCGGCTGAGGTCGAACAGTTCGCCAGGTGGCTGCGGTGACCGTTCTCGTCTTGGATGCCCAAGCCCTGTGGCTCCTCGCCCAGACGCAGCGCGGCAAACAGCCTGGGGCAGCGCACGCCGCCTTGACCGCAGCCCGCGACGCCGGGGCCGACATCGTCGTTCCCGCCGCGGTCCTCGCCGAGCTCTACCGTGGACACGGCCACGACCAGACGGTTGACGCCTACCTGAACCGGCGCACCGGCATCATGGTGGCAGATACGACCCGTCAGCTGGCACGCCGGGTCGGACACCTGCTCGCCAGTGCCGGGCGCGGCTCAGCTGACCACGTCGACGCGACAGTCGTAGCGGTCGCCATCACCGCGGGAGGCGGCGTCATCGCAACCGGTGATCCCGACGACATCACCGCGCTGGTCGGCGACGAACCAGGCGTGGGTATCGTCCGCGTGTGACCGGCTGCGTCGTCCGTTTCACGCGGACGTGACTCTAGGCCCCCCGGGGGCGGACCGGCTTGCGTCCTCCTCCGACGGGCGGTTCCCCCGTTGGCACCGGCCCGGCTTGCGCGCCAGTGAGCGCGTCTATGTTGCCTATCGGTGATAGGATGGAAGTGTGGACGACGACCTGCGCGAGAGACGGCTCGCTGCCGGGATGACCCAGGAGGACGTTGCTCGGTATGCCGGGGTGGCGGCGCCGAACGTCGCCGCGTACGAGGCTGGGAAGCGTCCGATGAGCCCTGCTATGCGCGAGCGGCTCGTGCGGGCCATGCGTCGGCCGTCGGCGGCGCTCGCCGAGCACGCCGACGAGGTCAAAGACCGGCTTGCCCAGGCTCATGCGGTCAACGTCCGGGTGTTCGGGTCTGTCGCGCGGGGGGAGGACACCCCGGGTTCTGATGTCGACCTGTTGTTCGACGTCGAGGAGGGGGCTTCGGCGTTCGAGATCGGGGCTGTCCAGGAGGACATCGCCGAGCTGCTCGGCTTCCACGTGGACCTGGTCTCGTCGCGGGCGGTCCCTGAGCGCAAACGCCAGATCCTCGACGAGGCGGTCCCGCTGTGAACGACCTGCCCCCTACCGGCCGGGACCGCATCGCCGCCGAGTACGGCGAACGCGTCGTGCAGGCACTCGACGACTTCCTCAACCACGCCGACGAAGCCGCCTGGGCCCTGGCAGAACGTGACCGGGTCGACGTGCGGGTCGCACGGATGATGGCCGAGTCTTTGGTGATCAGGCTCGGCGAGGCCGTCAACCGGGTCGGACGCCCTTTCGCCGACGCCCACCGTGGCCTCAACCTCCGCGGCGTCGCCGCTGCACGAAACTTCGCCGCCCACGGTTACGACGTCGTCGACCACGAGATCTTGTGGACCTCGTTCGAGCGCGACCTGCCACCGACGGTCGCGCAGCTGCGCCGTCTGCTCGAATAGTCGAGGACCAGCCGGGCCGCACAGACGAAGCCGCCTCCCGCGAGGCTGTCTCCCTGACTGAAGACCAGCCTTCGCGCCAGCACCGCCCGGATCAGGTCGCAGCAGGTCAGGCGCAACGGGGGCAGGTGCCGAAGAGCTCGAGGGTGTGGGTGACGTCGGTGTAGCCGTGGGCGGCGGCCACAGACTTGACGAGGGACTCTAGGCCGGTGGCGGTGACTTCTACGGTGGCGCCGCAGCGGCGGCAGACCAGGTGGTGGTGGTGGGCCGGTTCGCAGCGGCGGAACAGGGACTCGCCGGAGTCGGTGCGCAGGGTGTCCAGGTCGCCGGACTCGGCCATGGCGGCGAGGGTGCGGTAGACGGTGGCCAGGCCGATGCGCTCGCCGCGCTCGGCCAGGAGGGTGTGGAGCTGTTGGGCGCTGCGGAACTCGTCGAGGTCGTCGAGGAGGGCGGCGATGGCCTTGCGCTGGCGGGTGGTGCGCTGGCCGATCATGGGGGCCTCCTGCGTAGAACCGTTCTCAGCAACCAGGGTAGTTGAGAAGGAGCTCGACGGCATCGGTAATGAGAACTACTCTCTTTAAGGAGACATCGACCGTCGACTGGGGAGCACTGTGGACCACCTGCGCACCGTTGGGATCGTGACCGCTGCGTTGTTCTTGGCCGGTGGGGTGGCTGGGTGCGGTTCGTCGTCCGGTGGCGACGGGAAGATCAGCGTCGTGACGTCGACGAACGTCTGGGGCGACGTGGTGGCGCAGGTGGGTGGGGATCTGGTCGACGTCACCTCGATCGTCTCGGACCCGTCGGCTGACCCGCACTCGTACGAAGGGTCGGCCAGGGTGCAGCTGGCGCTGTCCAAGGCGGACCTCGTCGTGGTCAACGGGGGAGGGTACGACGACTACGCCACGACCATGCTCGACGGGCTGTCGTCGGCGCCGCCGGTGGTCGAAGCGGTCGCGGTCTCCGGCCGCACTGACGATGACCTCAACGAGCATGTGTGGTACGACCTGCCGACTGTCGCAGCCGTCGCCAACGAGGTCGGCGCGCAGCTCGCCGATGTCGACCCTGGCAACGCCACGACCTACACCGCCAACGCCGCAGCGTTCACCGCGAAGGTCGACGCCCTGGTCGCCCGTACCGTCGAGATGGCCGAGACCGTCGGCGGGCAGGCGGTGGCGGCCACCGAGCCGGTCCCCGGGTACCTGCTGGACGCCCTCGGTCTCGTCGACAAGACACCGCCGAAGTTCGCCAAGGCCATCGAGGACGAGACCGACGTCCCCCCGACGGTGATGCGTGACACCCTCGCGCTGTTCACCGACCACCAGGTGGTGGCGCTGGTGTACAACTCCCAGACCACCGGCCCGCAGACCGAGCAGGTGCGCGCCAAAGCCCAAGCTGCCGGTGTCCCGGTCGTGGCCGTGACTGAGACCCTGCCCGCCGGGCACGACTACATCAGCTGGATGACAGCGAACGTCGACGCGCTCGTCAAGGCGCTGGGGGTGGACGAGTGATCGACCCGTCCCGCCCGGTGATCGAGCTGCACGACGCGGCGTTGGCTTTCGGATCCCGCACCGTGTGGTCGGGCCTGGACCTGAGCGTCGCGGCGGGCGAGTTCCTCACCGTGCTCGGGCCGAACGGTTCGGGCAAGACGACGCTGCTGCGTGTGCTGCTGGGGATCCAGCCGTTGCACGCCGGGACGGTGCGGGTGCTCGGGCATCCGCCACGGCGCGGGTCGCGTGCGCTGGGGTACGTCCCGCAGCAGCGGATCGTCGACCCGGCCACCCCGGTGCGTGCACGTGACCTGGTCCGCCTGGGCCTGGACGGGCACCGTTGGGGCCCAGGTGGACGCGCCCCACACACCCGGGTCGACGAGCTGCTGGCAGCAGTCGGTGCCAGCGACTACGCCGACGCCCCGGTAGGACTGCTGTCCGGGGGAGAGCAGCAGCGGGTGCGTATCGCCCAGGCCCTGGCCTCCGACCCTGCGATCTTGCTGTGCGACGAACCGCTGCTGTCGCTGGACCTGCGCCGCCAGGACGAGGTCACTGCGCTGATCGCCGCGACCTGCCAGAACACCGGGACGGCAGTGCTGTTCGTCACCCACGAGATCAACCCGGTGCTGCCATACGCCGACCGTGTCACCTACCTGGGCCCGGCTGGGCACGCCGTGGGCAAGCCCGCTGACGTGCTGACCTCGGACAACCTCACCCGCCTGTACGGCAGCCGCATCGACGTGGTCGAAGCGCAAGGACGGCTGATCATCGTCGGTGACGACGCCCACCACCACGCCGAGGACGCAGCGTGACCGCGCGTCTGGCCGCCGACGCGTGGTGGAACCAGCTGTTCGACTTCAGCGACTACGGCGAGATGGTGGTGCTCGTGCGCGGGCCGCTCATCGCCGGGGCGCTGCTGGCGCTGGTCGGAGGGCTCGTCGGGGTGTTCGTCATGCAGCGCGACTTAGCGTTTGCGGTGCACGGGGTCTCCGAGCTGTCGTTCGCTGGGGCGGCGGCGGCGCTGCTCGTCGGTGTCGACGTGGCCGTCGGGTCGGTCGGCGGGTCGTTGGTCGCCGCGGTGCTCATCGGGGCCCTGGGCCAGCGCGCCCGCGACCGCAGCTCGGTCATCGGGGTGCTCATGCCTTTCGGCCTGGGCCTGGGTGTGCTGTTCCTGGCCTTGTACTCAGGACGTTCGGCGAACAAGTTCGGCCTGCTCACCGGCCAGATCGTCGCCGTGGACCC
>WRET01000064.1 GCA_009779195.1 Micrococcales bacterium
ACCAGGTCGACACCACCACCGGGATCCCGCGTCGCAGACCAGTGCCAACCCTCCGCGACGACATTCCGCCGCCCTTCTGACCAGGCAAGACATAGGAACCGTCCCCTTTGTCCTGCACGCGGCGACGTCTACTACGACTGGACGCACACATTCGTGGCCGCGACCGGACGGGCGTGAAGTAACGCGACGGTCCCGGGCTCCCCTTTCTGATCGGGCAAGGTCGGATCGAACGACCTCGACCTCAAGGGCCACGGTATTCGGGGCGCTCCGTCGGGACAGGACGCAGATCAGGCCCGGGGCCGACCGGCACAACCCGATACGGGGCAGGCTGGGCAAAAAACGGCTGGCTGGATGGGACGAAAGTCAAGATGCTGGCGACGATTGCCGGCACGAAGCCGATGATGAGAAAAAACGCGCCCACCAAGGACCCCAAGAGCAGGACCCCCGTGATGATCCCAGTGATCACCGCGTGGGCCACCCGCGCGGGCGCTTGCCGCTTCTGCATTGCGAACACGCACACCGCGAAGACCAGGATCGTCGGGAGCAAGGCGACGAACGCGTACTGGTTCATCGTCTGCTCCAGCTTGCCGGTCAGCCCTGGGCGGGGGTCTCCCATCGCCACGTTCAGCGCCGCCACAGCAGACAGCACCAAGAGCGCCACCTGGAGCCATCCCAGGACGATCGCTACCACCATCGTCGTCGGCCACGGCTTGGTCGTCATTGCGCCAGTGTCTCATGCCGTCAATACATACCGGCAAACCCCCACAGGACCCTTCCCATCGGCGCGCACATTCGCCACACGCCACATATGACTGAGGCAGCGAGAACCGTCCCCACCGTCCTGGAACGGGGCAGGACAATAGGAACCGTCCCCACTGTCTTGCGCTGTCTTGGGGTTAGGTCGTCACTTGCCTTGGTTGGCTACGGCGGCGATGGAGGCGGCGGCGGCTTCGGGGTCGAGGTAGGTGCCGCCGGGGACTGTGGGTTTGCCGGTGGCCTCGTCGAGCTCGTAGAGCAGGGGGATACCGGTGGGGATGTTGATGCCGGAGATGGTGTCGTCGTCGATGTCGTCGAGGTACTTGACGATGGCGCGGATCGAGTTGCCGTGGGCGGCGGCCAGGACGGTCTTGCCGGCCTTCAGGTCGGGCAGGACGGCGGACTGCCAGTACGGCAGGACGCGCCCGAGGACGTCTTTGAGGCACTCGGTGGCGGGGATGGGTTCGCCGGCGTAGCGGGGGTCGGCGTCCTGGGAGTACTGCGAACCGGCTTCGATGGCTGGCGGCGGGATGTCGTAGCTGCGGCGCCACGACATGAACTGCTCTTCGCCGTACTCGTCGCGGATCTGCTTCTTGTCCTTGCCCTGCAGGGCGCCGTAGTGGCGCTCGTTGAGGCGCCAGCTGCGCTTGACCGGGATCCACAGGCGGTCGATGGCGTCGAGGGCGAGGTGACCGGTCCAGATGGCCCGGCGCAGCAACGACGTGTGCATGACGTCGGGCAGCAGACCAGCGTCGGCGAGAAGCTTGCCGCCGTCGCACGCCTCGACGATGCCTTTCTCCGACAGAGGCACGTCGACCCAGCCGGTGAACAGGTTCTTCGCGTTCCACTCGCTCTCGCCGTGGCGGAGCAGCACCAAGGTATATGTCATGGGGTCCATCCTGCCCGTGTATGGCTGCGGGTGCCAGGAGGTCACGCCGGGTGAGCACCGTGTGTCCCCTATGCGGGACGAACGGCCAGCAGGAGACGAAGAACGCGGCTGGGGCGTCCACGAATGACCGCAGCTACCAGGAGGTGACGGCGGGTTGGCACCGTGTGCCCATGCAGGCCGGGGCGGTCAACGGGAGACGAAGAACGCGGCTGGGTCGGCCAGGACACAACGCAGGGACGCCCACGCGGCACCGGTCAGAGCAGGCAGGTCACCAGCGGCGGCACGGACCACAGCGAACTCGGTCCACGGGGCGAACACCACGTGCTGGCGCAGCCCGGCCAGCACGTGGGGGGCCAGGTGCTCGGCCAGCGACCAGTACGCTCCGCCGAGCACGACTGTGGGAACGTCGGTGATGTGGACGACCGACGCCAAGGCCACACCCAGGGCCGCTCCGGCGCGGACCGCTGCTGCCTGGGCGGTGGGGTCTTGGGCTTCCAAGGCGGCGACGAGGGCCGGGATCCGCTGCGACGGGTCGATCCCGGCGGCTCGCAGCAACGCATCCGGTCCGGCGAGGTCGTCAAGGGTGCCGTCGGGGCGGGTCGGGTCGACCACGAGGTGCCCCAGGGCCGGTGCCCACCCGCGTTCGCCGGAGCGGACCTCACGGTGCACGACGACAGCCCCGGAAAGGTTCGACTCGCCGCACACGTACACAAAGCTGTCGTCGGGACGCACCCGCAGCTCGGCGGACGCAGCCAGGACCGCGTCGTTGGCGACCGTGGGGTCCAGGGCGGCCAGGGCCGGGTCGGTACGCAGCAGCGCGACCAGGTCGGCCTCGTGCCAGCCGAGGTCTTGGGCGGCACGTACCTGGCCGTCGCCGCCGACGAGTCCGGGGACGGCGACCGTCGCCCCGGCGACGAGCACACCCTCGTCGTGCAGGGCCGTCAGGACCGGGTCGAGCAAGGCGACCAGGCGGTCCACCACGACGACCGGGTCACCGCCACGCTGGTCGGTGTACTCCACGGCTTCGGCGAGCACGTCCCCGGCCAGGTCCACGACCCGCACCCCCACGTGCGCGCCGTCCACCTCCATACCGATACCCGCGACAGTCGCAGCGGCCGGGACGAGGGGTACCGCCGGGCGACCAGCCCGCCGCGTGAGCACCGGTGCCAGCTCGTCGACCAGTCCGCCTTCGACGAGCTGGTCCACCGCCACCGAGACCGTCGCCCGCGACAACCCTGTGGCCACGGCCAGCTGGGCACGGGAGGGAGGTTCGGCCGCCCCGACGACAGAGTCCAGGAGCAACCGCAACGAGCTGTCGCCTGACCGGTGCGAGCCCACGGCTGGCTACGCCCCACTCTCGGTGTCGTCCAGACTCTTAGGGTCCAAAGCCTCAGAGTCGTCTTGACCTTCAGAGTCGTCCAGACCCTCGGGGTCATCCAGATCCTCGGAGTCGTCCAGACCTTCAGAGTCGTCCAGACCTTCGGGGTCGTCCAGAACCTCGGAGTCGTCTAGACCCTCGGAGTCGCCTAGACCTTCGGGGTCGTCCAGAGCCTCAGAGTCGTCTTGACCTTCAGAGTCGTCTAGACCTTCAGAGTCGTCTAGACCCTCGGAGTCGCCTAGACCCTCGGAGTCGTCTAGACCTTCAGAGTCGTCCAGACCCTCGGGGTCGTCCAGAGTCTCGGGGTCGTCCAGGGCTTCGGGGTCGTCCACGGCTGGCACGACCTTCAGCACACCGGTCTCAGGGGTGACCACGTCAAGTTCGCCCCTGGGTACGACCTTGAGCACACCCGTGCCAGACTTCACCGGAACGACCGGTTCCGAGGGTGGGTCCGGCTCGGGGCCATCATCCGTGGGAAGTACCACAGACAATCCACCTGTATCTGTAGTCACGACGCCAGCTGGCTCGTCCACCGGTCGAGAGACCTGCCACACCGGGGGCGGGAGTGGGGTCGCAGGGGCGTCGCCTACAGTCGGCCCAACAGCCTCAGGGACGACGACGCGCAGAGCACCAGTGGTCGGCTCGACCGGGAACGGAGGCGGAGAAAACAGGCCAGCCGCAACAGGGGTGACACCCACGGCTGCCGGAACAGCCCCCGAGACAGGGACGACGGGCCGGGCACCAGTCGTCGGGGCGACGGGCCGGGCACCAGTCGTCGGAACAACCGGCCGGGCACCCGTCGTCGGAACAACAGGACGGGCACCCGTCGTCGGAACAACAGGACGGGCACCCGTCGTCGGAATAGCAGGGCGAGCACCAGTGGTCGGAACAACAGGCCGCGCACCAGTGGTCGGAACAACAGGGTGGGCACCAGTCGTCGGAGCGACAGGGTGGGCACCAGTGGTCGGGACGACAGGCCGCGCACCAGTGGTCGGGACGAGGGGGTGGGCACCAGTGGTCGGGACGACCGGTGACGGCTGCGACGACAGGCGCTCCGGACGCGGTGACAATGCGCGGCTCGACAGGATCTGCGGGACTGGCGCCTGGGACCGTGGTTGCGGGCTGCGCGGCGACCACGGCGAGCCGTGCGGACTGGTGGGTGGCGCCTCGGGGCCGAAGATGTGTTCGCTGGTCAGCTCGGCGTCGGGGACGAGAGCAGCGTAGGACTCCTGCCACGGTTCCATCCCGGCGGTCGCCCGCAGCGCCCGTGCCAGCCGCAACGGTGCGACGAACCGGCGGTTCTGGAGCCGTCGTGCCTCTTCGTCGGTGGCGGGCCGACGGCGGCGGCCTGAGTAGTCGACCACCTGGACGAGGTTGTCGGCGTCGACCTCACGGTGCGCGGGCAGCGGGAGCCCCGGACGCACCGGACGCGAGCCGACCACCGTCAGGTATGGCACAGGCAGGCGTGCGTCCAACGACGGGGCCAAGAAGAGCACGGGCGACGCCACAGCTGTGTCGATACTCGCCTCGACGGCCTCAGGGTGCACCAACAGGTCAAAGATCGCGAAGTAGAAAGCTCCCTGCCCGTAGGTCGCTACAACCTGCCCGATACCGGCACGGTTGCGGTCCAGCGGCACCGAAAAGACATCCCCCAGCTCCAGACGAGCCTTCATACCCGTCCCCCGTCCCACCGACCAACGGTCTCCATCGTATGGCACCCACGAGCGACCGCAGGACGCTGCCTCCACCCCACACCGGCCTCCACTCGTCACGAAACGCATGAGGCCCGGCACTGGGTGCCGGGCCTCGTACGCACGACGTCCTCAGAGTAGGAGACGTCTGCCAGATAACGCTAGTGGGCGGCCTCGTAGGCGGCCCTCAGCTGGGCGGAGATGCGGCCGCGGTTGGAGACCTCGAAGCCGTTCGCCTTGCCCCAGTCGCGCATCGCCTGCGCGTCGCCGCCAGCAGCCGCACGACGCCGACCACCCCGGCCCGCACGTCCGACCTTGCGTGCCGAACCAACCCACACGCCGATCGCGTCGCGCAGTTTCGCGGCATTCGCGGTCGTCAGGTCGATCTCGTACTGCACACCGTCAAGACCAAAGAGCACCGTCTCGTCAGCGTCGCCTCCATCGAGGTCGTCAACCAGAAGCGTGATCTTCCTCTGTGCCATCATCATCTCCATCGGATCGAACTGAACTTTGCTTACGAACGCAGATCATCACATGGTCTGTGTCACGAGTCAAATGATCGGACGGCGTTTCGGGGGCGAGCGGGTCAATTTCGGGGTACGCCTCTGGTCTCCGCAGGGTGCTTTGACCTACCCTGGCGTCCCTCAATCACGCAGAGCCAACCTGAGGGAGATTGGACAACCTCACCTGGGCATCGCGGTGCGATCACGTCGCCAAGGGTTTCACCAGGGGGAACAGGATCGTGTCACGGATGCCGCGTCCAGTGAGCGCGATGAGCAGACGGTCGATACCCATGCCCATCCCCCCTGAGGGCGGCATGGCGTACTCCATTGCCATGAGGAAGTCTTCGTCTACCGTCATCGCATCGCCGTCACCACCGGCGGCCAGCAACGCCTGCGCCTCGAACCGCTGGCGTTGGACGACAGGGTCGACGAGCTCTGAGTAGGCGGTCGCTGTCTCTACGCCGCGCACGTACAGGTCCCACTTCTCGACCAAGCCGGGTGTGGTGCGGTGGTCGCGCGTCAGCGGCGAGGTCTGCACCGGGAAGTCGCGCACGTACGTCGGCGCCCACAAGGTCGACCCGACATGGTGCTCCCACAGTTCCTCGACCATCTTCCCGTGGTTTCGCTGCGCAGGGGGAAGGTCGATATCTGCGCTGGTCAGAAGTTTGAGCAAGGTTGTGTCGTCAGTGTCGGCAGTGATCGGCTCCCCCAGTGCCGCCGACAACGAGTCGTACATCTTCACCGTCGCCCACGTTCCGCCGAGATCGTATTGCGAGCCGTCGGCAAGGTGCACTGTCGTGGTGCCCAGCGCGTCACGCGCGGCACTCTGCACGAGGTCTGTGGTGAGCTCAGCCATCGTGTCATAGTCGCCGTACGCCTGGTATGCCTCGAGCATCGAGAACTCTGGTGAGTGGGTGGAGTCCACACCCTCGTTGCGGAAGTTCCGGTTGATCTCGAAGACTCGTTCGACACCACCAACTGCCGCGCGCTTGAGAAACAGCTCGGGAGCGATCCGCAGGAACAGCGGGATGTCGAAGGCGTTCATGTGCGTGGCGAACTGACGTGCCGCAGCACCCTCAGGACGTACCTGGAGGATCGGAGTCTCGACCTCTAGATAGCCCCGCCGGTGCAGGTTGTCGCGCAACGAACGTACGACTCCTGCGCGCAGTCGTACCATGTCGCGCGCATCGGCGTTCACGACAAGGTCGACATAGCGCTGGCGCACCCGTACCTCGTCGCTCAGCGCGGCACCGTCGAACAGATTCGGCAACGGACGTAACGCCTTCGCGGCGATCTGCCAGTCGTCGGCAAGCACAGACAGCTCACCGCGCCGAGACGCAATCACCCGCCCGTGAACATAGAGATGGTCTCCCAGGTCCACGTCGGACTTGAAGTCAGCTAGGCGTTGCGAACCGACCTTGTCCGCAGAGATCATCGCCTGGAGGCGGGCGCCAGCACCATCAGTGAGCACCGCGAAGCACAACCCGCCCGCGATACGCACAAAAACCACCCTTCCCGCAACACCGACCACCTCAGATGTCTCCACCCCGGCGGGCAGCTCGGGATAGGCTGCACGTACTTGCGCGATCGACCGTGTCACCGGTACCGACACCGGATACGGCTCGACACCGTCGTCAAGGAGCCGCGCGCGCTTGGCACGGCGGATCCGGATCTGCTCGGGGGTGGAATCGGCTGCCTCGTCCAGTTCGCTCACCCGTGGAATCCTAGTCGTAGCCGGCGTGACTCACCGACTCCGGTCCACGACTGGCCCCAAGACCAGCTCGGTGTTGTCGATCAAACGCGTCGTTCCGAGCCGTGCAGCCACGACCAGACGGGCGGGGCCGTGCGCGCCTGCGGCCAGCGGCAAGAATCTGGCGTCGACCAAAGAGACGTAATCGACCGCGTCCACTGCTTCGGTGAGCACTGTGCGTGCCGCGACGACAACCTCAGGGGCGTCGGCACCCGCTTCGGCAGCCTCGCGCCCAGCACTCAGGGCACGCCACAACCCGGTAGCCCTTTCACGGTCATCGGGCGACAGATAAGCGTTACGGCTAGAACGCGCCAGACCGTCGTGCTCCCTGACCGTGGGAGCCTCGACGACGCTCACGCCAAGATCCAGGTCGTGCACCATAGCCCGGACCAACGCCACCTGCTGGGCGTCCTTGGCGCCGAAAACGGCCACATCCGGCCGGGTGCGTGCCAACAGCTTGAGCACGACGGTGAGCACCCCGTCGAAATGCCCGGGCCGTACAGCGCCTTCCAGGACGTCACCGACCGGCCCTGCGGCGACCTGCACCTGCGGGGGGCCGTCGGGGTACATCTCGCGCACCGACGGGGCGTACACCACGTCGTCGGTGTGCAGCACCGGCGCCAGGGCTGCCAGGTCTCCGGGAAGGTCACGGGGGTACTGGTCGAGGTCTTCGTGCGCCCCGAACTGCAACGGGTTGACGAACACCGTCACCACCACGTGGTCGGCACGCTGACGGGCGTGAGTGACCAAAGACAGGTGCCCGTCGTGCAAGGCTCCCATCGTCATGACGACCGCCCGGCGCCCGTCCTGCTCAGCCAGCGCCGCGGCCAGGGCTGGCGCGTCGTGCACAAGTTTCATCGTTCCTCCAGCTCATGGTCGGCGAGCGCTTCGAGCAGCCGGTGCGCGTGGGTGTCGTCGAGCAGCCCGGCGTCCAACGCCCGGAGGGTCGCCGACCGGGCCAGCACCCGGTAGGCCGCGACATGGTCCACCGCGCCACAACGCGCCGCCCAGGCGGTCAGCTCGGCCAGGTGGCCGGTGACGGTACCCACATCACCGCGGCGTACCGGACCGGTGAGCGCGGCGATGGCTCCGGGGCGGTCGGCTGTGGCGTCGGCGCCTGGGGGCGAGGCTTGGCGCAGCGCAGCGTCCAAGGCAGCCTCCAGCAACGGCCGTAGCGCAGTGCCTGCGTCGGCGACACCGGCCGCGGCGAGCGCCTGCGCGGCCTGGGCGACGAGCACCACCAGGTGGTTGGCCCCGTGGGCCAGCGCCGCGTGGTACAGCCCGCGGTCTTCCTCGGCGACGAGCACCGGTTCGCCACCCAGCTCGACGACCAGGGCCTGGCCGATGGGGGCGAACGGCCCGGGGGCTGTCACCGCGAACGTCGCCGACTCCAGGCGTGACAGGTCCAGGGATGTGCCGGTGAAGGTCATGGCCGGGTGGATGGCCAGCCCGATCACCCCGGCAGCGGTCGCCGGGGCAAGGACGTCCACTCCGAAACGTCCGGCGGTGTGCACGACGAGCTGGCCCATCTGCCAGGCCCCCAGCTCGGCCAGACCAGCCACGAGCGGCGCCAGGGCGTCGTCGGGGACGGTGAGCAGCACCAGCTCGGCGCGGCGCACCACCTCGTCGGTGTCCAGCACCGGCACCCCTGGCAGCAGCGCGTCAGCCCTCTCGCGCGACTGGCTCGACACTGCTGACACCCCCACCACCGGGTGCCCCGCAGCGCGTAGCGCCGACCCCAGGACAGCGCCGACCCTTCCTGTCCCCACAACTCCTACGCCCAACCGTGGTGGCGCCGTCACGGCATGTCCTCCTGTGCCTGTTCGCCAGGCTCGGTCGCCAGACCCACCTGTGCCGACGGGTCCGGCCGGACGAGCCACTGTTCGGGAGCGGCTGTGGCGCGGGCCTGGCGGGCGCGGACGGCCTGTTCGTGCAGCAACGTCGCAGCGACTTCCTGGTCGAGGTGCATCACCGACGCCCGCACCGGGCCGGGGGTGGAGTGCAGCTCGAACGACGCCAGACGCAGCGCCCGCTGCACCGGCCCCTGGGCGATGGCCAGCGACTGGGTGCGTTCGTGCGGCACGACGACCACCTGCCGCCAGAACCGTCCTGACCGTGCCACCAGGGCCCGTTCGGTGACCAGCACCCCTCGGCGGCGCCACCCCACCGGGTCGACCCACACCGCACGACGCGGCGCAGGGGTGAACGCGCCGTCGGTGCCGCTCGCGGTCAGGGCCGCGTCGATCATCGCCACCGGGTCGTCCACCCCCAGGTCCGGCAGGACGAGCCACAACGCGGTGCGCACCTGCTCGACGCTCGCCACAGGGTGGAGCACCGACTCGCGCTCCTGGCTGTCCTCCTCCAGGGCGTACCCGGCCACGTTCATCCGCACCCTCCACCAACCCGGTGCGCGCCACAACGGCCCTTGGCGGATGCTCACCGCCTGGACGCGCCCCGGCGGGACGGTCTGCGTCCGCGACTCGGTCAGCCCGTGCCGCAGACGTATCCCGTCCGGCGATGTCGCAGCCTGGAAGAACACGCCCCCGTTGACATGCGTCCACGCCGCCCCGGCCGCCCCGACCAGCACCGGGAACATGATGAACAGCCCACCGACCTCCTCGGTCACCGCGCTGACCACCACAATGACCACGCAGCCCACCAGCGCCGCGAACGTCGCCCCCGACAGCACGATCGACCCGATGAGCCGGCCTATGGGCACCTGGTAGACCTTGCGTTCAGGGGCGGTGGCGAACCCGGGTGCAGCGTCGAGGGCGCCGTCGTCGCTCGTCGTCGCCTCCGGGCGGCGCAACCCCGCCGCGAGCGCCAACAGCTCGGCCCGAAGCGCCTGCGCCTCGCCGTGGGGCAGGTACGCCAACGACACCCCCGACCCTGACCCTCCGGCGACCTCGAGCCTCAGCTCGGCCAGCCCGAACAGCTGGGCGAGCAGCGGACGGACCACGTCCACCGCCTGCAACCGGTCCAGCCGTGCCTGGCGCTGCTGGCGGAACAGCACCCCTGTGCGCAGGTGCACCGCGTCGTCGGTGACCGCGAACCGGGTCATCCACCATGCCGCCCCGGCGTACCCGAACCCGACGAGCACGACGATCCCGACCAACGCCGCCAGGGCCAACCAGGTCGGACCCGGCGCCTCACGTACCCAACGCACACTGTCAGTCGTCTGGTAGCTGAACACCAGCAGCACTGCGACCAGCACTTTCCAGCCCCGGACGAGCGGGGTGACACGGTGCACCCGCCGCCACTGCCCTGAGTCCAGCGCCGGGGCAGTGGGGATCGGCTGGTCTCGGTCCACAGCCGGGGGTCCGGCCGTACCAAGGTCTGCCGCCAGGGGCACCGCTGGCTCGTCCTGGGTCACAGGCCCGCCAGCTTCGCCTCGCCGCGCGACGCCAACCGGTCGCGCAGCCGCGCAGCCTCGTCAGGCGCCAGCCCGGGGATGGACCCGTCCGTCGCCGGGGCGGCAGTGTGCAGCTGGACCCGTGCGATACCCAACCACCGCGCGACAGGACCAGCCTGCACGTCGACGTACTGCAACCGTCCGTACGGCACGACGACCAGCCGTCGGAACATGATCCCCCGCACGACGAGCAGGTCGTCGTCACGTTCGGCGTACCCCAACGCCCGCACCTGCCGCGGGACCAGCCACACCACCCACCCCATCAACGCCACTGCGACGCCGGTGACCACCCACACCCACGGCAAGGCCAGCACAAGCCCCGCCACCGCACCGGCCACCGCCGGGACCCCCAGCACCACCCCCGCCATCAGCAGCCGGGCCGTCACCAACCGGGCTGACACCCGCGTCCACGGCAGGTCCGCCAGCTCGAACGGACCAACCCCATCACTCATATCCCTATCCTCCCACTGCCAGGACCAGACACGGGTTTTCAGGCTGCGGGCTGGCTGAGCTCGCCGTCCGACGGTGGGGTGATACGGCAGTAACGTTCGACGACGAGCCCGACGACTGCCAGGACGATCGCTGCGGCGCCAGCCAGCGCAGCGACGACCGCACGTCGGCCGTTACCGGGGACGACCAGGTCGGTGACCAGGTACAGACCCTGCCCGCCGTACCAGCCGAGCAGGAGGGCGCCGGTGTAGCTCGCCGCTTTGGCCAGGGCGGCAGTGCGCGCGGCGCGCACAGGGTCCAGGTTGGGGCGGCGCCCGTGCTGGTACTGGCGCACAGTCCAGCCGAGGGCGAACACGACAGCCGCGATGAGCAGCTCGACACCGACGACGAGCCAGCTGGTCTCGTCGACCTGGCCACCGTGGCGCACCAGGGCCCAGGCACCAGCCCAGGTCGCCAGCGCCACGACCACACAGATCGTGACGAGCGTGGTCCACCGCGTCGGCGACATCAAGCCGCCCCAGGCTCCCGGGGGGTGTCGGTCAACCAGTCCAGGGCCATCCAGCGCACACCTTGGGTGTCCGGGGCACGCTCAGCGAGCTGGGCGACCGGACCACCGTTGGGGCCGGGCAGCACCGCGGCCGGGTCGGCTGACCCCCACGGCCCCAGGACGAACGCCCGTTGGTGAGCCTGTGGGTGCGGGAGAGTCAGCTCGTCGTCGGAGGCGACGAGGTCCCCGTACTTGATGAGGTCGAGGTCGAGGGTGCGCGGACCCCACCGTTCCAGGCGTTCACGCCCGGCTTCCTGCTCGACACCGGCCAGGCGCCGCAGCAGGTCGCGCGCTGACAGCAAGGTCCGGCCCAAGATGATGGTGTTGAGGAAGTCGGGCTGGTCGGGACGGTCGGTCGCAGCAGTGCGGGCCAACGGACCGACTGCGGTGATCTCCAGACCGGTCAGAGCGCCCAACCGGTGCACGGCCCAGCGCAGCGTCTCCTGGACAGGTCCAAGGTTCCCGCCGACCCCGATGACGACATCGACGAGCGTCGACGGCAGCTGGTCCAGCTCTGCAGCACCACCCGGTGATCCGGGTGCGTGGGGGTCAAAAGACAGGCTGGGCAGTGGAGGCGGCGGTGGGCCCGACCCAGCAGGGGCCGTCGTGGGAAGCGGCGGGGCGCCCTGCCAGTGATCAGCAGACGGATGCCATGGCTCACTCTGGGCTGGCCCGTCAGGTGACCCACTGCGGTGGCCACCGTGGTCCAGCTCTTCGGGAGGCCACACGATCGGAGTCCCGGAGTCAGACGGCCAGGCGATCGGGTCAGCCTGCGAGACGGCCTGTGCGACCGGCATCTGGGGCGGCCCGTGCTGGGCTGGCCCCGGGGAGGGCATCGCAGGGCCCGGAACGTCGGCTGGGGGCCAGGCTCCCGCACCAGGCTCAGCGATGGGCTGGGGCTCAGGCGGGCTGGCAGGTCCGTGGCCGGCGGACTCGTCCTGCCACGGCAGCGGTGTGGACAACGTCGACGCAGGAACGCTCCCGTTGGAGGGCTCTGCGCCAGGTCCGGCGGCTGCCTCAGGCCAGGCTGCGTCGACCGGCTCGGGGCTCGGCCACGCTTGGTCGTCGCCGACGCGCTCGGGTCCCGAGATCGGGACTGGGCCGCTCGGCCAACCCGTCACCGCTGGTGCCGACCACGCCTGCGGTACGGGGTCGGACGGCGACGGAGCCCACACCGGCTCGTTGGGCTGGTCCCACGGGGGCAGGGGCGCGGCGGCTGCTGGTGCCTCGGGGCCCGCAGCAGGTCCGCCCCACTGCGCCTCGGGGACGAGGCCAGGATGCCCCAACGGGTCGGGCGACGGGGCACCATAGCGGCCCCCTGACAGCTCGTCGGCTTGTGGTTCGCTCCGCGGCGGCTCGGGGGCGACCACATCTAGGGCTTCCCACGACCCTCCACGCGCCCGCATGTCACCGGCCGGTCCGGCCGACGACCCTGGTTCTCGGGCGTCGGCGACCGAGTCGGCCCACGGTGGCGCTGCCTCGTGCCGCGCCGGTGCAGGCACCAGTTCGGGTGCAGGCGGGTACGGCCTTTCTGAGACGTAGGCCGGGTCGCGTCCCTCGTGCTCGGAAGCAGGTGGGTACGGCCTTTCTGAGACGTAGGCCGAGTCGCGTCCCTCGTGCTCGGAGGCAGGCGGGTACGGCCTTTCTGAGACGTAGGCCGAGTCGTGCTCCTCGTGGTCGGAAGCAGGCGGGTACAGCTGTTCTGAGGAGCGGACCGGGTCGCGCTCTTCGTGCTCGGGCTCGGCCGGGGCTTCGTCTTCGTCACCGGTCAGTCCCACAGGGTCGACTTCGAACTCGTCGCCGACTGACGCCAGCTGGGCCACCACAGGACCGTGCCCAGGCGTGACGACCACTGCGCCTTGCGACGACGGCGTCGGCGTGACGGTGGCTGGCGGGATCGACGGCGGCATGGGCTCGTCCCACTGCGCCATCTCCTCGCCGACCTCGTCGACCTCGTCGACCTGGTCAGGCTCGTCGCCGGCCTCGTCGGCCACATCGCCACCAGCCTCGTCGGCGTCACCCTCACCGTCGTCTGGCAGGTCCGCGGTGGAACCGGCCCCCCGGTCAGCCGTGTCGCTGACGTCGTCGCCGTCAGCGTCGGGCTCGTCGACCGCGTCCGCTGCGCCTTCGTCGTCGGCAGGCTTGTCAGGAGCGACAGCCTCGTCGGGGCCGTCAACCGGGGCGTCGTGGTCGGCGACCTGGTCGTCAAAGCCCTGCGCGTCGGCGTCGGTGGTTTCCGCTGGGAGCGGCGCCTTGGTCGGCTCAGCCACCTCGCGCGGACCGGAGGCAGCGAGCACAGGTGCACGCCCGGCGGCGGCCCACCCAGCCAAGTGCCTAGGACGGTCCGGCACGGCGGCAGGTTCCACCACTGGTACACGGTCGCGGTCGCGGCGCACAGACACCACGACGTCGGCGAACTCCACAGCAGCGCTGACAGCGTCTGGCTGGCCCAGGAGCGGTGCGTGCGGTTTGTGGACAGTGACCTCCGTGGCCACAGCCTGCGGGTGGGCCAGCACCGTGGCCGCGATCCGTTCAGCCAGCGTCTCCAGCAGCGCGACCGGCGGACCGGTCAGCACCGCCACGACCTGGCTGGCGAGCACCCCGTAGTCCAACGTGCGGCGCAGGGCGTCACCTGCGGCGGCTGGGCGGGTGTCAGTGTGCACGACGACATCGACGACGAACCGTTGACCGTCACGGCGTTCGTACTCGTGCACACCGTGGTGCCCGTGGGCAGCCAGCCCACGCAGCTCGATCCGGTCCAAACCTTGCGCCCCGTCGGTGGTCATTGCTTCTCCTGCTCGTTGCGGGCTGCCCACCACATCTGTGCCACCTTGACTGCGTCGACCGACGCCCCCACCTCGTGCACACGCACCGCCCATGCTCCTGCGGCGGCGGCGAGGGCAGTGATGGCCAAGGTTCCCGCGTCGCGGTCGGTGGCCTGGGTACGGTCGAGCAACGTCCCGAGGAAGTGTTTGCGGCTCGCGCCCACCAGCACCGGAAACTCGTCGGTGAGCTCGTCGAGCCGGGCCAGCAGCGCCCAGCTGCGCTCGGGGTTCTTCGAAAATCCCAGACCAGGGTCGAGGACGATCTGCTCGTCGGCTATCCCGGCGGCACGCATCCCCGCGACCCGCGCGGCCAGCTCGTCACGCACGTCGACGACCACGTCGTACCCCTCGACGGCCTCACCGGCGTCGCGAGGCGGTTCGACGATACGCGCGACACGGTCGCGGCCCCGGCGCACACGTGAGTGCACAGCGACATAGGTCACGCCGGTGTCTGCCACCAGCGGGTACATCCGCGGGTCGGCCAGCCCTCCCGACACGTCGTTGACCATGACCGCCCCGGCGTTCACCGCTGCTGCTGCGACGGTCGAACGCATGGTGTCGACGCTCACCGGCACTCCCGCGCTGCGCAGCGCGACGACGACCGGGACCACTCGGCGCACCTCTTCGTCAGCAGGCACCCGCTCGGCGCCAGGCCGTGTGGACTCCCCACCGACGTCGACGAGGTTCGCTCCGTCAGCCATCATGGACATCGCGTGCTCGACGGCAGCATCGACGTCCACCCACTGCCCTCCGTCGGAGAAGGAGTCTGGCGTGACGTTGAGCACCCCGATAACCAACGTCCGTGCTCCAGGCTCCCAACCGACGACACTTGGCCTCTGCGACGAAGTCTTCACGCGTTGAGCCTAGCTGCCCGTGGAACCCAAGACCTGCGTTTCGCCAGAAATCTCCACGCAATCCGGCCCAGAAGGACACGCATCACAGCCGCCACACCACAGCTGACGCCACCTACCCCACACACGCGACGACGCGTGAGGTCACGAGACACGCCCCAGCACCAACCCCATGGCCTCGGCCCGGGTCGCCACGTCTCTCATGGCTCCGCGGACCGCCGACGTCACCGTCCGCGCCCCTGGTTTGCCCACCCCACGCATGGACATGCACATGTGCTCGCACTCGATGACGACGAGAACACCACGCGGCGCCAACCCTGCGACCAGCGCGTCAGCGACCTGCGAGGTGAGCCGTTCTTGGACCTGGGGGCGGCGGGCGTAGACCTCGACGAGCCGGGCAAGCTTGGACAGCCCTGTGACCTTCCCCTCGTCGGAGGGGATGTAGCCCACGTGCGCCACCCCGTGGAACGGCAGCAGGTGGTGCTCGCACACCGAGTGCACGGCGATATCCCTGACCACCACCATCTCTTGGTGGTCCAGGTCGAACGTCGTGGCCAGGACCTGCGCAGGGTCGGCGGCCAGGCCTGCGAACAGCTCTGCGCACGAACGGGCGACCCGGTCAGGGGTGTCACGCAACCCTTCTCGGTCAGGGTCCTCGCCGATACCGGCCAGCAGCTCACGCACCGCGGCACGGATACGGTCAGCGTCCATCGCGCGCCCCGGCTCGTTCGCGTCGTTCACCTGCTCAGAGTACCTGCGGCGTCCCGCCTGGGCTGAGCCACCCACGCCCGACGCGTGGCCACGAGCGAGCACTATCGGCGCTCGTCGACCACGGATGAGACCAAACGGTACCCAAGGTCCCAATCGGACCCCAACCAGACGAAACAGACATAGGCTGTATGTCGGCCTTGCCCTGGTCCGCGATGCCCCGCATCGTTGCTACCAGCACCTTCCCTCTGGCCCTCCCTCCGAGCAAGATCGGGCAGATCTGGATAGATCGCCCACGAATTCACCCGAAGGGGGGTCTGTCTTGGGTGATTTCGACACCTAGACTGCGAAGGTCTCGGACAAACCGGGACGTACCATGTCCTAGCGGACGCGACGGAAGAGACAGTGATGAAGATCGGATTGAAGGGCACGCTCACGGTAGCGGTGGCGGCGACAGCCCTGCTGGCCACTGCTCTGCCCGCCAGCGCGGGGAACCCCGACAAGGGTAGGGACGAGAAGTGCACCCCCAAGGCTGCGTGGGTCGAGGTCATCCCAGCCAAGGGCACCCCGTGGACGGTAGTGACGATCTCGCCTGCCGTTCCTGGCGTCGACGCGGTGTACCGCTACGTCGACCACCCGGCAGTCACCAAGGAAGTGACCACGACGACCTACCAGCGCTACCAGTGGAACCCCGGGGGCAACGTCGCCAGCGGCCAGACTCCTGATGTCACCGGCTCGAACCCCAAGGACAACCCTGGTGAGTGGCAGGCAAGCACCACCAACCACAAGAACGAGCCGGTCGGCGCGGCCTACTTCGAGAGCAAGGGCAACGGCGGCAACGGCGGTGCGTGGGTCTACTGGGTGGGCACCACCAAGACAGACACCGTCGTTGAGAAAGCGGCGTGGACCGAGAAGATCACGGTGACGCCCGCCGTCGCCCCGGTCCCAGCGGTGACCAAGAAGGTCAAGAACGCCAGCTACGAGCCCAAGCAGGTCATCAAGCACCAGGCCGTCGTTTGTGACAAGAACGGCAAGAAGGCCAAGAACGACAAGCCCCAGGGTGACCACAGGGCCAAGGACGGCAAGCCCCAGGGCGACCACAAGGCCAAGGACGGCAAGCCCCAGGGCGACCACAAGGCCAAGGACGGCAAGCCCCAGGGCGACCACAAGGCCAAGGACGGCAAGCCCCAGGGCGACCACAAGGCCAAGGACGG
>WRET01000065.1 GCA_009779195.1 Micrococcales bacterium
AGAGCTGCTGGCGCAGATCTGGCAGGACCTGTTGGGCCTGGACCAGCTCCCAGGGGCCGAAGAAGACTTCTTCCTCCTTGGTGGGCACTCCTTGCTGGCGACCAAGCTGGTGTTCCGGGTCCGTGACGCGATCGGTGTCGACGTCCCCCTGCCTGTGCTGTTCTCCGGAGAGCTGACCATCGAACACCTCGCCGACGTGCTGCAGCGGGAGCCGGGAACAGCCGAACCTGCGGTCGACCTCGCGGCGGAGGTCGATCTCGACCCGGCGATCCGTCCGCCGACCGGGGCGCCCGTGGGCTCGGTGACCAACCCGAGGCACCTGCTGGTGACCGGTGCGACGGGATTTGTCGGCTCGTTCCTGCTGGGCCACCTGCTAGACACCACCGAGGCGGTCGCGTACTGTCTCGTGCGCGCCGACACGCAGCACGCGGCGATGGAGCGTGTCCGCCAGACCATGTCGGGGTACGGCATCTGGCGCTGGGAGTACGCGGCGCGGATCCGGCCGGTCCTGGGCACGCTCGACCAGCCGCGGCTGGGCCTGTCGCCCCAGCTGTGGCAGGAGCTAGCCTCGCAGGTCGATGTCATCTTCCACTCAGGGGCGGCGGTCAACTTCCTGAGGTCCTACGAGTCGCTCAAGGCCGCGAACGTGACCGGGACGCAGGAGGTGCTGCGGCTGGCCACCGACACGGTGCTCAAGCCGGTGCAGTACGTCTCGTCGCTGTCGGTGTTCTCACCGTTCGCCTACCCCGCCGGCACCGTGTTCGGCGAGCAGGAACCAGAACCCGTCCCCGACCCCGGGTCCATGTTCGGCTACGTGCAGACGAAGTGGGTCGCCGAACAGCTGGTCCTGGAAGCGCGGCGGCGCGGGATACCGGCGAACGTGTTCCGTACCGGCCATGTCACCGGCCACAGCCAGACAGGTGCGTGCCAGCAGTACGACTTCATCTGGCAGACGGTGCGGCTGGGGATCCGGATGGGGATGGCACCGGTCATCCCGATGAAGTTCGACTTCACACCTGTCGACTACGTCGTGGCCGCGATCGCGTACCTGGGGCGGCACACGAGCGACGCGGGACGTACTTATCACGTCGTGGCGCCAGAGCCGATACCGGAGCCGGACTTCGTGTCGTGGCTGGAGTCGTACGGGTACCGCGGCCAGCGGATGTCGTTCGCCCAGTGGAGCGAGAGCGTCGTCGACCGGGCCATCAACCTCGACGACGACGCTGCCAGCGCTCTGGCGCCGTTCTTGTCCGGGGCGCTGCCTCTGGACCAGATGCCTGTCGTGGAGTACGACGACTCGGCGGTGCGCGAGGGGCTCGAAGGCAGCGGTATCAGCTGTCACCCCATCGACGACACCCTGTTGCGCCGCTACTGCGACTGGTTCGTCGACACGGGGTACTTCGAGCCGCCCCAGCCAGCCGACCTGGTCGCCGAGAGAGGAGTTTCGGTATGACAGCAGTTGTCGCGCGCGACGCCTCGACGGTGGCCGTCACAGGAAGGACGACGACACCGGTCCGGATGCTGTGCTTCCCGCACACCGGTGGCAGGGCCTCGGCCTACGCACGCTGGGCGCGGGACCTGGGGGAGGAGGTCGAGGTGCACGGCCACGACTACCCCGGGCGTTACCGCCGGGCCGGCGAGCCGATGGTCATGGACGCTGCGACGCTGCTGGATGACGCCGTGCGCACGGCGTACCAGCTGGCTGACAAGCCGCTGGTCTTGTTCGGCCACTCCATGGGTGGCTGGGTCGCTTTCGAGACCGCGCTGCGGCTCGAGAGCGAAGGGCTGCGCGTCGCGGGGGTGATCGTCTCGGCTGCGCGCACGCCAGGTGCACCGGTAGGGCGTGGACGCCCCGACGACGAGGACGACGAGGCGCTCACCCGTCGTGTTCGTGCGTGGGGCGGGATCGAGGAGTCGCTGCTGGCCGACCCGTCGTTCCGGGCGGCCGTGTTCCCGGCCATCCGGGCTGACCTGGCAGTGGCCAGCGACTACCAGGGTCGGCGCGGTCGCGTGCGTGCGCCGCTGCTGGCTCTCGCGGGCCGCGACGACCTGACGGTTCCCAGCAGCGAGGTCGCCGGTTGGCGCGACTACTGCGAGGACTGGCGGGGGCTGCACATCATGCCAGGAGCGCACTTTTTCACCGTCACCGCTGAAACGGCTGTGCTGCGGCTTGTGCGCAACCACTGCCGACGCTTTGCAGAAGAGTTTTCCGGTCGTATGACCAACCTGACGAAGGGAGGACCGTGGCCAGCATTGTCAGCGTGAGCCACCTCACGAAACGCTATGGTGACACTGTCGCCGTCGACAACCTCAGCTTCGAGGTCGAACGGGGGTCGACGTTCGCCTTCCTCGGCACCAACGGAGCCGGAAAGACGACGACGATCTCCTGCGTGACGACCCTGAAAGAGGCGACGTCGGGCGAGATCAGGGTCAACGGTCACCTCGTCGGCCGCGACGACCGCTCTATCCGGCGGTCGATCGGCGTGGTCTTCCAGGAGTCGTTGCTCGATCCGATCCTCACAGTGCGGGAGAACCTGGTCGTGCGCGCGAGCCTGTACGAGATTCCGCGCGACGAGGCGTGCAGGCGCATCGAGCACCTCGCGTCCGTCCTCGAGCTCGACGAGTTCCTGGGCCGCCGGTACGGACGCCTGTCGGGCGGGCAGCGGAGGCGGGCCGATATCGTCCGTGCGTTGCTCCACAACCCCGAGCTGTTGTTCCTCGACGAGCCGACGACCGGCCTCGACCCCGACTCGCGCGAGAAGGTGTGGGCGACGGTGACGGCGCTGCAGCGCCAGCTGGGGCTGACGATCTTCCTCACGACGCACTACATGGAAGAGACCGAGCGCGCTGACCTCGTCCACGTCATCGACCACGGACGGGTCGTGGCAGCAGGGACGCCGAGTGAGCTGCGCTCGACTTTCGCCCGCGACGAGCTGAGGCTCGTGCTTGCTGACACCCGTCGGTTCGACCGTTCGTTCCCTGCGGCCAGACGTGCCGGAAACGAGCGGAACCTGCCTGTCGCATCCACCCGGAAGGCGCTCAACGTCCTGGCGGACTTCGAAGTGGACATCGTCGACTTCGAGTTCCACCACGGCACGATGGACGACGTTTTCCTGAACATCACCCGAGGAACACAGTGAGTATGATCTACCGCCTTACGCGACGCAACCTGACTGTCTTCTTCCGGGATCCTCCGGCTGTCTTCTTCTCGCTCCTGTCGTCGCTCATCCTCTTTGTGCTGTTCATTGCCTTCCTGGGGAACCTGCAGACCCAGGCCCTGCACGACCAGCTGCCCGACGCGTCGAACGCCTCGGTCAACGCCTTCGTGCATTCTTGGGTGCTGGCGAGCGTCGTCATGATCGCTACGATGACCACCAGCCTGTCGGCGTTGGTCGTGTTCGTCAACGACCGAGTCACCGACGGGTTCAGAGACTTCCTCGTCACACCTGCGACACGCGTCCAGATGATTTCTGGCTATCTGCTGGCGTCGTTCGTGGTGTCGATGATCCTGAGTTCTGCGGTGCTGGTGTTCAGCCAGGTGTTCTTGGGGATCTTCGACCATGCGGTGCTCGGGCCGTCCAAGCTGTTCGCGGCGTTCTTCTCCATGGTCGGCTTCTGCCTTCTGTTCGCGTCGATCTGGAGCTTCTTCGTCACCTTCGTAAAATCGAACGCCGTGTTCATGTCGCTGGGCACGATCATCGGCACCGCCGGCGGGTTCCTCGCAGGTGCCTACATCACCGTCGGGACCCTGCCCACCGGTGTCGTGACGTTCATGAACCTCTTGCCGCTCAACCCCGCGGCGACCCTCATGCGTCAGTCGTTCACCGCGTCGACCCTCGACAGCCTCACCTCCACCGAACAAGCCACCACAATCGTGCGCGAAGAGTACGGCCTCAACCTTCTGGTCGCGAACACCTCCGTCAGCGCATGGCTCCTGTGGTTCCTCTTCGTGCTCCTGTTCGCCATCTTCCTCTTCATCGGCTCCCGCAGGATCGGCCGCCGCCTAGGCTGACCACACCGCTGTCGACCCCACCAAGGCAAGGTGTCCACGCCGAAGCAAGGGTTTGAACACTTGCTTTCGAGTGAACGCCTTGCCCCCGCTCGCGGAGGTTGGTCTGCCGACCGGGCGAGACAGTGGGGACGGTTCCTCAGTCTTGCCCACTGCGCCGTGAACCGGCGCAGCCGGCAAGACAGCAGGAACCGTCCCCACTGTCTCGCCCTCGCACGTCGTCTCACCAGTCCCCACTGTCTCGCCTTCGCACGTCGTCTCACCAGTCCCCACTGTCTCGCCTTCGCACGTCGTCTCACCAGTCCCCACTGTCTCGCCCTCGCACGTCGTCTCACCATCCGACGGTCGGCGCAGCCGCCCGAGAGGGAGGTCCGGGGGGAACATCCCGGGCGGGGCGTGGGGGCAGCGCCCCCACCAGACATGACGAGAGCGACATGGCTTGCGGAACGCAAGCACACGTCGCCCTCGATCGAGTGGAGCTGATGGGACTCGAACCCACGACCCCCTGCATGCCATGCAGGTGCGCTACCAGCTGCGCCACAGCCCCAGGTGCGCCCGGGGGCGCTCGCCCAGTGTAGGACACGAGCAGGCCACGGGTCCACTCAGCTGGGTGTGTCCCAGGCGGGGGTGAGGGCTTCGGGGGGGCCGAGGTTGTAGCCGTGCATGAGCCAACGGGTGTCGGCGCGGTCGCGGAACAGGTGGGCCCAGTGGGCGTTGCGCATGGAGATGAGGGCCGGCCAGGTGGGTTCGGCGCCGAGGAGCAGGCCGGTGCCGGCGCCGGTGGCGGTTCCGTGGGAGACCACGACGAGGGTGCCGTCGTTGACGGTGGCGACGTGTTCGGTGACGGCTTGTGCGTAGCGGTGGGCGACGCTGGTGCGGTCTTCGGCGTCGACTCCTTGGGGGGTGCCGCCTTGTTCCCACCAGATGCGGAACTGTTCGGGCCACTGTTCGGCGATCTCGGCGCGGGTCATACCTTCCCAGGCGCCGAAGTTGCGTTCGCGCAGGCGTTCGTCGGTCGTCACTGGCAGGCCGGTCGCGTCGGACAGGTACCGGGCGGTCTCGCGGGCGCGGAGCAGGTCTGAGCTGACGATGGCGGTGACGCGGAACTGTGTCACCAGGTGCTCGGCTGAGCGTTGCGCCTGCCAGTGGCCTTGGTCGTTGAGCCCGACGTCCACTGAGCCTTGCATACGCTGCTCGACGTTGAACTGGGTGACTCCGTGCCTCCACAGCACCAGCTTCGCCGTGGTCACGGCTCGGCCCTCCTCCCGGCTGCCTCGTCGTCGGGCAGCTCGATGGCTGGGCAGTCGCGCCACAGCCGTTCTAGAGCGTAGTAGACGCGGTCTTCGGTGTGCTGCACGTGCACGACGAGGTCGCCGAAGTCCAGCAGCACCCACCGCGCGTGTGTCTGGCCTTCACGGCGTACGGGCTGGGCTCCCAGGCCGTGCAGGGCTTCTTCGACGGCGTCGACGATGGCCGCGACCTGGCGTTCGTTCTTGGCTGACGCGATGAGGAACACGTCGGTGAGCACCAGCTGGCCCGACACGTCCAGGGCGACCAGGGCCTCGGCTTTGCGGTCTGAGGCGGCGCGTGCTGCTGCGACGGTCAGCTCGACCGCCCGTCGTGAGGCTGTCACCACACCGCCGCGTTGTACGTGGTCGCGGGACTGGTGGGTTCGCCCATGGAGTTCTCCAGGGGGCTGCCGCCGTTGGTCAGCAGCTTCCAGATGATCATGCCCAGCACGAACGCGACGACTGCGAGGATCACCACATGCAGCAGGGTGTAGGACCACATGCCCTTTTTCTTCGCTGGAGCCTCGATCGGTTCGACGGTCTTCTTGCTCGGTTTGCGCTCAGGTTCTGGCAGGGCGGCCCGGCCACCCGGGGCGATCGACTCCCACGGCATCACGCCCGCTGGGGTGGGGTTTGGGGTGGGTTCTTCGGCAGGCGGGGCGAGGCGCGGTGGTGGTTGTGCTGGTGGCACTGTGGACGGCAGCGGTGCGGACAGCGCGCTGGTCTCCCGGACAGAGTCGGTCGGCGGGCGCCACCCCCCCGCTTGTGCCGCCCCAGGTTGTGCGATGCCGGGTTGTGCGATGCCGGGTTGTGCCATACCCCCGCGTGCGGGTCGCAGGATCTGTGTGCCGGTGTCCGCCGGCCACGACGTGTCAGGACGGCCGACCACGACCGGTCCGGTGTCGCGGGCGCTGCGGGGCCCGGGCCGGATGGGGCCGGTCTGCTGCGGCGCTGGGGGAGCGGACCCGCGCTGGCCGACAGGTCCAGTGGTGCGGCTGGGGACCGGTCCGGTGCTGTGTGGTGGGATCGGACCGGTCTGGCGGCGGCTTGGCCGTTCTGGTGCGGCTGGTTCTGGCCACGACGCGGCGCGACGGTCTTCGGCGCCGGACGCCGGACGCGGCCGGTACCCGTAGCGCGAACCGCTCGGATCGGTCGGCTGAGGGCCTGGTGCCTCACGCCGCGTGCGCCGGCTCGGGCTGTCGGGCACCGCGGGTCCACCAGACCGGTCGGCGTCCCTCCGGCGCCGCCGTTCCCCAGGCTCGTTCATCAGACCTCACGTCCTCGGTACAGCTTGTGCTTGGCGATGTACTGAACCACACCATCAGGTACCAGATACCACACCGGAAGTCCTGCGCGGGCGCGTTCTCTCACATCTGTGGATGAGATCGCGAGCGCAGGAACCTCCAGCTCGTCGACTCTACCCGGGGGCAGGCCGTCGGTGGACATCCGGTGGCCGGGCCGGGTGACGGCGACGAACCGCGCCAGCTCGAACAACCGGTCCGCGTCGTGCCAGTGCAAGATCTGGGAGATCGCGTCCGCCCCTGAGATGAACAGCAGCTCAGCGTCGGGACGCTGGGTCTGCAGGTCGGTCAGGGTGTCCACAGTGTAGGTCAGACCGGGCCGGTCGATGTCCACCCGGCTGACGGTGAACGTCGGGTTCGAGGCGGTCGCGATGACGGTCATGAGGTACCGGTGCTCGGCGAGCGTGACACCGGTGTCTTGTTTGAACGATGGGTGGCCTGTGGGGACGAAAACCACCTCGTCGAGGTCGAAGCGGGCTGCGACTTCGCTGGCCGCGACCAGGTGCCCGTGGTGGACGGGGTCGAACGTGCCGCCCATCACCCCCAGGCGGGGACGGGCCGCGGCCTCAGCGACAGTCACCGGACAATTGTCTCAGACTGGACCCGGATGCATAGGCTAAGAACGGACATGACCGTCCCCGTGGACCACCCACTTGGTCGTGGTCAGCTCGCTCAGGCCCATGGGCCCACGTGCGTGCAGCTTCTGGGTGGAAATCCCGATCTCGGCACCCAGCCCGAACTGACCGCCGTCGGTGAACCGCGTCGAGGCGTTGACCATGACGGCCGCAGAGTCGACCTCAGCGACGAACTGCTGCGAGGCGCGCAGGTCCGTGGTGCAGATCGCCTCGGTGTGCCCCGAACTCCATGTGCGGATGTGGGCCAGGGCTGTGTCGATATCCGGCACGACACGTACTGCCAGGTCGAGCGACAGGTACTCGGTTGCCCAGTCGTCGTCGGTCGCGGGTGTGGTGAGCGTGCCGGGCGGGGCCAGGGCCAGCGTCGCCGGGTCGCCGTGGACCGTCACCCCCGCCTCCGACAGCGCCAGCACCGCCTGCGGCAGGAAGTCGCGGGCCACCCCCTCGTGCACCAGCAGCGTCTCCAGCGCGTTGCACACCCCCACGCGCTGGGTCTTGGAGTTGAGCAGGATCGCCAGGGCCTGGGCCAGGTCCGCCGAGGCGTCCACGTACAGGTGGCAGTTGCCCACCCCGGTCTCCACGACCGGGACGACCGCCTCGCGCACGACTGTCTGGATGAGGTTCGCCCCGCCACGGGGGACCAGCACGTCCACCAGGCCGCGTGCCCGCATGAGGGCGACACCGCCGTCGCGCCCCCAGGCGTCGACGGACTGCACCAGGTCCGGCGGCCAACCCTGGTCGGTCAGCGCCCGGCGCAGCGTCGCCACGATGAGTGTGTTCGACGACAGCGCCGCCGAACCCCCACGCAGCAGCACCGCGTTGCCGCTCTTGAGCGCCAGGCCCGCAGCGTCGACGGTGACGTTGGGACGGGCCTCGTAGATCATCGCCACGACACCCATCGGCACGCGTACCTGCCGCAGCTGCAGCCCGTTGGGCAGCGTCGAGCCGCGCACCACCTCACCTACCGGGTCGGGCAGGGCTGCCAGCTCGCGCAGCGCGTCGGCGATCTTGGCGATCCGGTCGGCGGTGAGCGCGAGCCGGTCCAGCAGCCCCTCAGACATCCGGGCGGCCCGCTCGCGTTCCACGTCCTGCGCGTTCGCCGCGAGGATCGGGTCGGTGTCAGCCACCAGGGCGTCGGCCAGCGCCTCCAGCAAGGCGTCCTTGCTCGCCCGTGTCGCTGTTGCCAGCGTTCTCGAAGCGTCCTTGGCCCGCCGTGCCATGTCCTGCACTGCCTGCTGTGCCTCAGGCTGTGCCGCCGTGTCGTTCATGGCCCCACCCTAGTGGAGCGTCATCGGTCTGCCTCGACATCGTGGGTCACGGGACGCGGGCTGTCCAGGTGGGGGAGGAGAACTTGGTGGTGACCAGGGCGTCTGCACGGGTGAGCTCGTGGGGGGTGAGGTCAGAGAGGCGGGTGCGGAACCGGCCTTCGAAGTGGGCTTTGAGCATGGCGACGACCTCGGGGCGCGGCAGCTGGGTCTGCGAGCGGACAGGGTCGACGCGTTTGTTTGCCGATCGGATTCCTTTGTCAGAGACTTTTTCGCGGCCGATCCGCAGCACCTGCATCATCTTGTCGGCGTCGATGTCGTAGGCCATGGTCACGTGGTGCAGCACCGCGCCGGTGGCCAGACGTTTTTGGGCAGAGCCTGCCAGCTTGCCTGTCGGCGAGGCGATGTCGTTGATACCGGTGGTGAAAGCTGTGACCCCCACGTCGGCCAGAGCGTCGACCACCCAGGCGTTGAGAAACCCGTACGACTCCTCAAAGCTCATCCCGTCCACGAGCGACGCGGGTACCACCAGCGAGAACGTCACGCAGTTGCCCCCCTCCATGAACATCGCCCCACCGCCGGAGATACGGCGCACGACGGTGACCCCGAGCCGTTGCGCGGCATCGACGTCGACCTCGTTGCGCAGCGACTGGAACGACCCGATGACCGTCGCCGGTTCGGTCCACTCCCAGAACCGTAGCGTCGGCCCCCGGAGCCCTTCGCCGAGCTCTTCGGTGAGCACCTGGTCGAGGGCGACGTGCATCGCCGGGGACAGCGGACCGGGGTGCAGCACCTCGAACTCGTGGTCGTCCCAGGTGGTCGACAGGCCCAGCGCCCGGTGCACCGCCATCGCCACCGCCCGCGCGTCGAACCCGACCATCGTCACCGGCGCGGCGACCTGGCCGCGGGCTGTGGCCGCGTCCAGGGCGTCGGTGACCGCCTGGGCCAAGACCACCACCGACGCGTCGGCTGGCTGCCCCACCAGCGACCCGGTGATGACCTCCAGCGCCTCGTCAGGTTCGAGGAAGAAGTCTCCGGACACGACCGGGGCCGCCAACCGGTCACCTTCGACCTGGACGTCCACGACGACGAGCTTGCCACCTGGCACCTTGTATTCCCCGTGCATCCCCCCACCCTACGCACACTGCGGACCGTCCAGCGCCGACACGCGACGTGCCTGGTCTGCTGGTGCGACGCCAGGTGGGACGTCCGCGAGGTCCCCAGGCTTGGGCGACCTGGGACCTGCTGTCCAATTTTTTGATCATTAGACCGTATGTGTTAGCGTGACCAATCGTGGATCATGCCGGCAAGGTGCAGCGTATTGCAGACGCGATGCGCCATGCGCGCAAGATCAGATTTCGGCGTGCTGGAGTGTCGCACCAAGTGCCGTTGGGGCGCAAGCAGGTCGGCGACGCAATAGACGTGAGCGACCTGACCGAGCTCCTGGAGATTGACGCCGAGCAGCGCACCGCCGTCGCGGAGCCGGGTTGTTCGTTCGTGCAGGTGGTGCACGAGACAATGAAGCACGGCTTGGTGCCGCTGGTCGTGCCAGAGCTGAAGACCATCACGCTCGGTGGCGCTGTCAGCGGGTGCTCGGTGGAGTCGATGTCGTACAAGGTGGGCGGTTTTCATGACACCTGCCTGGAGTACGAGGTCGTGACCACCGAAGGCGAGGTCCTCACCTGCAGCCGTCAGGACGACCGCGCGTTATTTGAGATGATGCATGGTACGTTCGGCACGCTTGCTTGTCTTACGAAGGTCACTTTTCGGCTGGTGCCCGCTGAGAAATATGTGCGTCTGACGTACCGGAGGTTCGACGGGCTGGGGGCCTTCACAGCGGCGATCGAGCGCGAGTACCGAGAGCCCGAGCACGACTTCATGGACGGTCTGGTGTTCGACGGCAACAGCTTCACGCTGGCGCTGGCAGACTTCGTGGGCACCGCACCCTACCTCAGCGATTACACCGGCCAGAAGGTGTACCACCGGTCGGTGCGCCAGCGCGACGAAGACTACCTGACGACCGAGGACTACTTCTTCCGCTTCGACCGCGACTGCCACTGGATCGCGCGGAACTTCGGCATGGAGAACCCGGTGCTGCGGGCAACTGTCGGGCACTGGCTCCTCGGTTCGACGAACATGCTGCGGCTCGGCACGAAGCTTTCCAGGCTCTTGCGCAAGCACCCTGAGGTGACGGTCGACACCATGACCAGCTTCTCTCGTTTCCCGCGGCTGTTCGAGTGGTACGACCAGCAGATCGCGGCGTATCCGGTGTGGATCGTCCCCTACCGGATGCCCGAACGGTACCCGTGGATCAACCCCGAGTTCGTCGACACCGACGAGGATTTTTTCATCGACCTGGCGACCTACGGCGTGCGTGTGCCGCGCGGCAAGGACTACTACGCGATGATCGACGCCGAGCTGATGAAGCTCCGCGGCATCAAGACTCTCATCTCGGTGAACAACTACGACACCGAGACGTTCTGGCAGATCTTCGACAAAGACACCTACGACCGCGCCAAGCACCGGCTCGACCCGAAGGGCAAGCTCCCCGACCTGCACACCAAGGTCCATTCCTGACGACCGCTGGGGGCAGGTAGCAAGCAGGAGGTGGGTTACACCACAACCCCGGCGCCCCGCAGCTCGACGCTGAGGTCGTGGGGGTTGGAGGCGGAGGCCATGGCTTCTTCGTAGGTGACGGTGCCGTCGCGCACGAGGGTGAACAGGTGCTGGTCGAAGGTCTGCATCTTGTAGAAGTCGCCGTCGCGGATGAGGTCGGCCAGAGGCGGGGCGTTCATGGGGTCGAGGATCGCCTCGGCGGTGCGCCCGGTGTTGACCATGACCTCGACGGCGGGGCAACGGCCTTGTCCGTCGGCGCGGCGCAGCAGGCGTTGGGAGACGATCCCGCGCAACGCCTGGGCGAACTGGATCCGCACCTGCTTCTGCTCGTGCTCGGGGAAGAAGTCGACGATCCGGTTGACCGACTCGGGAGCGTCGATCGTGTGCAGGGTCGACAGCACCAGGTGACCGGTCTCGGCGGCGGTGAGAGCGGCACGCACGGTCTCCAGGTCGCGCATCTCGCCGACGAGGATGACGTCGGGGTCTTGGCGCATGGCGGCGCGCAGCGCAGTGGTGAAGTTGTTGGTGTCCTGGTGGACCTCGCGCTGGGAGATGATCGACTTCTTGTCGGCGTGCAGCACTTCGATCGGGTCTTCGATCGTGACGATGTTGACCTCGCGCCAGGTGTTGATGAGGTCGATCATCGAGGCCAGCGTCGTGGTCTTGCCAGAGCCTGTCGGACCGGTGACGAGCACCAGCCCGCGCGGTTCCAAGGACAGCTCGCCGACGATCTCCGGCAGTCCGAGCTCTTGCAACGACTGGGCACCGACGGCGACGAGCCGGAACACCACCCCGTAGGTCCCGCGGGCCTGGTAGGCGTTGACGCGGAACCGCCCCAGCCCCGGGACCGAGTAGGCGAAGTCCGCCTCGTGCTGGGTACGGAAACTCTCGACGAGATCGTCAGGCATGACCTCGTCGAGGATCCGTTCGGTGTCCTCAGGCATCAGGTCAGAGGCCTGCAGACGGCGCAGCCGCCCGTCGACCCGCACCCGCGGCGACGACCCGACCTTGCAGTGCAGGTCAGATCCGCCAGCGGTCACGAGGGCGTGCAGCAGCTGGACAACAGAGTGGACGGCCTGGTCGGTCACACGGACCCCATCGACCGCCTGCCGTCGTCCTTAGCGCGCTTGGGTCGGCGATACCCGCTCGGACGATTGCCAGCCTGTCAGGCGTTGGGACGCTTGCCGTGGTTGGCGGGGTTGCCCTTGCGGGTGCGGCGCTTACGGCCTCGCTGGCTCATCATGTCTCCTTCGGTGTCCTGACAACCAGAGCAATGGTACGGCCTCGCGGCGGGTGCGCTGCGCCGAGAGCGCCCCACAGCGTCGTGGTCGGCTGGCCAGCTACTGGGACCGGGGGCCGAAGACGGCCGTGCCTACGCGCACGATGGTGGAGCCTTCAGCGATGGCCAGGTCGAGGTCGGTGGTCATACCCATGGACAAGGCGGTGGCGGTGGTGATGCCTTCGGCGACGGCGGTGTCGCGGATGGTGCGCAGGCGGGCGAAGCCAGCGCGGACGACCCGCTCGTCGTCGGTGTGGGCGCCGATGGTCATGAAACCGGTCAGGCGCAGGCGGGGGAGGGAGGCGATGTGGTGGGCCAGCACGAGGGCTTCGTCGACGGTGACACCGTTCTTGGTCTCTTCGGCCGAGACGTTGACCTGGACCATGACGTCGAGGGTGCGGCCGGGTGCGACCCGGGCGGCCAGGGCGTCGGCCAGGCGCGGTGAGGCGAGGGATTCTACGCAGGTCACCCAGCGCAGGGCGGCGTTGATCTTGTTCGACTGCAACGGGCCGATGAGGTGCGTGGGGGTGGGCAGGTCGGCCAGGGCTGGGCCTTTGGCGACGAGCTCTTGGACCCGGTTCTCGCCGCGGAGCATGCCCGCCGCACCCGGCAGGGTCACGACGGCGCGGATCGTGGCAGGGTCGTGGGTTTTGGTCGCCAGCAGGACGGTCACCTCGGCGGCGTCACGGCCAGCGGCTGTGGCAGCGGCGTGCACGCGGGCAGCCAGAGCCTTGAGCCGCGCGGTGAACATGTTCACGCCATGACCGTACCGCGTCAGACCGCGGTGCCCACCAGGGTCCCGATACCGAAGGTCAGTGCCATGGCCAGCGATCCGAGAACCACCACACGGACGACCGCCCGGCGGACAGGGGCGTTCGAGGCGCGGGCCGAGACCCATCCGGTGACGACCAAGGCCAGGACCACTGCGACGAACGTGGCCACGTCGCGCCGTTCCCCCCAGGGGGCGAAAGCGACGACAGTCGGGACCATCCCACCAGCGGTGAAGGCGAGGAACGAGGCGATGGCAGCGTGCACCGGGCTGGTCAGCTCGATCGCGGTGACCGCGTTCTCGTCGGCGCCGTTGGACTGGGCGAGCTTGCGGGCGACGAGCTCGGCGTCGCGTTGGCTGCTGACCGACACGTACTCGCCCATGGCCATGGCCGACGCCCCAGCGCTGATCGCGGCGACGGCTGCGACGGCCATGGTGGTGGTGTCTCTGGTGGCGGCGACAACCCCGAGCAGGACAGAGGCGATCGACACGATCCCGTCGTTGGCTCCGAGCACCGCGGCGCGCAGCCAGTTGAGGCGTTCGGCCGTCAGGGGGGCTGATGCCTTGGTCCGGTCCGGCGGTTGTTGCTTCGCACCGGACGTCGCGACAGTCGTCGTCGGCGGGGCTGGAGTCGTGCTCATGAGCCAACGATAGGTGATCCCAGGCTCGATGTCACATCAAATTCCCTTCGTGACCAGCGTAAACATAGGTTAGGCTATCCTTGTGTCAGAACAGGTAAGGTGAGGCTTGCCTGGGTCGCCGCCGTCGTGTGTGCCGGCTCGCAGCACCTTCGAGCACATCCAGACGAGCAAAATCTGAGCCTTTAGTTCACTGGGGAAACCCCTTCGGGCGCAGTACCCTCGTCGTAGGAGGCCGGCGCGGGCCCGGATCGAGCGACCCCTGCGTGGTGTTGCCCGCCTCCGTGATGTGGAAGAGCCGATGTTCCGATCGCACGTTGTCCCGGGTCAAGAGCCAGCCGCGGGCTGTCTCGTCGACCAGACGACGAGCCTGGGCCGTGGCGCGGTACCAACCGACGAGCTGTGCGTCGCCCGGGCCGGCGCGCCCATCGCGTCGAGCGCGGTGCCGTTGAGCGCGCTGCCGCTGGCCCTTCCGTTCGGCACCGGCCCGCTGGACGCGCCTCCAGCGGCTCCAACCCCGGTGGCCGAGCCTCCGTCGGACGTTCTGCGGCTGGTTGAGGCGCCAGCAGACAAGGTCCAGCCGGACGCGCCGCGTCTCGGTGCGCGGCCGGTGGCCCAGGCGCCGGTGGCTGAGGCCTCAGTGGTCGAGTCCCCAGTGCTCAGCTCCCCAGTGCTCAGCTCCCCAGTGCACGAGGCTCCAGCGCACAAGTCCCCAGTGCATGAGGCCCCCGTGGCTCAGGCCTTGGTTTCCAACGCCCCGGTGGCGCAGACCCCGGCGCACAAGGTTCCACTGGCCGGCCCGGTGTCCAAAGCCCCGGTGTTCCCAGCTCCGGTGGCTGAGGCACCGGTGCCGAAAGCCCCGGTGTCTCAAGCCATGGTGTCCAAGAGCCCTGTAGCCGCGGCACCTGCACAGTCGCCCACAGCCCCGAGGAGCGTCCCGGCTGGGCTGCCCCCAGGCTTGGCGTTCTCAGCGTTGGGCCTGCAGGACGAGGAGCTGCCTGCCCGTCTGGTCGACGACGCGCCGGCCCGCGTGGACGCGCCGGCCGTGGACAAGCCCCCCAAGCACAAGGCTGCGACTGAGCAGGTACCGGTCGTCCGGTCGACCTCCAGCGCGCCCAGGCACGCCGCACCACAAGACGAACCGCTACCCCCGCCGCGGCAACGGCCAGGCTTGGTGTGGATGGCTGTGACGGTGCTGGGTGTCGTCTTGGTGACTGTCCTGGGTGCGGTGGTCAGCGCTCGTGTCAGCGCTGTCGCGCTCGCCGTGCTGGTGGCCGGTTGCGCTGCGGCCAGGGCGCTGGCCAGACCACCAGCGCTCACTGTGCGCACCCGCAGGACCGACGTCCTGGTCCTGGGCTTGCTGGCGGTCGCCCTGGCAGTGGTGGCGACGCGTCTGCCCCCGTTCTGACCATGCCGTGGTGAGCCGGTGGTGTGAAGATGGCTGTGACACGGTCGGCGCGCCGAGGTCCGATTCTCAAAAGTCTCTCGATATCGAGTAATCTTTGTGCCGGGCACACCGCGCCTCCAGCGCCGTCCGGTGCCCCCAGCGAGGAGAGGTAGCGTGGTATGGCGAAGATCAAGGTCCAAGGTCCGCTCGTAGAGCTCGACGGTGACGAGATGACACGGATCATCTGGCACTTCATCAAGGATCGCCTGATCCACCCGTACCTGGACATCGACCTGCGGTACTACGACCTGTCGATCGAGAACCGCGACGCCACCGACGACCAGGTGACCATCGACTCGGCCGAGGCGATCAAGGAGCACGGGGTCGGCGTCAAGTGCGCGACCATCACCCCTGACGAGGCCCGCGTCGAAGAGTTCGGCCTGAAGAAGATGTGGGCGTCGCCCAACGGCACGATCCGCAACATCCTCGGTGGTGTGGTGTTCCGCGAGCCGATCATCATCTCAAACATCCCACGTCTGGTGCCGGGCTGGAACAAGCCCATCATCATCGGCCGCCACGCCCACGGCGACCAGTACAAAGCCACGAACTTCAAGGTGCCCGGCGCCGGGCGCGTCACCCTCACCTTCACTCCTGACGACGGCTCGGAGCCGATCGAGCAGGAGGTCGCTGTCTTCCCGCCCAGCGGCGGCGTGACCATGGGTATGTACAACTACAACGACTCGATCGCCGACTTCGCGCGGGCCTGCTTCACCTACGGGCTGGAACGGCACTACCCGGTGTACCTGTCGACGAAGAACACCATCCTCAAGGCCTACGACGGCGCTTTCAAAGACATCTTCCAGCAGGTCTTCGACGACGAGTACGCCGCTGACTACGCCGCCGCGGGCCTGACCTACGAGCACCGGCTCATCGACGACATGGTCGCCTCCGTGCTGAAGTGGGAGGGCGGCTACGTGTGGGCCACGAAGAACTACGACGGTGACGTGCAGTCCGACACCGTCGCCCAGGGTTTCGGGTCGCTGGGCCTCATGACCTCGGTCCTCATGACCCCCGACGGCAAGACCGTCGAAGCCGAGGCCGCCCACGGCACCGTGACCCGCCACTACCGCCAGCACCAGGCAGGCAAACCCACGTCGACCAACCCCATCGCGTCGATCTACGCCTGGACCGGCGGCCTCAAGCACCGCGGCAAGCTCGACGGCACCCCCGCCGTCACCGAGTTCGCCGAGACGCTCGAACGTGTCGTCGTCGAGACTGTCGAGTCCGGCAAGATGACCAAAGACCTGGCCCTCCTGCTCGGCCCCGACCAGCCGTGGATGACCACCGAAGAGTTCCTCGCCTCCATCGACGAGAACCTCGCCGCCGCCCTGGCCTGACCGTTCCTCACCAAGTGACGGTAGGACAGTCGGGACCGTCCGGCTGTCCTACCCCCGCACCCACGGCGACCTCAGCCACCGATGTCGTACCACCCCTGGCTCTCTCGAGTTGCCCGCGCAGGTCAGCGGCGTCCTCTTTCTGCGGCGCCCTCGACTCCTGAC
>WRET01000066.1 GCA_009779195.1 Micrococcales bacterium
ATCAGCGTCGGCCACGTCTCCCCAGAGGCTGCCGCCGGTGGTCTCATCGGCCTTGTCGAAGACGGCGACGAGATCGAGATCGACGTCGAGTCCCGCACCATCCGCCTCAACGTCCCCGACGACGTCCTGGCAACCCGCCTCGACGCGATGCTCGCCAGCGCGTCCCCCTGGCAACCCGCCGCCCGCGACCGCACCGTCTCCCTGGCCCTCCAGGCCTACGCCGCCATGGCCACCTCAGCCGACCGAGGGGCAGTCCGCGACATCACCCAGATCCGCCGCCGGTGACGACCTGATCGGCGTCGTCCACGACATGTGGACCATCTGACCCCTGCTACTCGAAACGGGGGAGGGCTGGGTTCGTTGGGCGGTGAGTACCAGGCGGTATGGCATGACGCGTGATGCGCGGATTCGAATCCTGTCTATCCTATTCGTATGCGTAAGAAAGTTGTCCGGGTTGGTGGGTCGGCGGGTGTGACGATCTCGCCGGCTGAGCTGCGTGAGCTGGGGGTGGGTACCGGGGACGAGGTCGAGGTCACTGCCCGTGGTGGGGTGCTGGAGATCCGGCCGGTCGACCCGTACAGCCAGATGGACCCCGACGAGCTCATGGCCCTGATCGAGGCAGGACGGACCCGGCGTTGACTCTCGACCGCGACCAGTTCCTCGCCCAGGTGGACGAGACCGGCATCCTCGGCCCCCGGTACGCCGAGGACGTGCTGGTGCGCCTGGCGCACAACTCCGCCGCCATCGAGGGCAACACCCTGACTTTGCACGAGACCTTGACGCTCCTGGTCGACGAGCGGACGCCCGCCAGCGCCCCGCAGCTGCGCGAGCTGTATGAGGTGGTCAACCACCGCAAGGGGTTGCTGCGCGTCTTGGCTGCTGTCGCCGACGACGAGCCGTTGTCCACGTCCCTGGTGTGCGACCTGCACGCGGTGCTCATGGACCACCTGGTCTTCGACCGTGGCGAGTACAAGACGTCGTCGAACACCATCAGCGGCGCCAGCTTCGAACCGACCCCGCCGTCGAGGGTTGCGCACGCCATGATGCAGTGGGCTGACCAGGCCGAGTGGCAGACCGCCAACCTCGACGGCCACCCCCTGCTCGAAGCCGTCGCCCGCACCCACATCGACTTCGAACGGATCCACCCGTTCACCGACGGCAACGGCCGCGTCGGCCGTGCCGTCATCGCCTACCAGACCATCCGTCGCTTCGGCCGCCCCGCGATCATCCACGTCTCACGCCGCGCCGAGTACCTCGCCCGCCTGGAGGGCTACGACGTGACCGGCCTGCAGCACATGCTCACCGCCGCCCTCGCCGCCGAGATGGCCCGGGCCACGACCATGTCAGGAAGCGGCCCGCCCACCTAAGACAATGGGGACGGTTCCTAATGTCTTGCCTGGTCAGAGAAGGTGCCCTGGCAGGACCAGCCGGTTCAGAGCGCAGGGCCTGCCTGTCCATCCCGAGACACAAGGAACCGTCCCCACCGTCCTCTCCACGCCAGTGTCTTGCCTCTGACCAGGCAAGACATTAGGAACCGTCCCCTGCGCCGTCCAGGCTGTGGTGTGATGTCACTGTGGACTGGTTGACCCGTATGTGGAACACCGCGACCACCGTCCAGCCTGTGCCTGAGCCGGCGTTGGTGTGGGGCAGCGGTGTGCTGGTGCTCGCCGCCTTGATGGTGCCGGCGGTGTGGCATGTGGTGCGCCACCTGGTCACGATCGTCCACGAGGCCGGGCACGCCACCGTCGCGGTGCTGTCCGGCCGTCGTCTGGCCGGTATCAAGGTCCACACCGACACCTCCGGCCTGACCACTTCATGGGGACGCGCCAAAGGCCCTGGCCTGGTGTTCACGCTCCTGGCCGGGTACCCAGCCCCTGCGCTCGTCGGGGTCGGTGCCGCAGCCCTGCTCTCCCGCGGGTACGCCGTCGGCACCTTGTGGGCGCTCCTGGTCGTGCTTGCCTTGGTCCTGCTCCAGATCCGCAACCTCTACGGCCTGTGGGCGGTCGTGGCCAGCGCGGCCGTCCTCGTCGCCGTCACTGGTTGGGCCCCCACCAACCTCCAGGTCGGCGTTGCGTACCTGGTGACGTGGCTCCTCCTCCTCGGAGCCCCCCGTGCAGTCCTCGAGCTTGTCATCACCCGCGGCCGCCAACGTGGCAAAGACAACTCCGACCCAGGCCAGATTGCCCGCCTCACCCGCATCCCGGCAGGTTTCTGGCTCTTCCTCTTCGCCCTGTTCACCCTCGCCGCCGGGGCATTCGGCGCGTGGCTCTTCCTTCCCGAGGTCGCCCCAGCGTCCCCGTGACACCAGCCGTGGTCTGGTGCCGCGCAGGACGATCTCTGCATCCCCTGCCAGGATTGTCCGGTGGGTTGGACTGTTGAGGACGCGCCGTGGTGGACGCGGGCGGTGGTGTACCAGGTGTACCCGCGGTCGTTCGCGGATTCGGACGGTGACGGGGTAGGGGACCTGCGAGGGATCACAGCGCACGTGGACCATCTGGCCGACCTGGGAGTCGGGGCGGTGTGGTTGTCGCCGGTGTACGCCTCGCCGCAGGTCGACAACGGGTACGACATCAGCGACTACGACGACATCGACCCGGTGTTCGGGACCATGGCCGACTTCGACGAGCTGGTGGGGGCGCTGCACGACCGCGGGATACGGCTGGTCATGGACCTGGTGGTCAACCACACGTCGGACGAGCACCCGTGGTTCGCATCGTCGCGGGCCTCGCGGGAGGACCGGCGGCGCGACTGGTACGTGTGGCGTCCGGCGCGGGCGGGGCACGAGCCGGGGACGCCGGGTGCGGAGCCGACGAACTGGGGGTCGTTCTTCGGCGGTCCCACGTGGACGTACGACGAGGGGACAGGTGAGTACTACCTGCACCTGTTCGCATCGTCGCAACCGGACCTGAACTGGGAGAACCCGCAGGTCCGCGCTGAGGTTTATGCCATGATGAACCGGTGGGTGGACCGGGGGGTCGACGGGTTCCGCATGGACGTGGTCAACCTCATCTCCAAAGACCAGTCGTTCGGCGACGGACCGGTGCGCGCTGACGGACTGGGTGACGGGTCGGCGTACTACGTGTCTGGTCCGCGGATCCACGAGTTCTTGGCGCAGATGCACCAGGAGGTGTTCGCCGGACGCGACGGGGTTTTCTTGACCGTGGGGGAGATGCCTGGTGTCACTGTCGAGCAGGCCCGGGTGTTCACCGACCCGGCCCGGCGCGAGGTCGACATGGTGTTCGACTTCGAGCACATGGGCCTGGACCGGGGCCCAGGCGGCAAGTTCGACGTGCGCACGCTGCGGCTGACCGACCTCAAAGCGACGTTGGGACGGTGGCAGACCGGGCTCGCCGACGTCGGCTGGACGTCGCTGTACTGGGACAACCACGACCAGCCGCGGATCTGCTCGCGGTGGGGCGACGGCATACCAGCGTCGGCAAAAGCCCTGGCCACAGTCCTGCACCTGCACCGTGGGACCCCGTACGTCTACCAGGGCGAAGAACTCGGCATGACCAACGCCGGCCTCACGTCCCTCGACGACTACCAAGACATCGAGTCGCTCAACTACGCGGCCGCAGCCCTCGCCCAAGGCACCGACGAGGCCCAGGTCCTGGCCAGCCTCGCCGCGATGGGCCGCGACAACGCCCGTACCCCCATGCAGTGGGACGCCAGCGAGCACGCCGGGTTCACCACCGGCACCCCGTGGCTGCCGGTCAACCCCAACCACACGACCATCAACGTCGCCGCCCAGCGTGACGACCCTCACTCGGTCCTGTCCCACTACCGCCGTCTGGTCACCCTGCGCCGCGAGGACGCCACTGTCGCCCTCGGCCGTTTCGACATGCTGCTGGGCGACGACGAGCACGTCTACGCCTTCACCCGCACCCTCGCCGACGACCGTCTCCTCGTCGTCGCCAACCTCACCGCCAAGGCTCGCCAGGTCGACCTGGGTGAGGACCTCACCGCGGCGACGCTCGTGCTCACCACCCACCCCGGCACTGTTCTCGACGGTCCGGTGCTGCACCTGCGTGGGTGGGAAGCTGTGGTCGTGCGTCTGGCCTGACGCCTCAGGTGGTTCTCAGGTCGGCTCAGCCTGGGCTCAGGCCGCCCTCGTTACGTTCTGCGTGACGCGAGGTCGACCCATTCAGGACGGAGCACGACAATGACACGGCTGTGGCGCTGGACAGGAAACATCATGGTCGGTATTGGAGCACTGCACACCGTGGTGTTCTTGGTGGTCGGACGGTCGCAAGTGGTCGGTATGGTGCGGGACGGGATGGTCGCCTCGATCGGGGGCGACGAGATCCGGCTGGTGGTGTGGTACGGCGGGGCGTTCCTGGGGATCTGCATGGTTCTCCTCGGCGTCGCCGTGCAGCACCTCATCGGCGAGACCGGCCGCCCCGCTCCTGCCAGCATCGGGTGGGCGCTCGTCGCTGTCGGCGTCGTCGGTGCCGTCGTCGACCCGGTGTCCGGTGCGTGGCTGGTGCTCGTGTGCGGGCTGTTCATGGCCCTGCCGCCCCGAGCAGCGCTGGCCGAGTAGGAGCAACCGAACGAGGCCCGTGAGCTTACGTAGGATGACTGAGAAGAGCGGCAGACGGGGCCGAAGCATGGGTAGTTTGGCCGATATGCCGTGTTAGGGTGGTTCGTCACTCACGACAGCCACCTCTCCGAAGGACATTTTCATGAGGTCGATGGTCACGACCAGCCCAGATACTCCGTCAGCGGACAACCACCCACCCCATGTGCGGCTGGTGGGAGGTACACGGCTGCGAACGCCCGTCGTGGCGAAGACGCTGGCCGTGGCCGGAGCGCTGGCTCTGGTCGGCACGCTGGCGGTCGCGGACGTCGCTCTGACGGCGACCCCTGGGCACGCAGTCGCTGCCAAGGCGGACGCAGAGACGGCCTCCTCGGCTCCCTTGAGAGCGGGCAAGCAGCTCGACGCCTGTACGTCCAACTTCTTGGTGCAGAAGGCTGGGACGTACATGAACCTCATCGCGGGTCACTGCGGCACGGTCGGCGCGAGCCGCAAACTGGGCGGCACCGTGCTCGGCACTGTCACAACCAACGCACAGGCCAACGGCATCGATGCCGCCGTGTTCACCGTCGACAACCCGGAAGGGGTGAGCCCGTCGGTCTTCGTCTCCTCAACCCTGGTGCGACCGGTGGTCGGGCAAACCACGTCGGCGGTCGGCGACCGACTGTGCATGAGAGGAGCGAGGTCAGCCAAAGAACTGTGCGGCACCGTCACCGTGGTGAGCTCTTTGCCCAACGGCAAGGTTTCTGTCAAGCTCGACGAAGGCGACACGATCCTCACTGGTGACTCCGGCGCCCCGGTGTACAAAGTGAACACCGATGGCTCGGCCTTGGCCGCAGGTATCGCCGTGCAGGCAAGCCAAAACTACACGACCATGCTCTTCATTCCCGTGTCTGCTGCCCTCAATGCGACTGGCACAACCCTGGTGACCAAGGCCGCATCACCTGCGCCTCGAACCTCCGCAACGCCTCCACAGCCGACAACCAAACCGTCTGAGTCGGCCAGACCGTCTTCGTCGGCCAAGCCGTCTGAGTCGGCCAAACCGTCTGCGGGGACCAAACCGTCTGAGTCGGCCAGGCCGTCTGGGTCGGCCAAGCCGTCTGAGTCGGCCAGGCCGTCTGCGGGGACCAAACCGGCTGAGTCGGCCAAACCGTCTGGGTCGGCCAGGCCGTCTGGGTCGGCCAAACCGTCTGGGTCGGCCAGGCCGTCTGGGTCGGCCAAACCGTCTGCGGCGAACAAACACTCTGAGTCGACCAAACACTCTGAGTCGACCAAACACTCTCCGTCTGCAGGCACGGGCTCCGGCTCTGGCCACACTGCTGACGGCAAGCCCGGTGCGAAGGCCGACGGCTCGACCGGCGGCGGCCTGGCTGCGACCGGTGCGAAGTTCAGCATCCTCGGCATCGTCGCTCTGCTGGTTCTCGCAGGTGGCGCCGTGCTGGTGGTCGTCCGTGCCCGTCGCGCCGCGGAGGTGTAGCCAGTTGTCCTGGCGGCGGTAGCCTCCGTTGCCTCTCGTAGCTCAGGTGGGGGGCGTGGGAGCAAGCCCGCGCCCCCCACTTGCTATCTCGCCGAGTCACGCGGTGAGAGTTGACCATCATCAACTCTCACCGCGTGGCTCTGTTTGGGACAGTGGAGACAGTGGGGACGGTTCCTCTGTCTCCACTGTCACAGGCGGGGGTCGACGGGCTCAGACTCCAGTGCCAGGACGGCGAAGACCATCTGGTGCACCAACCACAGGGGTTGGTTGTCGACGAAGCGGGTGAGGGCTTCGATGCCCAGGCCGTGTTCGCGCAGGGCGAGGTTCTTCTTGCGGCCCAGGGAACGTCGGCGCAGGAGGTCGAGGGAGTCGGTGTAGTCGGGGCCGTAGATGATGCGCAGGTACTCTCGGCCGCGGACTTTCAGACCAGGTTGGACGCGACGTGCGACGTCGGTGACCGGGTCGAGGGGTTTGACGACCATTCCTTCACCACCGGCGGCGGTAAGGTCCAGCCACCATCTGGTCGCCTCGTCGACCTGGGCTTCGTCGGCCAGGTGCACATACCGGCGGCGGGTGCTGGTGAGGAACGGGTCGGACGTGACCAGACGGTCGATGGTCTCCAGGTGCCAACGGTGCGAGCGGGTCAACGCCAGGGTCTGGCCTTGCGCGGCCAGGACCTGGAACGGAGCGACACTCACCCCGTCGAGGCCGTCGGTGGGGCGCACGTACGCGTCGTAGGCGTCGCGGTACGCCTGCGCGTTCGCGGTGCGGCGCGCCACACGTTCGGCCAGGGCCGTCACGTCCATCCCTCGGGCTGCGGCGGCTGCGACCAGGTCAGCAGCAGCGGGCAGGGCAGCGTGTGCGGCGGCGCCGACCGACGCGTACTGGTCTTTGATGAGCCCGAGGGCTTTGGCCGACCAGGGCAACAGCTCGCAGTCCAGGACGAGCCACCCGCTGTCCAGCTCGTCGAACAGAGGGGCGACGGCGCTGCCCAGACGGTCGACCAACTCGGCGCCGAAGAACGCCCGGCCGGTGCGCGTGTACACCACCCCGGTGCTCTGGTCGGACACGCCGAAACGTTGGGCAGCGGCATCGGCGTCGCGGGCCAGCACAGCGACAGCCCGCGAACCCATGTGCTTTTCTTCGCACACGACCTCGTCCACCCCGGCGGCCGCGTACTCGGCGAACGCCTGCTCAGGATGCTCCAAGAACCCGTCACGTGCTGACGCTGGGGCAGGGGACATCGTCGGCGGCAGGTAGACCAGCCAGCGCGGGTCGACGGCGAACCGGCTCATGACCTCCAGCGCGGCGGCGGCGTTCTCTGCGGGGACCTTCACCTTCCCGGCGTGCTGGGTGACCAGCCAGCGGGTGCCGGTCACGTCCGACAGGGCCAACGCGGTCGGTTCGCGGTCAGGTGCTGGTGGTGCCAGCGGACGGACCGGTTCGTAGTACTGCTTCGCTGCGGGCACAGACTCGACTTCGCGGCTCGGGTAGCGCAGCGCGGTGAGCGCCCCGCCGAAGACGGCCCCGGTGTCCAAGCAGATGGTGTTGTTGACCCACTCCGGCTCCAGGATCGGGGTGTGTCCGTAGACGACGGTGGCGGCCCCGCGGTAGTCGCGCGCCCACGGGTAGCGCACCGGCAGGCCGTACTCGTCGGTCTCACCTGAGGTGTCGCCGTAGAGCGCGAACGAACGGACCCGTCCCGACGACCGCCCGTGGTACGCCTCTTTGAGCCCGGCGTGCGCGACGACGAGCCGGCCACCGTCGAGCACGTAATGCCCCACCAGGCCGTCGAGAAAACGCACGACAGCGGCGCGGAAGCCCTCGTCCTGGGTGGCCAGCTGTTCCAAAGAGTCAGCCAGACCGTGGGTGGTCTGCACTTTCGCTCCTCTGAGCGCCCGGAGGAGCTTGGCCTCGTGGTTCCCGCACACGCACAGCGCGTGACCAGCGGCGACCATCCCCATGACCAGGCGCAGGACCCCAGGGGTGTCGGGGCCACGGTCGACCAGGTCGCCGACGAACACTGCTGTGCGGCCTTCGGGGTGCGCCGCGTCGACCAGGCGGCCCTCGTCGTCGGTGACCATCTGCCAGCCCAGACGGGTCAAGAGGGTGCGCAGCTCGCCGGAGCATCCGTGGACGTCACCGACGATGTCGAACGGTCCGACCAGCTCGCGCCGGTCGTTCCAGGACTTCTCGGTGACGATGCTGGCCGTGTCGATCTCGGTGCCGCTCAGCACGTGCACACGACGGAAACCCTCTTTGCGCATGGACTTCGACGAGCGGCGCAGGTCCCGGTACTGCCGGTTGACAGCCCGCGGGGGGATGTCGCGGTCCGGGCGCGCGGCGTTACGTGCGATGGCGACCGGCTCGGGCACGTCCAGGACAATCGCGTCGACGAGCACGTCGTGGGACTTGGCCAGGGCGACCAACGCCGCCCGGGCCGGTGCTTGCACGTTCGTCGCGTCCACGACGGTCAGCAGGCCACGGCGCAGGCGGACGCCCACGATGTAGCCCAGGACGTCGAAAGCGTCCGGGGTGGCGCTCTGGTCGTTGACGTCGTCGGCGACCAACGCCCGGCAGTAGTCGGACGAGACCACCTGGCTCGGCGCGAAGTGCCGCGCCCCGAACGTCGACTTGCCGCTGCCAGAAACCCCCACGAGAAGCACCAGACCCATGGCTGGCACGGCGACCTGGCGTCCGGTTGTCTCACTCATGGCTGAACACCGCCATCTGGGTCGGGGTGCCACGTTCGGCGTCCACGTCGCCGACACCGTGCAGCTGCACCGTGTACCCGTGCTCGGCGGCGACCCGTGCGGACCACGCGGCGAACTCGTCGCGGGTCCACTCGAAACGGTGGTCGGGGTGGCGCATCCCGTCCAGCCCTTCGTAGACCGGGTTGTACTCGCTGTTGGGGGTGGTCACGACAACCGCGCCAGGGTGCGCCGCACCGAAGACCACACGTTCGAGCGCGGGCAGACGCCCAGGGTCGATGTGCTCGATGACCTCCATGAGCACCGCGGCGTCGAAACCTGCCAGGCGCTCGTCGGTGTAGGTCAGCGCCCCCTGGAACAGCTCGACGCGTTCGGCCTGCCGTTCGCTCATCTTGTCCAGGCGCAACCGGCGGGCCGCCGTCTGCAACGACCGGGTCGACACGTCCGTGCCGACGACGCGTGTGAACGACCACTCAGCCACGAGCGTCCGCAGGAACTGCCCCGACCCGCAACCCAGGTCCACCACCGTGCGCACCCCCAGAGCCAGCAGCACGTCCAGCACCGCCTTGTGACGGCGGGCGTTCAACGGCTCGGGCCGTTCATCTGGGGTCGACCCAGGCTCAGGGTGCGGGACGTCGTCGTCGTCGGACGGTGCGAACACCTCGTCCACCTCGTCACCGAGCTCGGCGAGCCGCACCAACGCGTCACGGGCGAGCCCAGACCGTCCCAAGTACCGGCGGGTGATGAGCTCGCGGTCCGGGTGGGTCGCCAGCCACCCCGACCCTGAGCGCAACAGCTTGTCCACCTCGTCGTTGCCCTGCCAGTAGTGCTTGGACTCGTCCATGACCGGCAGCAGCACGTACAGCTGGTTGAGCGCGTCAGCCACCCGCACCGTCCCGGTGAGCCGCAACCGCACATACCGTGAGTCCCCCCAGTCCGGGTGCCGGTCGTCGAGCACGATCGGTTCAGCCTCGACCGTCCACCCCAAGGGCTCGAACACCCGCCGTGCGACAGCGGGCCCGCCCCGGCACGGCAGCACCGGGATCGAGATCTCGAGCGGGATCGCCGTGTCAGCCAGCTCTTGGTGACTATCCCCACGCCCGGACCGTGCAGTGCTGAACACATCAGCAACCGCCGCCCCCAGCAGCGACGACGCTGCATAGGACCGGTCGTTGACGTACTGGCCCAAGCTGAAGCACGGCGCGTCACGCCCCACCGACCGTGCCATCCGCACCGGGTCGACCTCCAGCAGCACCGCCACCGTGCACCGCTCGTCGCTGGCCTCCGGGTAGAACACCGTCACGTTCCCGAACGACCGCACGAACTCCTGCACCCGCCCAGGATGCTTGAACAGCAAGAAGCCAAGGTCCGTCGCCGGCCGGTGGGTCGTCGTCAAGGTCAACAGCACCCCGTCATCCTGCCAGCCCCCGCCGACTCGGCCCACCAGATTCCGTCGGCGCAGCGGCCTGGAGGACGCACATCGATCCGAACACGATGAGCGCGCCCTCACCAGACCAGCCATCGGTTGGCCGCACCCGGGCGATGTCACCGTACGATCTCAACAACGAATTGACACCGTACGGTGATATCAGCAGAATGGCACTGTACGGTGACACTCCCGGAGGTCTCATGCAGGTGCTGAGCATTCTCGACATGCAGTCGGCCATCCGTGGTCGGCGACACGAGCTCGGCCTCACCCAGCAGGCACTGGCAGACCGTGCCGGGATCTCACGCAAGTGGCTCGTCGCGTTCGAGACTGGTGTGCGAGGCCCGGCCGTCGAGCTGGCGGTCGTCATGCGCGTCCTGGCGGCGCTGGACCTGCGCATCGACCTCGCCCCCCCGCAACCAGACCCTCAGTACACCTACGTCGACCTGGACGAGCACCTGGCCAACCTGGCCCCCAAGGACTCCCATGGCTGACGAGCTGGTGGTCATCTGCGACGAGAAGGTCGCCGGTACCCTGCGCAGGTCGCGCGGGGAGGTGACCTTCACCTACGACGAGACATACCGCGTCGACCCCCAGGCCACACGCCTGTCCGTGTCCATGCCCCTGTCGCAGCCCACCCACAAGCACCAGGTGGTCGGACCGTGGCTCGACGGTCTCCTGCCCGACAACCCTGCGGTCCGCCGACGATGGGGACAACGTTTCGGCGTCTTGGCAACCTCACCGTTCGACCTGCTGGGCACCAGCGTCGGCGAGGACTGCGCAGGTGCCGCCCGGTTCGTCACCGCCGACCGGGTCGACGCTATGGTTGCTGGTACCGGCGCCGTCGAGTGGCTGAGCGACGCCCAGCTGGCCGACCGTCTGCGGGACCTGCGCGCCGACGACACCACCTGGCTCGGCGCGGACTTCACCGGCCGCTTCTCCTTGTCTGGTGCCCAGGGCAAGACCGCCTTGTACCGCGACCCGACGACGGGTCGCTGGGGGGAGCCTCACGGCGCCGCAGCGACCAGCCACATCCTCAAACCGGCAGTGTTCGGCCTGCCCGACCACGACCTCAACGAGCACCTGTGCCTCCAGGCTGCTGCCGCGGTGGGCGTACGCACAGCCACGAGCCAGGTCGTGGCCATCGACGACGTCCGCGCCATCGCCGTCACCCGTTTCGACCGCGCCCCCGGTCCGCGCTGGCTGCGCCGCGTCCACCAAGAGGACATGTGCCAGGCACTCGCCATCGCCCCCGACCTGAAGTACCAGGCCGACGGCGGTCCGTCGTCAACGGATATCGCCGCTCTGCTGCGCAGGACCCTGCCAGCCGACCGCACCGACGCTGGCGTCTGGCAGCTGTTCGACGCACTCGTGGTCAACTGGGTGCTCGGTGGCACCGACGCCCACGCGAAGAACTACGCCCTGCTGCTGTCCGGCCCGCAGGTTGCGCTCGCCCCGCTGTACGACATCGCCTCGGCCCTGCCCTACTGCGACACCCACGTGCGCAGACTGCGCCTGGCAATGAAGTTCGGCGGTGACTACACCCTGTTGAGCCGGTCTGGTTCCCTCTGGCAGAAGGTCGCCACCGAGCTGCACCTCCCGGCCGCGCAGGTCCGCACCCGCGCCCGCTCCCTCGTCGAAGCCTTACCAGAGGCTCTTGCGCAGGCCGCCGCCAGCGACGACATCCGCACCCAGGACAGCGAACTGCCCACCCGCCTCGTCGATGCTGTCGCACGCCGTGCCATCCAGTGCTGCGACACGTTCTGAGCCCTCACTCCGGACAACAGGCATGGGCGACGTCGAACGTGACAACACAACCTGATGTTGCGCCGCGTCGAGGACGACGCGCAGGACTCGGCGCGGTGTTGCACAGGACAGGCGCATGGTCGCTAGTTCGCCGGCACGGGTTCCTGTGGCCATGTTCATGGTTCGCCATGGCGGTGTCGGTGTAGACGACGGCCATCCGAGCATGGCGCCGACGGTGCGGAGCTACGGGCGCTGTCACGGTCCGAACGTGCGGGGTCACGGGCCGGGGTCGGCAGCAGGAGGGCGCGTTTCCGTGACCCTCACCCTCAAACGTTATCGTGCCATCCACGCAATAATTGTTTCGTCGCCTAGAATGCGAGACAGAAATTCTCGACATGCTTCAGGCTCGTGGGAGAAGATTTCCTCGAAAGTTCGACACCCGCGCTCACTGTAGAATACGTGCCACAAACCGCTCTCTTCGACGATGCAGTGAGACTCATCCTGCTCGCACCCAATGCCGTAGACCGTCTCCGGAACTTTCCGCTTGTGCAACTCGTCCTGTAGCTCTTCGACATTCATCATGCCAACCTCCTGAGGTATCCCGCTATGAGAAGGTCGTTGACACTGGCTGGTAATTCGTACTGAATTCCCATGCCAGGCTGCCCGAACCAGGGCTCCGCGTGGCCTTTCCTAACAACCAGCCTATTCGTCACTTCGAACACGCTGTATGGTCGTTCGGTTGTTCCTGGCGCCAAGGAACGTTGAGCAACCGGCGTCCCGTTTGGAGCAACGAACCTCCCACGGCCTGTCCCGAAGCGGTCTACTTGCGTGCCTGGTTTTAGTACGGTGACCGTCGGATTCCCGTGGAACCCGCGGTTCGGTGGCCAAACTACGGCCTTCGACGCTTCCGCTCCTGCGCCTGGTCTGCCCCGGCCTGTTTGTGGGCCGATGGCGCCGGTGTCGGTGCGTAGTTGTGGTGCGATGGTACGCCAGCGTTGGGCGGTGGCGCTCGTGGCACCGCGGATGCTGGTGGTGGCGCGGGTGGTGGTGGTGGTGAGGCGGGTGGTGACGGTGGTGATGGTGCGGATGGTCTTGATGCCCTGGAGGGTGCGTGCGGCGCCGGTGAAGGCTCCTAGGCCCGGTACGGGCAGGGCGAAGGACACGCCTATGGCGGTCCAGGTCTGCTGTGGTCGCGCACGTACGGCTCCCAGATGGTGGGCACAGACGCAGGGCTTGGCTATGGGTGGGCGTTCGCCTACGGGATGCGCTTGGTCGCTATCGACGGGCCGGACCTGACAACCGCTCCGTGGGTGGATGTGGTCCAGGAGAACGGGTCGAGGGTCCGGTACGCCAGTGACGGTGCTGGCCGGTTCGTCGCGCCGTTGCGGGTGATGGCCACCTTGGACAGGAACGAAGACGGGTCGTACCGGTTCGTACGCGGGGCCCAGCAGGTGTTCTTGTTCGACGCCGCAGGACGGTTGGTGCGGACAGAGGACCTGAACGGCCAAGGCGTGTCCTTGATGTACGACACCAGCGACCACCTGGTGCAGGTCACCGAAGACGCGGGACGATCCCTGGCAGTGACGTGGTCAGGGTCACGCATCGCCCAGGTCAGCGACCCGGCAGGCCGGACAGTTTCGTACACCTACTCTGCTGGTGGCGACCTCCTCGACGTGGCCCAGGTGGACGGGACCCATCTGGGTTACGGGTATTCGGGCCACCGGGTCACGACGATGACCGGCCCAGGCGGCGCTGTGACGAAGAACGTGTACGACTCGGCCGGCCGGGTGACCTCGCAGACCGACCCGTTGGGGCGCGTCACCACGTTCGCCTACACCTCGGGCCAGACCACGATCACCAGCCCTGGAGGTTCGGTGACGGTCGAGTGGTACACCGACGGGCGCCTGACCCAGGTGACCACGGCATATGGCACGTCTGCCGCCGCGACCACGACGTTCCAGTACGGGCCGACGAACCAGGTGGTCTCCAGCACCGACCCGGTAGGTCGGACCACGACGGCGACCTACGACGGCGAGGGGAACCGCAGGTCGATGACCGACCCGGCGGGCGCCACGACCACGTGGACCTACAACGCGCTGGGGAACATGACGAAGGCGACCAGCCCCACCGGGGCGGTGTGGTCTGCGACCTATGACGCACGCGGCAACCTCACAGGGATGCACGACCCAACCGGTGCGACAACCACCGTGGCGCTCAACCCAGACGGGGCCGTGGCGTCGGTAACCGACCCAATGGGCGAGGTCTGGTCCTACGGCTACGACGCCGTCGGCAACCCGGTGTCGTTGGTCGACCCGACAGGCGCGGTGACCACCACGGCCTACGACGTGGTGGGCCAGCTGGTGTCGGCCACCTCCGCCGACGGGGCAGTGAGCACCTACGCCCACGACGCGGCCGGTCGCGTGACGGCCATGACCGACCCGATGGGCGCGACAACCACGATGACCTACAACGCCGCCGGTTTGCCGGTCACAGTCACCGACCCGCTAGGCCGGGTGACCACATCCGCCTACGATGCAGTCGGGCAGATCACCTCGGCAACCGACCCGGCAGGGGCAGTGACCACGTTCGTCTGGGACGCCGACGGCCAGGTCTCGGCTGTCACCGACCCGACCGGTGCGACCACCACGTGGGCCTACGACGCCGTAGGACGTGTGGTGGGGATGAGCGACCCTCTGGGACGGGTGACGACGGTCGTCTACGACAAGGCGGGGCAAGCCACCTCGTTGTCGACCCCGTCGGGTGCCACGACCAGCTATGCCTACGACCTGGCCGGTCGGCTGACCAAGACGACCGCTCCAGACGGGAGCATCACGACCACGACCTACGACGCCGCGGGCCGACCGGTCAAGGTGTCTGACGCGTTGGGCCGGCAAGTGACGGCCACCTACGACGCCGCGGACCGGGTCACTGGCCTGACCCGTGCCGACGGGTCCCACGTGACGTGGGCGCTCGACGCGGCGGGCCGGACCACGAGCATGACCGACCCGTCGGGGACCACTGCTTATGCCTATGACGCGGTGGGCCAGGTGGTGTCGGTCACCGACGCGGCTGGCAGGGTCACCGCTTACGGTTATGACGCTGCGGGGGACCTGACCTCGCGGACCGCGCCGGACGGTTCGGTGACTGGGTATGGGTATGACCTGGCTGGGCGTTTGGTGTCTACGACCTACCCTGACAGCACACCTGATGTGGCTTATGTCTACGACGTGGCGGGCCAGGTGGTCTCGGTCTCTGACGGCACGTCGTACACCTGGACGCCCACGGGCCTGGTCGGCTCGGTGACCTCCGCGGCTGGGCCGGTCTCGTACGCCCGTGACGCGGCGGGCCGTGTCACGACGCTGGGATATCCTGGTGGGCGCGCTGTGGAGTACGCGTTCGACGCGGCCGGGCAGCTGGTCGGGGCCACCGACTGGGCTGGGGGCCAGTACGGGTGGGCGTGGACCGACGACGCTCAGGTCGCGTCGGTGACCTATCCCAACGCGGTCACCACGGCCTACGACCACGACTCTGCCGGGCAGACCACCGCGGTGACCACCACCGACCCGGTGGGGGCTGACCTGCTGGTGCTGGGGTATGGCTTCGACGCGGCTGGGCAGCTGGTCGATCAGGTGGTGACCCGGACGCCGACGGGCCGGTCCCCGCCCGCAGCGCAGACCACCACGGCCAGCGGGTACGCCTACGACCCGTTGGGGCGGCTGGACCAGGCCACCGGCACTGGTGCTGGTCCGTTCGGGTGGGACACCGCCGGGCGCCTGACGGGCACCCCTGACGGGCGGACGTTGTCTTACGACAGTGCCGGGCAGGTCACCGAGGTGGCAGACCCCACCGCGGGCACGACCACGGCGTTGGCCTACGACGCCCGGGGCAACCGCACCAGCGCCACGGCCACCGGCCCGGGCGGCACGACGAGCACGACCATGGCCTGGGACGCCGCCGACCGCATGACCGCCCTGGTCACACCTGCGGGCACGACGTCGTACACCTACAGTGCCTCGGGGCTGCGCACCTCGGCGACCACGACCACCACCGCAGGGACGACCAGCACCGAGCAGTACACCTGGGACACCGCCGCACCGGTGCCGACCTTGCTGGCCGACGCCACGCACGCCTACGTGTACGGGCCCGACGACATACCCGTGGCCCAAGGCGACCTGGCCGGCACGACCATGGTGTACCTGCACACCGACCTGGTCGGGTCAGTACGCACCGTCACCAGCGCTGACGGCGCCGTGGTGTGCGACGGCGACTACGACCCCTACGGGCGCACCACCAGCACTGGTTGCGCGCAGGTGACCCGGTTCGCCTACGCCGGGCAGTACACCGACCCGTCCGGGCTGGTCTACATGCGCGCACGCTACTACGACCCGGGCACCGGCCAGTTCTTGTCCGTCGACCCCCTGGTCGCCACGACCTTCGACCCCTACGGGTACGCCGGGGCCAACCCCCTGCAAAACACCGACCCGCTGGGCCTGGACTGGCAAGACACGTTCTGGGACGGCGTGCGCGTGGCCGCCGACACCACAGCCGGGTTCGGCGACACCATCACCTTCGGCACCACCAAGACCATCCGCCGGGCCTTGGACATCGACGCGGTCAACTACTGCTCGGCGGCCTACACCGCCGGGACCTACACCGCCATAGCCGTGTCCTTCGCCCTGCCCGTACCGGGCCTAGGAGCCTTCACCGGCGCCGCACGCACCCTCCAGGGCATCAAGACCATCCGCACCATCACCACCGTCACCACCCGCATCAGCACCACCACCA
>WRET01000067.1 GCA_009779195.1 Micrococcales bacterium
ATCATGTCGCCCATGAGAGCGGTGTGCAGGGACCCGCCGCCGTCGACGACGAGGACCTGGCCCTCGCCGGGGGTGGCGAGGGTGGCTTTGACCAGGCCGTTGTCCTGGAAGCAGCGGATGGTGACGATCCGACCACCGAAATGCTTGCGGGCGCCGAACTGGCGCATCTGGGTGTCGCAGGAGGCGAGGGCCTCGCCGAACTCGTCGACGAGGTCGGCTGTGGCTTTGAGCGTCATGACGACCATCCTTCGGGCAGAGGACGACCCTCTTCGTAACCTGCTGCTGACTGGATCCCCAGGACGGCACGTTCGTGCAGCTCGGCCAGGGTTGCCGCGCCGACGTAAGTCGCTGCCGAGCGCACCCCAGAGGTGATCGAGTCCAGCAGGTCCTCCACCCCGGGCCGACGGGGGTCGAGGTACATCCGGGAGGACGAGATGCCCTCTTCGTACAGGGCTTTGCGTGCCCGGTCGAACGGGGACCCACCGCGGGTGCGGGCCGCGACCGCGCGTGCCGAGGCCATCCCGAACGAGTCTTTGTACAGCCGGCCGTCGACGTCCTGCGCCAGGTCGCCAGGTGACTCGTGGGTCCCGGCGAACCACGACCCGACCATCACCTGCGAGGCTCCTGCTGCCAGCGCCAGGGCTACGTCACGCGGGTGGCGCACCCCACCGTCAGCCCACACCTTCGCCCCGGCTTCGCGGGCCGCTGCGGCGCACTCGGCGACCGCGGAGAACTGGGGACGCCCGACCCCGGTCATCATCCGCGTGGTGCACATGGCCCCCGGTCCGACACCGACCTTGACGATATCCGCCCCGGCGTCGACCAGGTCGCGTGTGCCCTGCGCTGTGACGACGTTCCCGGCGACCAGCGGCACCGGCGGGTCCAGCGCCCGCACGGCGGCGACCGCTTCGAGCATCTTGTCTTGGTGGCCGTGGGCGGTGTCGACGACGAGCACGTCGATCTGCGCGGCGAGCAGCTCGGCAGCCTTGGTGGTGACGTCACCGTTGATACCGATCGCTGCGCCGACCTTCAGCCGGCCCTGGGCGTCCAGCGCGGGGGGGTAGATCGACGAGCGCAGCGCTCCGACCTGGGTGAGCAGCCCCACGAGCGTGCCGTCAGGGCGTACCACCGGCACGAAGCGCAGCCGTGAGGTGTGCAGGCGTTCGAACGCTTCTTCCAGGCCTGCGCGGCCGCCGTCTTCCAGCACCGACAGGTCCAAGGTTGTGGGGTGGGCGGCCATGATCTCCATGACCTGCGTGAACCGGTCCACGTCGCGGCAGTCCGCCTCGGTGACGACCCCGACGGGACGGCCGTCTTCGACCACCACCGCCGCCCTGTGGTTGCGTTTTCCGATGAGCGTCAGCGCAGCGTGCACCGTGTCGTGCGGGTCGACGACCGTGGACGTCTCCACCACCGGGTGCCGGGCTTTGATCGATGCGACGGTGCGGGCCACGACGTCGGCGGGCACGTCTTGGGGCAGGACCGCCAGCCCTCCGCGGCGGGCGACCGTCTCCGACATACGCCGCCCGGCGACCGCGGTCATGTTCGCCACGATGACGGGGATCGTCGTGCCGGTCCCGTCGTCGCTGGACAGGTCCACGTCGAACCGGGACGAGACTTGCGAACGTGAGGGGACGAGGAAGACGTCGCCGTAGGTCAGGTCCGTCGTGGCCTGGTGACCGGGAAGGAATCGCACCTTCCGAGGATACCGACCCGCAGCCGCCCGACAGATCCAGGCGGTGGGCTGGACGGCACGTGTCTCCACCTGGTCGTCGAGGGGAGGGCTGAACGGGTGAAGGAGTCCAGATCGTGCACGAGAATGCCGGTTCACCCCGTCCGCCCCGTAAAGTGGTGTGACTCTGCGCCCCGACGACGAGGAGGACCTGTGGGACTGCTGGAGCAGATCACGTCACCAGAAGATGTGCGGCACCTGTCCCCTGACCAGGTGAGCGAGCTGGCCGACGAGATCCGCACGTTCCTGGTCGACCAGGTCTCGTGCACCGGCGGGCACCTGGGGCCGAACCTCGGTGTCGTCGAGCTGACCATCGCCTTGCACCGGGTGTTCGAGTCCCCCAAAGACACCATCGTCTTCGACACTGGGCACCAGGCGTACGTGCACAAGCTGCTCACCGGCCGCACGGACTTTTCCCGCCTGCGCAAGCAGGGGGGCCTGTCTGGGTACCCCAGCCGCGCCGAGTCCGAGCACGACGTGGTGGAGAACTCGCACGCGTCCACGGCGCTGTCGTGGGTGGACGGGATAGCCCGCGCCCGGGCGCTGGCTGGCGACGAGCACCGCGCTGTCGTCGCTGTCGTCGGGGACGGGGCACTGACCGGCGGGATGGCCTGGGAGGCGTTGAACAACATCGCCGACGGGGCGAACCGGCCCATGGTGATCGTCGTCAACGACAACGGACGGTCCTACGCGCCGACGATCGGCGGGTTCGCCCGGCACCTGGACGTCATGCGCACCACCCGCAGCTACGAGTCGATGATGGAGTGGGGCAAGCTGACGCTGCGGCGCTCAGGCCCCCCCGGGCGGCTGGCCTACGACGCGCTGCACGGCCTGAAGAAAGGCATCAAAGACGTCGTCGCCCCCCAGCAGGGGATGTTCGAAGACCTCGGCCTGAAGTACATCGGCCCTGTCGACGGCCACGACGAACCAGCCGTCGAACGTGCCCTGGGCTTGGCCAAAGCGTTCGAAGGACCGGTGATCGTTCACGTCATCACCGAAAAAGGCCGCGGGTACAGCCCTGCTGAGCGTGACGTCGCCGACCGTTTCCACGCTGTGGTGCCGATCCACCCCGAGACGGGCTTGCCGCTGGCTCCGTCCCGGTTCGGCTGGACGTCGGTGTTCGCCGACGAGATCGTCGCCATCGGCCAGCGCCGCGGTGATGTCGTGGCGGTCACCGCTGCGATGCTCGCCCCGGTGGGCCTGGCCCGGTTCGCCGAGGAGTTCCCCGACCGTGTCATCGACGTGGGGATCGCCGAGCAGCACGCCGTGACCTCAGCGGCAGGGATGGCGTTCGCAGGGTTGCACCCGGTGGTGTGTATCTACGCCTCGTTCTTGAACCGGGCGTTCGACCAGGTGCTCATGGACGTCGCGCTGCACCGCGCCGGGGTCACGTTCGTCCTGGACCGTGCAGGGTTGACCGGCGACGACGGCGCCAGCCACAACGGGATGTGGGACCTGGCGATGCTCGGTATGGTGCCCGGGCTGCGCCTGGCGGCCCCGCGCGACGAACCGACCCTGCGCGCCGCCTTGCGCCAGGCTGTCGACACCGACGACGCTCCGACGGTCGTGCGCTACCCCAAAGGCCCCCTGGGTGACCCGCTGCCCGCGGTCGACGAGGTCGACGGCGTGGACGTCCTGGTCCGCCACGACGGGACCGGTCCGCGGGTGCTCGTCGTGGCTGTGGGTTCCACGGCCCACACCGGCCTGGCCGTCGCCGAGCTGCTCGCAGCCCACGACGTGGCGTGCAGTGTCGTCGACCCGCGCTGGCCCCTGCCGGTGCCCGAAGCCCTCGTCAAGCTCGCAGGCGAGCACGACCATGTCGTCACCATCGAAGACGGCCTGGTCGAAGGCGGGGTTGGTTCGCTGCTGTGCGGTGCGGCCCGTCACGCTGGTGTGCGCACCCCGGTGCAGAGCTTTGGTGTGCCACGCGCCTTCCTCGCCCACGCCAGCTGCGAACAGCTGGTCGTCGACCTGCACCTGGGTGCCAACGACATCGCTGGCCAGGTCCTGGCCTTCTTGGCCCCGAAAGATGACTCCACGTGCTGACACAAGGAAGTGCCAAGCACCCGAGCAGGCAGCTACGTGTGCGTGGGCACTTGTAGCATGATGACCCGCGAGAACGCGTCGCAGCTAGGAGCACCACATGAGCGCCATCCATACGACCGTCGTCGCCCTCGTCGGGACAGCACTTTTGGCAGTGGGTGCCCTGACCGGGTGCTCGGGTTCTGGCAGTGGGGCTGAGGGGACTGACGGGTCCACCCAGGCGGCTACGGACGCACAGGGGACAGGCAGCGACGAGCAGGGCGCCGAAGTGCTCGAAGCGCTCCAGGCGTGGGCGACCGGCCCAGACGGAAGGCAGTACTGTTCCATGGGCCAGGACGACAGCACCATGTCGCGGCAAGAGTTCATCGACTACAACCAGGGGCTCAAGCGTTTCGCGCCGTCACAGGTCGGGGAAGTCGACTACACGAAGAACTTTGACATCGTCATCGGGTGGGTGGAGTCTCTCAGCGACGCCGAATGGGCTGCGGTGCAGGCGAGCGGGGAGACACCTGCTCCGGGAACGAAACAGCCGGACGCGAAAACGGCTGAGGCGATGATGGGGGTCTTCACGTTGTCCTTGCTGTGTATCGAGGCCGCAGGACAGTAGACGACCCCAGCGTCGCCGGGCAGGGCTATCCGCTGCTTGAAGGGGTCAGGGCAGCGGCGAGCAGGTCGGTGGTCAGGGCGATCTGCCAGGGACGGGCGCCACCAGCAGCGAGGGCTTCGGCGACGGCGGCGGGGGTCGCCAGGGTCGGGGGAGACCAGCACAGACGACGGACCAGGTCCGGTGCCAGGATGTTCTCGACGGGGACCTGGTGCGCGGTGGACAGGGCCGCCAGGGCAGAACGGGCGGCGGTGATACGCGCTGCTGCGGCAGGGTCGCGGTCGCGCCACCCGCGGACAGGCGGTGGCGCGTCGGACTTGGGGCCGTGGACCGGTGGCAGCTGGTCGACGGGCAGGGCCAGGGCGCGGTCGATAGCGGCCTGCCACAGGCCGACACGGCGCGACGTGCGACGGCCGGAGAAGACGGGCAGGGTGCGCAGCTCGGCGGTGGAACGGGGCAGGGCCTGGGCGGCGGCGATGATCGCCCGGTCTGGCAGGACCCGGCCGGGGGCGATGTCGCGGGACTGGCCTTGGGCGTCGCGCACAGTCCACAGCTCGCGGACCACGGCAAGGTTGCGCCGGCCTGACACGTCGTGCAGGCCGGAGACGCGGCGCCACTGGTCAGGACGCGGTGGGGCAGGCACAGCGGTGCGCACGGCCTCGAACTCTTCGGCGGCCCACTGGGCCTTGCCCGCGGCTTCGAGCTCGTCGGCCATCGTGTCGCGGACGTCGATGAGGACCTCGACGTCGAGGGCGGCGTAACGCAGCCAGTCGGTCGGGAGCGGACGTGTGGACCAGTCCACCGCAGAGTGTTCTTTGGCCAGGCCCAGGCCCAGCACCCGGGCGACGACAGCGGCCAGGCCGACCCGTGAGTACCCCAGCAGCCGGGCGGCCAGCTCGGTGTCGAAGACCTGGTCAGGGACCAGGCCGACCTCGGCCAGGCACGCAAGGTCTTGGGAGGCGGCGTGCAGCACCCACTCGGTACCGCACAGGGCCGCTGACAGCGACGACAGGTCTGGTACTGCGACGGGGTCGATCAGGACCGTCCCAGCACCAGCACGGCGCATCTGCACCAGGTAGGCACGCTGCCCGTAGCGGTAGCCGCTGGCGCGTTCGGCGTCCACGGCGACCGGTCCGTGCCCGGCGGCGAACGCTGCGACAGTGGTCGCGAGGGCGGTGGCGTCGGTGACGACTGGCGGGACACCGTCGTGAGGTTCGAGCAGCGGCACGACCGCCGGGTCGTCGGCAGGATCCACCGTTGGGTCATTGTGTGCGACCACACAGGTCACGCTACGTCCCCGAGGGCGGTGCGCTGTGCACCGGCACGCCGGAAAGGCATGAGAAAAGTCGTCAACACGCTGTCAACACATGGGTCGGACGAATCGGCGTCAGGGAAGGATCCCTGCGCGCATGACCTTCGCGACCAGGCCCGCGCGGTCACCGGTGCCCAGCTTGCGCGATATCCGTGCCAGGTGGCTCTTGACAGTGAGGGCCGACAGACCGAGCTCTTCGCCGATCTGGCGGTTCGACATACCGTCCGCGACGAGCTTGAGCACCCCGAGCTCGCGGGCCGACAGCTCTGGCAGCGACGGTGTGGCCGACGGACCCTGGTTGCGTACCAACGACGACAGCACCTGCCCGGCGATGACGCCGCGTACCCCTCCACCGAGCAGTGTCGGCAGCTCTGCGCGTGACGCCCTGCGAGCCAGGACGACGATGCGCGGCACCCCCCTGCGGCGCAGCGCGAACAACAGTGCCGGTCCTTCGCCGTTGCCGATCTCCTGGACCGTCACGCACGAGGGGGTCCGAGCACGCTCCGGCGAAGTGCGTGCCGAGGGAACCGGGCGCGTCCCCGGTGCGGTCGGGGCCTGCCGCCCGCTCACCGCAGGCGACTGCAGAGGCTCTAACGTCACGGCCCTCACATCGGCTGTGACGCCGTGGAGGTGAGATGTTGCCCCTAAGTGGTCAGTGGGTACGGGTGATCGCGACGACACCTTCGGGCAAAGGCGGCAACCCGGAGGCGGTGCACAGCAGACGGGTCCACGCGGTCAGGTGGGGGCTGAGGTCCTCGTCCATCGCGGTCCACGAAGCCCTGATCTCCAGCTCGGTCTGCTCCTCGCGGCCTGACAACGACCCGTAGGTCTGCGACAGCACGCGGGTCACCGTGCCCCCGGCGGCGTGCGGGTCGACGTCGACCGAGGCCAGCGCGTCGGTGAACCAGCTCCAGGCCACGTCTGCGACCAGCGGGTCTGTGCCGACCTCTGGGTCCAAAGGTGCGCGGACCAAAGTGACCAGCCGGAAGCATCCTTCCCACGCCTCCTGGCCTTCGGGGTCGTACAGCACGACGAACCGCCCGGAGGCCAGGTCGTCGGCGGTGATGGACCGCCGCGCCGAGCGGACCTCAGCGGTCAGCGCAGCAGAAAAAGGGGCGATCCGGGTCGGGCCAGGCACCTCGTCCAAGAGCACCTCGGCACGCGGTCGTACCGTCCGCAGCGAGCGCAGCGCACGGACGAACTCGTCGGGGACGTCGTCCAAACAGGCCACGTTCGCAGCGTACGCACGTACTCGGCGCGCACCGCGTCAGCCACGCCGCGACCGTTCGGGTGACTCATGTGAGTCGCATCCGGGGCAGCACGGCTGCTATTATCCCCCGCGTCCTAGCTCAGTGAGGAACTGCGATGCCCCCGGTCCCGAGCACCTCTGACATGCTGGTTGTCGCCGTTGGCGGAGACATCGGGGTGTATGCCCTGGCCAGGGCCTTCCACGAGGCCTACCAGTGCCCCGCGATCGCGCTGACGTCCATCGCTACCCGGGCGGTGCAGGCCTCGTCGTTCGTCACGAACGTCGTCGTGCCTGACCTGACCGACCCGCCGGTGATGGTCCGTGCCTTGCGCAAGGTCGCCGACGACAACCCCGGCCGCACGTTGGTGCTGGTCACCAACGCCGACTGGTACGTCGAAGCCATCGTCGCCAACGCTGAGGCGCTGCGTGAGCACTACCTCATGCCGTTCTGCAGCCCGCAGGCCCTGGAGCACGTGTGCTCCAAAGACAAGTTCGCCGAGACCTGCGCCCACCTGGGTATGCCCACCCCGACGACTGTGCCGGTGGATATCGCCGCGCTGCGCCGGGCTGGCGGTCGCGAGGTGGTCAGCGGGCTGGATATCGGGCTGGAGTTCCCGGTGATCGGCAAACCAGCGTCGTCGGCGCAGTACAACGACCTGCACATGCCCGGCAAGAAGAAGGTCGACTTCTTGGCCACACGCGCCGAGCTGGACGACGTGCTCGGGCGGCTCGCCGACGCCGGGTACGACGGGACCTACCTCGTCCAGGACTTCATCCCTGGCGACGAGACCCATATGCGTTCGCTGACCGCCTACCGCGACACCCGTGGCAAGGTCACCTTGCTGGCCACAGGCCGTGTGCTGCTCCAGGAGCACAACCCGGGCACCCTGGGCAACCCCGCGGCGATCCTCACCGAGCCGTACGAGGAGGCCATGGACGCGGCCACGAGGTTCCTCGACGAGGTCGACTACGTCGGGTTCGCCAACTTCGACTACAAGCTCGACCCACGCACCGACCAGTTCGTGTACTTCGAGATGAACCCGCGGATCGGGCGCAACAACTACTACGTCACCGCTGCCGGGGCGAACCCCGCGCGGGCGGTCGTGGCCGACCTGGTCGAGGGCCGGTCCACCGACACGGTCCGGGCCACCGGTGAGGCGTTGTACTGCGTCGTCCCGTTCGGCCTGCTGCTGCGCTACCTCGACGACGAACCCCTCAAAGACCGTCTGCGCCGGGTGCGCAAGGCTGGCCGTGTGGTCCACCCCCTGCGTTACCTGGCCGACTGGCCTCTGCGACGGCGCTACGTCGTCACCGGCGTGACGCAGATGTACCGCGTGAAGTTCCGCCGGTACTACCCGAAGGCCACAGCCAGCGGGTTCTGACCGCCTGCTACAGCGCGGGTTCGTAGATGGTGATCACGCCTGGTTTGCCAGGTTCGCTCGCCTCGCCGAACCCCGGGAAGAGCCGCTGGAAGTGCTCGCTGGCGATATGCGCGTCGAGCGCCTCTTTGCTCTCCCACTCCTCGATCATCGTCAGGTGCAGCGGGTCCGCCGTGTCGCGGAACAGGTCGTAAGCCACGCACCCCAAGTCCTTCTCGTGCGTGAGGTCACGCAGCTGTGCCGCAACGGCCAGGAACTCGTCGACAGCGTCGGCTCGGACAAACGTCTCAGCGACAACCTTGATGCTCACGCCACTACCTTCCAGTTCGGGACCGCTCTCGCCGCCAGTCTAGGGTGTCCAACGGCAGAGATAACACGCGACGCGAGCGAGACGATCGGAGGCAGTCGTGACCACCCGCCCGTACGAAGAGCTCGCCGCTCCAGCCCGCGCTTCATGGGGTCCGCAGGCCCGCGAGATCTCCGAACGCCTCGGCCAGCAGCTCGACCTGGAGACCGGCGACCCGGAGGTGCTCGGTCGCGAGCTGCGCGGTCACTCGCCGAGCGTGCAGGCGTCCTGTTGGCGCAGTATCGCGCAGGTCTCTTCCCAGCTGAAGTCGGGATCTGGTTCGAGCACGCCGATCATGGCGCTGGTGTAGGCGATGGCAGGCAGTGACCACTCTGCGAACCGCCCGGTCCCGAAGGGGTCGATGCGCGCGGTGGCTTCGGGGATCGTCGGGCGGATATCGGCCAGGAGGAGCATCCCTTCCATGGCGGCGGCACCCAGGTGCGCCAACGTCGAATAGCCTCCGGCTATCTTCCGCAACCGGAATCCCGTCAGCCCTGCGATGTGGTGGGCTGCGGCTGCCACGTACGTTGCCGCCTCGTCCTCGACGTGCCGCATCCGCTCACGCAGCTCTCGGGCCAGGGCCTCGTCCTCCAGCGACCGCATCGTGGCTATGAGCGCCACATAGGTCGTCCACTTCGGCGACGTCCGCATGTCTTGAAAACTCTGGTCGCCAATAACCCTGCACAGCTCGACCAAGGCGATCTTGCGCCCCGTAGCCGTGCGCAGGTCGTCGACGAACTCCCGCAACGCGGCGAGGGCCACACCGGTCGACTCTTGGTCGACATCCCCGTAGCACGGGCTGCAGGTGTCGGCCAGACGCCGCAGGAGGTCTTCGAGGAACCGTTCCTTGCGCGGCCACACCCGGTACGCCGTGGTCCGCGAGACCTCCGCCTTGGTGATGACCTCCTCAAAGCTCAGGTGCCCCAGGCCCACCGTCAGCCCCCGGGCGTCGACCAGATCCTGCGCGACGTCGAGGACCCGTTCGCGCACGTCCTTGCGCCCCACCAACCCGTCCGCCCGTTCTGCCGTCCCTGACAAGGATGCCGTCTGCCACGTTGACATGCCGCGATCCTGTCAGCCACACCTGCGACTTGACAAGCGGCATCCCACATTCCCCTCAATCATGGGATCTCTTGCCTTCGCTGGGGCCAGCACGCCGCTGGCCGGCTGGGCGCGCACCGGGACACCACCGCGTGAGGCGTCCGTCGACCGTGGCGGCGCCGTGGCCACGTCACCTTCATCACCCAGTTCTTCGCCTGGCCCCTTCCCGTGCCCCAACAAGTAGTTGTCAATCGAGTTCGATATTTTGGTGGTGAATTCGACATTTAAACTGTCGACACCACCACCAAAACATCGAACTCGGAATACTGACATCGTCGGGATCCAGGCGTCCCGCGAACCGTCCCCAGACAGGCCGCCGACAGGGTTGTCCACAGATTCGGCAGGATGCGGCCCCGGCGTTGCTTGGGGTGCCAGAGTCGTGGTATGTCGATTCGACCACAGGCTCCGCGGCCCGAACCGCCGCCTCTGCCCACCGTGTTCTTTGCCCAGGACCACCCGCCGTGGTTCGTTGCTGAGCGGGTCCGCAGCAACCAGTGGGAGCGGGTGACTCGTGGTGCGTACCTGGGTCGCGACGCCACGGCGTCACAACAGGCGCTTGCGCGGATCGTCGCGGTGCAGCGTCGGACTGCGGGTGTGCACTGGTTCAGCCATGAGTCAGCCGCTCTGCTGTGGGGCCTGCCGTTGCGGGAGCCACCCGAGACATCCCATCTTTACCAGCTCACCCGACCGTCGTCGAAGGCCGACGCATCGGTCTTCCGGCATGTCAAACGCGTGGAGCCTGAGGACCAGGCGATCGTCAACGACATTTCGGTGACTGGGCTCTGCCTGACAGCGGCCGACTGTCTGCGCACGTTTCCACCGCTAGGCGCCCTGGTCATTGCTGATGGGGCGCTCCGGGCGGGCGCTGATCCGTCCCGCATCCAGACCCTGCTCGCCACTGGGCGCGGGCGCGTGCGCGCTCGGGCCGTCACGTGTCTGGCCGACGCCGGCGCCGAGTCCTCCGCGCGGTTCCACCTGCTCGCCGCGGGGCTGCCCGTCCCCCAGACCCAGGTCCAGGTCGACACCGACCACGGCGTGTACTGGGCCGACCTGGGGTACCCACAGTGGAGAGTACTCATCGAGTACGACGGCCAGGAGAAGTACAGCAACCCTCGCGCGTTCTTGCGTGAGAAGGAACGCCACGAGGCGATCGAAGCCCAAGGCTGGCGGATCATCCGTCTGACCCGCAAGGACCTGCGCGACCCCGCCCGCCTCGTCCGTCGGGTCACACAGGTGCTCCCGCCGGGCCTCCCGCTGTTCCCCCGGCCCTACCTGACCCACTAATCCATCACCCGTGCCCCGGCAGTCATTTTGAGTTCGATATTTTGGCGTTGAGCTCGACAGATAAACTGTCGAAATCAACGCCAAAATATCGAACTCACCAGTCGCGGGAGGACGTCGTTCACGTCGTCGCGACGAGGGCGGCGCCGTCGGCGGCGAGTGCGCCGAGGCGGGACAGGGCGCGGAAGTACTTCTTGCGGTAGCCGCCGCGGAGCATCTCGGGGGTGAACAGGTCGTGCTCGCCGGTTCCGCCGAGGAGGACGGGGACGTCGCGGTCGTAGAGACGGTCGACGAGGACGACCAGGCGCAGGGCGCGGGCTTGGTCGCCGACAGGGCCGACGGCGGTGAGGCCGACGAGGGTGACACCGTCGAGCAGGGCGCCGTAACGTGACGGGTGGACGGTGGCCAGGTGGTCACCGAGGGCCTCGAAATCGTCGAGGGTGGCACCGTGGTGGTCGGCGACGGTGGCAGCCACGACCTCGTCGGGCAGGGGTGGTTCGTCGGTGCGCACCTCGCGGTGGCGGTAGTCCTTGCCGTCGATACGCAGGACTTCGAAACGGTCGGCCAGGGCCTGGATCTCGCGGATGAAGTCCTCGGCGGCGAAACGGCCCTCGCCCAGCGACTCGGGCAGGGTGTTGGACGTGGCGGCGACGCCCACCCCACGGTCGGCCAGCTCGCGCACGAGACGGGTGACCAGCAGGGTGTCGCCCGGGTCGTCCAGCTCGAACTCGTCGATAGCGACCAGGCGGTGTTTGGCGAGCGCGTCGACGGTCGGGGCGAACCCCAGCGCCCCGACGAGGTGGGTGAACTCCACGAACGTCCCGTAGGCGGTCTCGGCGTCGCCCACCTGGTGGGTCAGGGACGCCAGCAGGTGGGTTTTGCCCACCCCGAACCCACCGTCGAGGTACACCGCAGGAGGCACGGCCTTGCGCAACCGTCCGCGCAGGCCCCGGTTCGCTGGACGGACCAGCTGGTAGGCGATCTCGCGCAACCGTGCCCGGGCGGCGGCCTGCGACGGGTGCGCCTTGTCCGCGTGGTACGACTCGAACGACGCCGTCGCGAAGTGGCGCGGCGGCTCCAGCTGGGCGACCAACCGGTCGGCAGGCACGTGGGGAACACGGTCGACCAGCCGACCAGGCGCCTGGTGCACAGATGCCACATCCGCAAGGATAGTCCCGGCCTGGGGGTGGCGGGGGTTCGACTGACTTGCGGACTCTTGCACCCTGGGGGGCGAGACGGTGGGGACGGTTCCGCAGTCTCGTCAGGATCTCCGCCGCTGGCGGAGCCCCACGAGACAGTCGGAACCGTCCCCACCGTCTCGCCCGTTGCGCAACCGTCCGCCTAGACCCCGGTTCGCTGGAGCGACGGGCATAGGGCCGTGGTTCACATCGGTGTGCCTGCATGTTCTGTCGGGCTCTTGGTGGCGCAAGCCACTGCCTCTGGGAGTTGGCGGACGGCGGAAGTCGCCTCACGAGACCAGTCCGCTCTCGTCATGCGGGTCTGTGGTCGTCGGGGTGGACGAGGAGGGCCACGGGCAAGGTGGTCAGGAGTTCGGCGACGCGGCGGGGGCCGCCGGGGTGGGTGGTGCCGGTGAAGACGTCGTACCAGGGGGTGTTGGGGAGGGTGACGGTGTGGTCGGACCAGCCTCCTAGGCGGTCCAAGGCGGCAGACAGACGGGTCGCCAGGACGACGACGCGGACCCCAGGGGAGGGGTCGGGTGTGGTGCGGGCGTAGGCCAGGGTGCTGTCGGACGAGCGGGCCAGGGGGGTGATACCGGCGCCGGGGCCGGTGAAGACGTCGGCGAGAGCTCGGCGGGTGCGCAGGGTGCGCGAGGTGACCAGGAGTTTTTCGTCGCCCAGGGTGGTGGGTGGTGCGCCGGTGTCGAGGTGGGCCAGGCGGGCGGCCAACACGTCGGTGTCGACCGGGCGGCGGTTGTCGGGGTCGACGAGAGTGATGGTGAGGTCTTCGGTGCCCTGGTAGGTGTCGGCCACGCCGGGAAGGGTGAGCTGGACGAGTTTTTGGCCCAGGGTCGTGGCACGCACGTGGGGGCGGGTCTCGTCGTGCCAGGCGGTCAGGAGGGATACCACTGCCGGGTCGGCGACCGCGTCGCGGGCCCACCCGAGGACGGCGTCTTCGTAGGCGCGCACCGGGTTGGCCCAGGTGGTGGCGGTTTTGGCCTCACGCATGGCTTTGGTGAGGTACGCCTCGAGGCGGGCGTCGGCGATCGGGCCGTCGTCGGACCAGGTCGCGGCGAGGGTCTGCCAGGTGAGGTTGGCGATACGTCCGTCGACGAGGGCCGAGCGGTACGGCGCCGAGATGTGCTGCAGCTCGCGCACCCGTCGGCTCCACCCGCCGGACAGCTCGGACAGCACCGACAGGCGCGCCCGTACGTCCCCGGAGCGTTTCGTGTCGTGCGTCGACAGGCCGGTCATCCTCAGGGGCCACGCCTCGGCCTGGGTGTGTGCCCATGACAGCAGCTCAGCAGGTGCCACGGCGAAACGCGCCGGGTCGGCGCCGACCTCGCACAGACCGACCAGCTGGGTCCAGCGATAAAACGTGGTGTCTTCCACGCCTTTGGCCTCGACGGCGGCACAGGTCTGGCCGAAGCGGACCACGAGCTCGTCCCGTCGCGGGTCGGCCAGGCACCCGGTGCCCACGCAGCGGCCCAGCAGCAGGTCCACCAGTGTGGTGAGCGTCTCGTGGCGGTCAGGGTCCAGCCAGGTGCGGGCCAGTGCGGCGGCGCGTTCCATGACGACGACCGACTCCGGCGACGTAGCACCGTGCGGGCGGACGTACGCGCGGTAGCGGTCCATGGCGGCCAGGAGCCCGGCGAAGCAGTCGTGCAGGGCACGGGAGGTGTGGTCGTGCAGGCGCAGGTCGTCGTGGCAGATGCCCACGGCCAGCTGCGTCAGACGGCGGACCTCTGTGCGCAACCCGCTGTCGACGACTTGGCGTTTGGCCTCGGTGACCAGCGTCTCGTAGCTGTCGGACCGGTCGCCGGCCAGCTCGTGGGCCAGCGCTCCCAGGTCGTCGGCGCCTGCGGGGTCGACGAAGGTCTGCTGGACCCGCCAGGCCGTGTCGTAGCCGGTGGTCCCGGCGCACACCCAGTCGTCGGGCAGGGTTTCTTCACCTGCGAGGATCTTCTCGGCGACCACCCACGCACCGCCGGTCGCCACGTGCAGGCGTTCGAAGTAGGTGACCGGGTCGGCCAGGCCGTCAGGGTGGTCGACGCGTAGCCCGTCGACGATGCCGTCGCGCACCAGGCGGCACACCAGGTCGTGGGTGGCCGAGAAGACGACGGGGTCTTCGACGCGCAAGGCGACCAGCGTGGTGATGTCGAAGAACCGGCGGTAGTTGAGCTCTTCGTCGGCGACCTGCCAGTAGGCCAACCGGTAGTGCTGGACACGCAAGAGCTCGGTCAGGGGGAGGTCTTCGGTGCCGGGGCGCACGGGAAAGACGTGCTTGCCATAGCGCAGGACAGCAGACCTCGGCCCGCCCGTCGTGGCTGGGCGTTGGCCGGGCGCACCAGGCGACGCGGTGGTGGCGAGGTCGAGGTGGAGCTCGCCGCGGGCCAGGACTGTTCCCAGGCGGTGGGCCAAGACCGGGACGAGGACGCCGTCGCCAGCGGACCAGTCGATGTCGAACCAGCGGGCGTAGCCAGACGAAGGCCCCTCGGCCAGGACTGACCAAAAAGCGGTGTTGTGCCAGGCGGGAGTGGGGATGGCCATGTGGTTGGGGACGATGTCGAGGACCAGGCCCAGGCCGCGCTCGTGCGCTGCCGCCGACAGGTGGACCAACCCGTCGTAGCCACCGAGGACGTCGGAGATCTCGTCATGGGCGATGACGTCGTATCCGTGGGTCGAACCGGGGGCGGCACGCAGCACGGGGGACAGGTACAGGTGGGTCACGCCCAAGGCCGCGTAGTACGGCAACCGTGCGACCACATCGTCGAACCGCAGGTCAGGGCCGAGCTGGAGCCGGTAGGTCGAGACTGGGACCGGACGGTCTGGGGCTGGGCGCCGACCGTCCACGTGGGTGTGCACCGCTGTCACGTGCGGGGTTTGGGGCGGCTGGCCGGTGTGGGAGCGCTCGGTGGGGGCTGGGTGCGTAACGGTCTGGGGATCGTTCCGGTCAGCTCGGCGGCGGTGACCAGCTCGGCGGCGCGTGGTCGCGTGGGTGGACGGGTGAGCAGGACCACTGAGCGGTGCTCGAGCACCAGCAGGTTCCGGGCCTGGTAGTCGTGGCCAGCCAGGTGCACGTCGGCAGTGTCGAACACGACGGTCCAGGTCTTGCCGTAGTCGGCGGCGGGCAACGTGAACGCAAGCTGTTCGTAGCTGCCGTTGAACAGCATCAAGAACGAGTCGTCGACGATCCGTTGGCCGCGGGCGTCTGGTTCGGCGATGGCGTCGCCGTTGAGGAACACCTGCACCATGCGGGCCTCGTCGCCGGACCAGGCGGAGTCTTCCATGTGCTCGCCGTCGGCCTGGAGCCACACGACGTCGCCGAGGGCGGACTCCCCGCCGTGCTCGGCCGACCCTGCGAAGAACCGGCGGCGGCGGAACACCGGGTGGGCGGCGCGCACCCCCACGACGTGGCGGGCGAACTCCAGCAGCGCCGTACGCCGTGAGCCCAGCTCCCAGTCCACCCATGAGACGGGGTTGTCTTGGCAGTACACGTTGTTGTTGCCGTCTTGGGTACGGCCCATCTCGTCGCCGTGGGCGATCATGGGCACACCTTGGGACAGCAGCAGCGTGGCCAGGAAGTTGCGTTGTTGCCGGGCGCGCAGGGCGGTGATCTCCACGTCGTCGGTGGGGCCTTCGGTTCCGCAGTTCCACGACCGGTTGTGGCTTTCTCCGTCGCGGTTGTCCTCGCCGTTGGCCATGTTGTGCTTGTCGTTGTAGCTGACGAGGTCACGCAAGGTGAAACCGTCGTGCGCGGTGACGAAGTTGATACTGGCTGACGGGCGCCGTCCGGTGTGCGCGTACAGGTCAGACGAACCGCTGAGCCGGCTGGCGAACTCCCCGAGCGTCGAGGGCGACGACCTCCAGAAGTCGCGCACCGTGTCGCGGTACTTGCCGTTCCACTCGGTCCACAGGGGCGGGAACCCGCCGACCTGGTAGCCGCCGTCGCCCAGGTCCCACGGTTCGGCGATGAGCTTGACCTGCGAGACGACCGGGTCTTGCTGCACGAGGTCGAAGAACGCCGAGAGCCTGTCCACCTCGTGGAACTGCCGGGCCAGGGTCGCGGCGAGGTCGAACCGGAACCCGTCGACGTGCATCTCGGTCACCCAGTAGCGCAGCGAGTCCATGATGAGCTGCAGCACGTGAGGGGACCGCATGAGCAACGAGTTACCCGTCCCGGTCGTGTCGAAGTAGTGCGACCGGTCCGAGTCGACCAGGCGGTAGTAGTTCGCGTTGTCGATCCCGCGGAAGCTCAGGGTCGGGCC
>WRET01000068.1 GCA_009779195.1 Micrococcales bacterium
GCCAGTGATCGCGTCGAGATCTATCTCCGCGGCGACTGAGGAATACCCGACCGGCCGGTGTGGAGACGGTCTCATGCCCTCTATTGTGGGCCGCTGGGACTTCAGTCGTCGAACTCGTCGTGGCGGTGCTCGGGTGTGAAGTGCTCGACGATCTGCTTCAGCGTGTGTGGGCATCAGTCTGAGGCGGTCGTGCGTGTGGTCATCTCGCTTCTTACTTTCATCCAGATTTTGCCGAGCCGGTTCTTGCCTGACCCGTCTCCTCCGTCGCCCCAGTAGTCGTCGTTCGCGGTGTGCTCGACGATCAGGGCGTCTCCGGTCGACACCAGTGCCTCGCGGACGTCTGCGTGCTGCGCGACCTTGGCGCGCACCGCGGTGAGCATGACGTCGTCTTTCATGCTCTCCCAGCCTTTGCGCAGCCGGTGCCGACGGTCACGTCCTATGCGTGCAGCGTCGCCCGGGGTTCGCGCTGCGCGCACCCGACTGGTCGTTCTCGTCACTCATGGGTCTGCTCCAGTATCCGAAGCCAATATTCTTGTCTCATCGACTATATTAGACGAGCGACTGGAAGTCAACACCCGCATATCGTGGCGACGAGGTGGGTCGGGGCAGGTAGGCTGGTCGGCCGGTGTCCCTGGGTGGAGGAGCTGTGGCGAGCCAGGCCGGACGGGTCGTCGTCACCTCGCACCTTGAGGCTCTGGCTAGCAGGATCACCGACTCGCTGGGTGAGACGGTGGTAGAAGTTGTCAACGGCGAAGTACGACGTATTGCATGGGAGGAGGAGCTGTGGCGAAGCCGACAGGGCGGGTCGTCGTCGCCCAGAACCGCAAGGCACGGCACGACTACACCATCGAGGACGTGTTCGAGGCGGGGGTTGTGCTCACGGGTACCGAGGTCAAGGCGCTGCGGGCGGGGCGGGCGAGCCTCACCGACTCGTGGTGCGAGGTGACTGACGGGGAGGCGTGGTTGCACGGGGTGCATATCCCTGAGTACGCGCAGGGCACGTGGACGAACCACGCCCCGCGCCGCAAACGCAAGCTGTTGCTGCACAGGGCCGAGATCGACCGGCTCGGCCAGCGCGTCCAGGACAAAGGCCAGACGATCGTGCCGCTGGCCCTGTACTTCCTCGACGGACGGGCCAAGGTGGAGATCGCCCTGGCCCGGGGCAAACGCGAGTGGGACAAACGCCAGGCCCTGCGCGAACGCCAGGACAACCTCGAAGCCGAACGCTCCATGCGAGAACGACGCGACCTTTGACCTGCGTCTGTCAGTCGGCGAGGAGGCGGTCGATGGTGCGCGCCGCCGACTCCTGGGCGGTGTCGTCGCCCAGGACCGGGCCGAAGATCTGGGCGAAGGTCTGCACGGCGAGCAGGGCCAGGGCTAGGTCGCGGTCGTCCTGGGTGGGTTCTGGTGGGCCGGGGCGGGTCGCGGCGAGGATCTCGGCGGTGCGGTCCCAGGTGGTGGCGACGAGGGGAGCCAGGTGGGGTTGCGCGTCGGGGTGGCGCACGGCGTAGGTGTAGACCTCCATGGCGAGCAGGGTGCGGCGCAAGGTCTCGGGGTCGTCGCTGGCGGGGCACAGCAGGTCGCGTACGGCTGGGCGGTCGGCGAAGACTGCCTCGTCCTGGCAGGCCATCATCTCGACGATGCCGAGCAGCAGGTCTTCTTTGCTGGCGAAGTGTGCGTAGACCGCGCCTTTGGTGTAGCCAGCCTCAGCGGCGACGTCACCGACCGACGACCCCTCGTACCCTTTCTCGGCGAACACTGTGGCTGCGGCGGCGATCAGCTGGGCGCGGGTCGTCGCTGCTCGGGCCTGGCGCTTGTCCTGCGAGTCGGCGCGTTTGGCACGACGGCGAGCTTGTTGGCCAGCGGCCTTCGCCGACGCCTCGGACAGGTCCTGGGAGGCGGAGCGCAATGCTGCGACGAGGTCGTCGCCGACCTCCCGGCCCGCTTCGGTCACCCCTTGGCCGACGACGCGGGTGAGCGCCACGACAGCTGCTGACAGCGCCCGGGTGGCTGAGCCCAGCTCGTCGTCGTCTCGTTTGGTCGCCATAGGCCTGAGTCTACATTTCACCTGGTATCTTGACGCAGGTACCGATCGGTACGAGCCTTCCACCACCCTGTTGGCCAGGACATCGACTCCGGCCCACCTGTTCCGCAGCCCACCGGCACCCACGAGTTGCATACCAAGCGGTATGTGGCGTACCGTTCGGTCTGTCGCTGAGCGAAGGAGGACGGTGTGGACGAGGTCCTGCAGGTGCGAGGGTTGCACAAGAAGTTCGGGCGAGGCTCGCGGACGGTCCACGCCAACGCCGGGGTCGACCTGGACGTAGGGGCAGGGCAGGTCGTGGGGCTGCTCGGGCACAACGGGGCGGGTAAGTCCACGCTGGTCAACCAGGTGGTGGGGCTGTTGCGGCCCGACGCTGGGACGATCATGCTCGCCGGGACCGACGCCGTCGCCCACCCCGACGACGCCCGACGGCTGGTCAGCGTCCAAGCCCAAGCCAACGTTCCGATCACCGGGTTGACACCCCGCACAGCCATCGAGCTCGTCGGGCGGATCCGCGGCGGGCAGACCGACGCGGTCCGCACCCGCACCGCGCACCTCATCGAAGCCCTGGACCTTGGTGAGTGGGCTGGCACCCCAGCGGAGAAAGTCTCCGGGGGAGTGGCCCGCCTCACGGCTTTCGCCATGGCCGCTGTGGCTCCTGGCCGCCTCGTGGTGCTCGACGAACCGACCAACGACGTCGACCCTGTGCGCCGACGACTGCTGTGGCGCCAGATCCGCGCCCTGGCCGACGACGGTGCTGGTGTGCTGCTGGTCACCCATAACGTCCGCGAGGCTGAGCGGGTCGTGGACCGTCTGGTGGTGCTCGACAGGGGAGTGGTCCTGGCCGACGACACCCCCGCCGCGCTCACCCAGTCCCGCTCCGGCACGCTCACCTTGGAGGTCGACCTCGTCCCCGCAGGCCCGCCACCGTGGCCCGTGGCTCTGGTCGTGACCGACCACGGCCAAGGCCGGGCCACCGCCGAGGTCCCGGTCGACGAGGCGGCAGCGGTCGTCGCCTGGGCAGGCGAAGCGCTCGCCGCCGGGCAGATCGAGCGGTACGCACTGACCCCCGCGTCCCTGGAAGACGTATACATCGCCCTCGTCGAACCGGAGGCCGTGCCATGACCGCTCTGGCCGCACCCGCGTCCTGGCGCCAGCTGGGCCTGATGGTCCAGTGGCAGACACGCCGCCAGGTCCGCAACCTGCCGTTGTTCCTGCTCATCCAGCTGCTCATCCCGGTGGCGACGATCGTCGGGTTCGGGTTGCTCATCGGCCACCCTGACCGTGCGACCGCGCTGTACCTGGTGACCGGCGCACCAGTGATCGCGCTCATCAGCGTCGGGCTCGTCGCCACACCGCAGTTCGTCGGACAGGCCCGCGCCGAGGGCTCCTTGGACTGGATGCGCACCCTGCCGGTTCCCCGCGAGGTCTTCTTGCTGGCCGACCTGGTGGTCTGGACGGTGATCGCCCTGCCCGGGGTGGTGTTCGGCCTGGTCGTCGGAGCCTTGCGGTTCGACGTGGAGCTCGCTCCCGTGTGGTGGGTGGTCCCGGTGGCCCTGGCGGTCTCGTTGACCGCAGCAGCTGTCGGCTACGCCATCGCGTGCGTGATGTCGCCCGTCGTCGCCCAGCTGATGTCGCAGGTGCTGGTGTTCGTCGTGCTGCTGTTCACCCCCATCAGCTTCCCGGCGGACCGGATGCCGCAGTGGGCGCAGGAGACCCACGCCTGGCTCCCGATCGAACCGATGGCCCAGGTGATACGTGCCGGGCTCGCCCCCGGCGACTTCACCGTGCCCGGCCGTTCGTGGGTGGTGCTAGCCGCGTGGTGCGCCGCCTCTGTGCTCGCTGCCCGTTGGGCGTTGCGTCGACGCGGCTGAGTGCAACCACCGCATCGGCCCAGGCTGCTGCCGCTGACAGGTCCGAGCCGTGCGGCGTACCGTACGGTCCATGACCACCGCTGACCTGCTTCCTGGTGTGAGCGTCGTACGTCAGCTCGGCCTGGTGGTGCAGTGGCAGCTGCGGCGTAACGCCGCGGTGGTGCCGCTGCTGGTGCTCGTGCAGGCCCTGCTGTCGGTCGCGACGATCCTCGGGTACGGGCTGCTGGTGGGCGAGCCTGACCGCGCCGGGGCGTTGTACCTGGCCACGGGGGCGCCGACGGTGTCGCTCATCGTCATCGGGCTGGTCATGACACCCCAGCTCGTCGGACGGGCCCGTGTCGAAGGCTCCCTGGACTGGATGCGGACCCTGCCGGTTCCCCGCGAGCTGTTCTTGTTCGCCGACCTGGCGGTGTGGACGATCATCGCCCTGCCGGGGGTGCTGTTCGGGGTGGTCGCCGGGGCGTTGCGGTTCGACGTGACGTTCGCTCCGACATGGTGGCTCGTCCCGGCGGCGCTGGTGGTGTCGCTGACCGCCGCAGCCATCGGGTACGCCATCGCATGCCTCATGCCCCCGACTGTTGCGCAGCTGGTTTCGCAAGTGCTGTCGTTCGTGGTGCTGCTGTTCACCCCGGTCTTCTTCCCCGCGTCCCGTATGCCCGAGTGGGCCCAGCACGCCCACACCTGGCTACCCCTCGAACCCATGGCCCAGGTGGTGCGAGCAGGTCTGGCACGGCACGACTTCACCGTGCCCGGCCGGTCCTGGGTGGTGCTGGGTCTGTGGTGCGCCGGTGCCGTCCTTGCCGCACGCTGGGCCCTGCGCAGACGCGGCTGAGTGACACGGCTCGAAATAGGGGAGACGGACCAGCGTTGCAGCCGGTAGACTAGACCGGCTGTCTGGGCGGACCGCCCAGCCGCACAGAGTTGATAACTGAACATGGGGGTGATCGGTTTCGACGGTGGTCGTCGATCCAGGAGAAGCGGGCCGAGGACACGCGGTTATCTCGTAAACGCTCCGCGTAACCTATAGGTGCCGATTCCAAGAGCACCGACTTCGCCCTCGCCGCCTGAGCGAGCTTCGAAGTCCGTCAGCCCGGGGTAGCTTCCGACCCGGTCCCTGGCGTCAGCAAGGGAGCCACTGCCCGTAGCCTTTGTCACCACGGCTGCGGGGACTTTTAGGTGACTGAGCCCGTCCGCACCTCGTCTGCATGAGTGCGGGGGCCAAGAAAAGCAGCAGCAGACTGCGCCCGGAGAAGCCCTGGTTCCACATCATCGGACGCGGGTTCGATTCCCGCCACCTCCACCAGAGTTCGGAAGTTCGAACTCCACACGTAAGCAGTCGAGAACGCAACGACGTCCCGTAGAGATACGGGGCGTTTTTGCGTGTCTGACCTGCGGAGATGCTGTGTGAGTGGCTGCTCCTCCGCACTGTCGGCGCCGAGTCTCGTGTCCGGGGTTCGATCCTGCGACACAGCGACCTCAGCGCCGTTGCAGATGTCCGGTTGACGCTGGCCGTCAGTGGCTTCGGCGGCACTGCCGACACCTGCCGTCGCCGCGTGCGAGTCGGTCTCTGAATCACCGCCGCCACCCGCAGCCACCACAGCCACCCTGCTAGCCGGGACAGCCGTGGCAGCAGCCCGAGTCGTCCCTGCGACCCCTGAGCCGTCCTGAGCCGCCCCAGAGCGTCTGGGGCGCGTAGCGGCAGCCTCACCACTCCCGACCTCCCACAGCATCCCAAACACCTCAGTCCGTTCGGCGGCTGCGACGGTGGTGCGCCCACCCACGTCGTCCATGTCGATGCGAGCGAAGTAGGACTGGTTCATCGTGCGGCGCAGGTCAGGATCGTTGGCTGCGTACAGGTCGCCACAGTGACCCAAGAGATCGGTTACCTCGGTGATGGCCAGACGGCCCTGCTTGACGGAGTGGTCGATCATGCTGCGGCGGGCTTCGACTTCACGCAGAGCAGCGGCCAAGGCAGTCTGCTTCTCACTAGCGATGTCAGCGGGAACGGCCTGGCTCATCGCGGCCTCTGCCCACTTAACCCGTTCGGCCTTGATCTGCCCAATCCTCTGATCCAGCGACGCCACCTCAGACCGCAAGTTGGCCTGTGTGGCATAGAGTTCGGCCTCAAGGTTGGCGGTCAACTCGGCCAGCACCTTGGGCGGCAGTTGCTCGGCCTGCCAGACTTGATCCACGACGGACTCGACTTCCTCAACCGGCAGATACGGCAGATCACAGGAAAGGCCAGACAGGCTCTTCTTCCCACCGTTCAGCCGGTTCTGGCAGGTGAAGTAGTCGTACTGCTTGACCTGGCCGGTTCGCTTGTTCCGCTTGGTGATGACGTTGTAGATCAGGCCGTAACCGCAGCGGGCACACTTGACCGTGCCAGTCAGGTAATGGCGATGCTTGCTGGGGCGTTCAGTGCTTTGGGCACGACCGGTGATGACCTCTTGGCATTTTTGGAACAGATCGATCGGGATAAGGGCTTCATGCTGGCCATCGTACTCTTGCCCACGGTAGCGCACCACGCCGATGTAGTACGGGTTGTGCAGGATCAGGGCGATGGATTTGTAGGTTAAGGGTTTGGCAGGCTGAGTCGGGGTTGGCCGAGTCGTCAGGCCGCGAGCATTGGCCATGCGAGCCAATTCCTCCAGCGAGTAGTCGCCGGTGGCGTAGGTCTTGAACAGCCAAACGATGTGATCAGCCCGCTCAGGGTCAAGCGTGATGGTGCGGACTTCGCGCCCGTCGATGGTCTGACGGGTGTTGAGATAGCCAAGCGGGGCTTTGAACGGTGTGCCGCCAGTTTCAGCCTTCTGAACCGTGCCTTTCATGACTTCAGCGGCCAGGTTGCGGCTGTAGAACTCGGCTATTGAACTCATGATGCCGTGCAACAGCGTGCCCGATGGCGTAGTGTCGATGTTTTCGCTGACCGATACCAGTTGGCAGCCAGCGGTGGTGATGGTCAAGGAGATCATCACGTCGTCGGCGCGGTTTCTGGCCAAGCGGTCGATCTTATGCACGATGACGTAGGTCGGGCGGTGCTCGGTGATGAAGTCGAGCATCTGCTTGAGCCGTGGCCGGTTGGCGGACTTGGCCGATTCGCCCGCGTCGATGAACTCTTCGACCACGACCGCACCAAGGGATTCGGCTTTGCGGCGGCAGGCGTCACGTTGGGCTGGGATAGAGAAACCTTCGGCTTCGCCGCCGCGTTGGGCTTGCTCCCTTGTGGAGACTCGGAGGTAGAGGACGGCTGTTGGCCTATCTCCACCCCTGGCTTTGGCGGCTGCGTTGGGCTTTTGCTTGGGACGCAAGTCTCTCTGGCGCAGGCCAGCGCCTCGCGGTTTCAGTTGTTCGGTAACGGTCATGTCAGCATCCTTTCCATGGTTGGGCCGAGTTCGTTCAGCAGCCAGCGGGTCAGTTTGTCGTCGTCCAGATCGTCGGCAGAAACCAAGCGAGCACCAGCCGCCTCGATCTGCCGGTTAATATCCAACACATCAGTCCAGTTACGCGACAGACGGCTAAGCCGCTGGACGATGACGTAATCTGGCTTCTGCTCAGCGACGCGGCATAAAAACTCCTGTAGGCATGGTCGACTGGCTCCAGTAGCCTTGCCCATTTCGGTAAAGACCTCGGCTTTGTCGGCACCCAACTTCGTCGTCTTACGTAGGCAGACGTCAAGTTGCAGCGACAGTAAGCGCGGGTCGTCCATGCGCAGTTGGTTGCAGTTGACCGAGCGTAGATAGATGTTGGCGCGTGGTTTAGTCGTGTGCTCTGGTTCGTTGGTTGTCTTCATTGTTCCTCCTCTCAAGTCAGTTGTTGTAACCGCAATTCCTGTTTGCGGGGTCCGGGATCATAACAGATCTAAACGTGGATTGCAAGGATGCGGTTGTGGATAAGTTGGCCCCTGCAATTCCTTACTCGATGAACGCCCACCACCCGCCGCTGTTGGCCTCAACGAAGGTGACATCGCCACCCAATTCCAAGTCCTGCGCCAACATGCTGTAGTCGATATTCACGTAGCCACGCAGGATCGGATCAACGCTCTTGTCGAGTTCATCGACCACGCCCAGATCGTCCAGCAGACCCTCTACGTAGTCTTCCTTGCTTCGGTAGCAGCCCATGTAGGAGTTGAGGAACTTCTCCCCGGCGTCGTCGCTGGTGGCTGTGTCGCGTCCGACCTGTTCAGCCCAGGCAGCGAAGGCTTCGCCGTGTTCGTCGATCAGGCGAGCCAGTTTAGTCACCTGCGTTATGTCGTCGTACTCGTCAATTCGTAGGCCGTAGAAATTGTCGTAGTCGAAGATGCCGTACTCTTCGGCCAGATCGCCGAACTCTGCCATCGTGGGTGAACGGCTCAGCATGGCTGTGATCTGTTGCCGCACTTCATCTTCATCTTGCGTCGCATCGATCCACTGGCCGTGCAGCACGCCGTTGTTGTAGTCTGACAGGGAGCCGACCCAGATTTGGGGTGTGGTGGGCAATGTGTCGGCCTCTGGTGTACGGCCTGTTTCAGCGGACTGCGGATTATCCTGTTCAGGGTTCTTTGGTTCTTGGTTCATCTGGTCTCCTTTCGTTGAGAATTTTCCTCTCTGGTTCTGGCGATCCGTCCTTCGGCGTAGCGGGTGTACTCACCACTCAACTCGATGCCAAGCCAGTTACGGCCGAGTTGCTCAGCGGCGATGGCCGTCGTGCCTGAACCCATGAACGGATCAAGCACGACGCCTGGTTCGCTGTCAGCGCGGCAGTCGCAGGTTGGCAGCAGCGGCACGTTCGGTCGTGGTGCCAGCGTGCCGACACTGGTGTAGCCGAGCCGCTTCGCGATGCGCTTGGCCAAGACACTGTCCCGCTTGAACGGCCTCCGACACTTCGCGCACCGCTGTTCGGGACAAGCGGCAGCGATGGCACGCTTGGCCAGTTCCAGAGGCATAGCGGCGCTGTGGTCAGAGGCGCGGTTGCTGGGCGATAGCGTCCAAACATCGGTCGGGTTCTTGCCAAGTGGGTGGCCTGGCAAACCGCTCCGTTTCAGGTCAGCGATGCCGCCACTGCCCGCAGATATGTTTGGGTCAAAGCGGCGGTCGCTTCGCCCCGAGGGTCTGGTTTGGTCAGTTCTTCCGGGTGGCCGCGTGTGGTTTCGCCGCTGTTCGGCTGGCCGTCTGACCTCTGACACATGCGGCAAGCGGATAGCGTCGAGGTCAAAGAAGTAGTCCGGCTCCAGTGTCAGGAAGTAGACCCGCTCCCAGGAAGAAGTTAGGCGATCTGCCACCGACTCCGGCATATGGTTGGCCTTCGCCCAAACGATGCTGTTCCTCATGATCCAGCCGTCTTTCACTAAATCCAGCGCCAGTCGCTCAGGACCAAGCAGCAAAGACTTGCGTATTGCGCCTTGCCCAACGGTGCGTGAATACGTATCGCCCAGGTTGATCCACAGACTTCCCGTTGGCGTAAGCAGCCTCTTGGCTTCGTCGCAGACAGCACGCAGGTTTGTCACCCACTCATCGACAGTGCGTTCCTGGCCAAGTTCGCCCTTATTTTTCCCAACGCCGTAGTCGCGCAGCCGGAAATACGGTGGTGAGAAGAAAATTTGGTCGATGCTTCGGTCTGGCAACCCCTTCATCACCGTCACCGCATCGCCAGAGATTATCTTCTCCCTCGGCAGCGAATCTGCCGCTTGCCCCTCTTGCTTTACTTGCTTGTCTGGTTCTGCTGTACTCATGGCGTATCTCCCTTCGTTATTTTCTCGATGAACTGCTTGGCCGTCCCAGCCCAGTGCAACCGCTTGTCGGCGCGTGGCGTGGAGTGAATCGCCCTTAGCACCAGTTCAGCCCGGGCTTCATCCGGCACGATCCAGGCCACCAATGGAAACGCGCCTTGGGTGGCCTGTTCCTGGCCGGTGTTGTAGTAGGACTGATAAGCCTTGGCTTTGGCGGCAAGAGTGCTGACAGCCTCGGTGCCGCGATCCACCTCGATAAACCACAAATCCTCGTACTGCTCTTCACCCTGATTGATAACCGACGCTGTTTCGGCGTAGGCGTCCGGCTTCAGCCGCGTAGCGACGCCAAACTGGTTCAGATGAGTCCGCCAGCAATCCGGCTCCGGCGTGAACCTGAGCAGGCGTATTGCACCAGATCGAGCCGTCTCTGCCAGTCGAGCGTGCAGATCGGCCACGGCCAGCGTGTGCGCCAGAAACGTCAGGGATGGCGAGGCAGCCAACCGAGGTAGAGCCTGCCCAGTTCGACGGGCGTAGATCAGGCGACCACGACGACCGATGGCGTAGACGTAGCCACTCGATCCAGCCCGCACGCCACCGATGCGGCGGTCGATGCGGGTCAGGACTTCCAGATCGACCAGCCGTTTCAGGGTTCGGGCCGCGGCTCTGGTGGCGGCCAACTCGGTTGCGTGACGGCCGAAGTGCAGCGCCCGCAGATGACGCGCCAACACGAAACGATGAGCCGCGACGGTGCTGAGGATCGCCAGATCGCGCGGCGTCAACTCTTGCAGGAGATGAGCGATCGAGCCGGTTCGAGGCGTCGAATCCAGATGGCCGTTCATGGTTCAGCCCTCCGTCGCCGTCCGACGTGAGGCTCTGGCTGGTACAGAGGAGTAGATGCAGATTCCGGCTGATCCGACGCTCCCACCAGCGGGTTCACTGGATCGCTGGACGACGCGACGGGACGGGCGATGGGACGAGCGGTCGGAGGCTCAGGCACAGGCTCGGATCGGTAGCCGTAGGCTTCCGCCGACTGCGACCGCAGCGTTCTGGGGTCGGTCGTCGCCTTGCTCAGCGGCAGCGTCCGGCCTGAGACGTAGGGTTGCACCGCGCCCGCCTCGAACAGCGAGGCATAGACGTGGAAGGCTGGCAGCGCCGTGAAGTCGTCGCTGGCGGGTCGCTGCTCTGGTCGGCCAGTGGCACCAGAGGCCATGACCTTGGCGTCGTCACGGCTGAGTTGGAAGGCCACCCGGCTGCGACAGTTGGCCAGCACCGAAGATCGCAAGTCCTTCGGCATCTGGTCGAGGTACTGGTGTGCCAGCGTCCAGCCGACGCCGTAGCCGCGTGACATGGCCAAGGCTTCGCCCAGGTCAGTCGGTAAACGGAGGAACTGCTGAGCCTCATCCAGGATGATCGACACCGGAGTCCGCCTACTGGCTGGCAGCGTCGTCCGAGCCTGCACCGCCCGCCACAGGGCCGACACCACCAGCGAACCAAGCAAGGCTGAACCCTCTTGTCCCAGCGTGGCGACGGGTAGCGGCACCAGCAGGATTTTGTTCTTGGTGAAGACTTCGGCCACGTCGAACTTCGGTTTTGGCTGATCGAGCACGGCTCTGACGCTGGGACGCAGCAGGACGGCACGGAGTTTGTTCATGAGCGGCGCGACGACGTTGGCCTGGCCATCGATGCTCAAGGATTCGTACCAACTCCAAAACGACGCCAGGGTTGGGTCACTCATCACGGCGGGCAAACACTGGCGGCGGAATGTTTGGTCAGACAGCAAGCGTGGAATGTCGGTCAGGGTGGCATTGCTGCGCCGGGCCAGCGTCAGCAAGCACGAGTGCAAGATGTCGGTGCTACGTGGCCCGAGCGACTTGCCGAACAGATGCGTAAAGACCGACAGCACAGCGTCAGCCCGCAGTTCAGGGGCGGATTCAGCCGCGTTGGTCGAAGCCAGCGGGTTCAGGCCAACGACTTGCTCAGCATTCGGGTCGAGCACCACAACGTCAGATTTCCGATGCTCCGGAATCCGCGCCAACACGTCATCGACCAGATCGCCTTTCGGCTCGATCATAACCACCCCCATACCCTGATCGATCTGTTTCAAAGCCAAGTTGGCCAGCAACCACGACTTGCCGACACCGGTCGGCCCGATGATGTGCAGGTGCCGTAGCAAGGCATCGCGGCTCAGGCTCAAGTTGGCGTCGATGCCGGGTGCAGTTGTCTGGGCAACCACGATGTGGTCGCGGTCGTCTGCTTTTGATATTGCAACCGGCGGCAACGGCTTCGGGTGCAGTGGCGGCAAGCCGCTCAGTTCGTCGTCACCAACCGGCAAGGCGGCCACAGCAGCCACTTCGCGCACGTTGAGGCGCAGTGGCCAGCGGCGCGGAGCGGCCACAGTGGTGCCAGCGCCAAGCCGTTCAGGTTTCTCGTCCGACAGCGACAGATAAACGCCGGGCACTTCGAGTCGTTTCAGCGCACCAAGCAAACCGAGTGCCAAAGCCTGCCGCCGCTGGGGTGTGGCGGCGCTGACGCCGATGCGAACAGTGGCGGCAAAGCCGGGTTCAGCCACTTTCTTGACCAGAGCGGTGCGGGCTTCAGTATCCAGTGGACTGCCTGAGCCGAAACCTTCAATGAGGACACGATGCAGCGGCACCGGTTGACGAACGTTGCCCGGGACGACGAAGGCCGACAGGCGCGGCCCAAGCACGACTTGCAGCGTCAGTTCTTCGCCGTCACCACAAGCCGCCAGTGCCGACAGGATCGCCTTAGCAGATACCTCCAGAACCTCACTGTTCAGAGGCCGCTGTCGGTTGGAGATGGCCAACTTTCGCGCCGTGATGGCTGGCCGACGTGGCCCGGTCAGTTCCACGGCAACGGCACCGAGGTGCTGGACGACGCGCTTCGTGGCGCTGGTTTCGGTACCAAGTAGGATCCGGACTTGCTTCGCCGAACCACGAACCTCCAGCACCACCAGAGGCGCGTGTGGATCGCAGGCCAGCGCGTGAAGGCGTTCAACGGCCCCAGCGGTGTCGATGGGCCGCGGGAAGTGTAGTTCGCGCCAGTCAAGATCGTAGAGGCGAAAGAAGGGGCTATTCATCGTCGCTCCGAGCCCGGTTGTTCTGGAGTTCAGCCCGCCGCATGGCCGATTCAATGATGGCTCGCCCAAAACGCTTAAGATCCGGATCGCTTCGGTGAACCGCCGTGGCGACGATCTGACGCTGCTTGGCCGTCTGGTAGCGGCCACTCGATCCATCTTTCGACCTGCTCTTCGGTCGGGTGCTGGCCTTCTTCTGGCCACCTTCAGTCCGGTAGCCACCGCTAGCGTTTCGCCTGTATGTCTTGCCCATAGTTCACTCCTTTCGCTTAGCCCTAGCGTCGGCCGCAGGGTGTCAAGAGTTGTACCAAGAAAAAGGGGTTGCCAAAATCCGGTTTGTAAAAACTACAACGATCCCCAGAGGTGAGAGACCCAGATTCAGGATTTTTTGCGGGAAAGTTTTTCGCCGCTGACGGCTCGAACCTGGCCGCCGGCTTGCATCACGACCTTGGCCGCACCGACTACGCCGAGCAGCCGATCCAGCCGCTCGATGACGATCTGACGCCGCCGCCGATCCCTGGCCGCCCAGAGACGACCGAGCAAGCGACGCAGGCCGTGGTGCTGGCTCCAGTGGGCAGCGTCACTGGGGTGGTCAGCGAACGATCCACCCAGGCAACGGTGCAGGAAGCGCCGGATGTGCTGGCGACAGGCCAGTAGTTGCATGTGCAGGCGCAACGCCGACTTCGATGGTTCGGCTTCGTGGTCAACTTCGTCGTGATCGACGCGGGCGTAGGCCAAGGCGCAGGTCGGTCGATCACTGGCCGCTGTGGTCGTGGCATCGGGGTTGACCTGGGGCGGCAGGTGGCGTGGCGGACTCAGGCTGGTTTCCGGTTCGGTGCGGTGGCGGCTGGGTTTTCGCTGACCACGCTGATGCCGCTCATCTGCCGTGATGAAGGCGCGTAGAGCATCATGCCAACTACTGAGACCGACTTCGCCCTTGGTCGAGTAGAACGATTCCAGCCGCGCCCGCTGGTGGTCGCCGATCCGGCCAGTGTCGGCCAGCCGTTCCAGTTCACCACCCAGGCCACGCGACAGGTAGCCAGCCGCCGTTCGAGCCGTCGCCCTGCTGATTGGACGCTTCTCCCGTGCCGCCGACACGATTTCGCTCTGAATCTGGCCGATGATGCCCTGTTCCTGTTTGTCTGTCATGGTGCCCACCTCCTTTGATTTTCCAGTATCCATTTTAGATGAATGAGGGCAGGAAACGGGATGCCGGAGTCTGGAGTCAGTTCTGAGCGCCTGATACTGGCTTCTGACTTCGGTCTCCGAATTCCTGGCCTGTTCACCAGCCGCTACTTCGGTTTCGCACCCGCCAGATGATGAAGGCGACGAGTCCGACGACTGTGCCAGCACCGACGATCCACGGCCAAGCACACCGCAGCACACCGATGGCGAAGTTCAGCACCAGCGCCGCCGCCAGCAGAGCCAGCGACAGCCGCCACAGCAGCGAGATGAAGCCGCTGGGCGAAGGCTCAGGCATCGCCCTGAGCCTTCCGCACTTCACCGAGCATCTGGTTCATCGCGGTTCGTGTGGCTTCCCTGAGCCGCTGCTCCGTGTCGTACTCGACCTGCATGGTTTCCCATGCCTTGCGCCAGGCATCGATCTGGGCTTGCTGCCTGGTGATGTCGTCCCAGAAGTACCAGATTCCGAACACAGCCAGCCCGATGACGACGGCCAGTGTGAAGATGATGGTGATGAAGACGGTCATGGTGATTTCTCCTGGATCTTGCGGTTGTGGGTATCCCTGGTTGCTACTCGAAGGCAGAGTTCGGCAGCCAAGGGACTACGTGGGTGTGAGAGCGGCGGCTAGATGCGGCGCAACTTGGACACAGCATCGGTGACAATCTCCGTCATGCCGATGGTGGTCAGATTGCCGATCATCTCCAGACGAGCGGATGCCAGGGGTACGGCCTTCACCAACTCGCCTTCCATCGCTGTCATGGTGGCGACGTGTTGCTGAGCCGAAGTGCCGAGGCTGGCAGCAGCGGCCAACTTCAGGTCGGTCAGTCTGGCTTCGACGTCAGTCTGAGCAGCGCGGATCAGGGCTTGGCCTTGAGTGCGGGCCAACTCGCGTGAGACTTCACGCTGGATCGGTGAGCGACGGCCCAGGGCGGCTGAGAGACCGCCGGAGGTGAGACCGTTGCCACCGGTATAGGGGGTGAGGTTGGACATAGGTGGTGCTCCTTCGGTGGATCGAGGCCGTCGCTCTGGCGCGTCGGCCTGGTTCCCCGAGCGTGGGGCACGACGCCTACGCACGTCGTGACATGAAAGTGACATATGCCGCGATTCTCACGGCGGCAGTCGGGTTGCAGGTGGCAGGATGTGGATCATGACCAGCGAAGATGTGTCCAGCGCACCAGTTGTGCAGGACGGTGACGTCGCTGTAGATGCCGCGCCAGCGATGACCACTGCCGTCGACGCCACCGACCCCAACACCAGCCCCCTCGCAAGAGACCGCACCCCCATCCTCGAACGCCAAGTCCTCGATGAACTCCTAGCCGCCCGCAAGACCCCAGAGGGTCTGACCCAAGGCCAGATGGCCCGCTCACCAACCCTGACAGCCCTACTTGGTGACTCTGATCCGGTAGCGGCGTTGGACCACCTACTACGTAGCCTGATGGAGTACGCAGCCACCACTGACGATCCGCTGGCGGTGACGGCAGCAGCCTACTCGCTCGGTCTGGCCCGTGAACTGGACAGCAGAGCCGACACTCACTTGGCACGGCTCGAAGCCTTCGGCCAGCAGTTCGGCTTCGAGCAGCGCCAAGCCCGTCGCTACAGCGACAAGGGCGTGAAGGAACTGACTCGTCTGGTGACGACGACCTGGATGCGTCAGGCCCAACCTGAACTGCATCTCATCGTGATCGGTCTGAGTCCAGAGGCCATCGCCCTGACCATCGACACCCAGGTACGGGCTGAGACGCCGATGCGGACGCCACGGCTCGGGCTGTCGCGTGACGACGGGCCGATGCAGCAGGTCGAGTTGGAGTTCGATGCCAACCCAGAGGCCAGCCCGAGCCCGTCCTACGTGTGTAGGCGGCTGACCCGACCGGCGCGCTTCGATCTTGGCACCCATTCCACACGCTTCCTGCTGCGCTGGGCACCGCTGTGGCCGAAGTTCACCGTCGCGGTTATAGAACAGGCTCGATTGGATGCTGATGTGTTGGTCGAGACTTTTGGGAATACGGTTGGGGTTGTGGTGAGTGGGAAGGATTAGTGGCCGAACAATGCAATAGCGCATTGGTGGCACATGGAACCCCGTCTGGCCTAGTGGAAAGATCCGTTCGGGTGGAACGTGTCAAGCAAGATTCCGCTGAAAACATCCAGGGTCGTGCGGAGACGGACTGTCGAACGGGTGCCCGAGTCCGCAGGTCATGCGTGGTGGCGCGACGTCAGAACGCAGCCGCAAGGCAGGTTCCGAGATGAAGAAGTGCGGATTGTACACTGTCAACCGTGAGTGGTCAAGCGTTGTGACTTACGCAACGCCGGTGTTGTGAAAAATACTGGCTGGACAGGGCCATCTACCAGAGGTGAGGGGTGAAAAAATCGCGGGGGGGGGGGGGGGGGGGGATGTTCCGC
>WRET01000069.1 GCA_009779195.1 Micrococcales bacterium
AGGGCCCGGGCGCGCCGCCCGTGGGTGCGTGTGGTGCGGGTGATGGTCGAGGTCGAGGCCAGGTCCAGGCCGGTGACCGTCGCGATGAGCTGGCGGGACCTGTCGTAGGGCATCTCGGCCCCGGCGGTCGCGCAGGCCCGGGCCATGCCTGGTGACAATCTGGTCCCGGCCACGCCGAGCAGGTCGTCGACCGGTGCGAACCCGTGCTCGCAGGTGCGGCAGTGGTAGTAGCCGCGGACCACCGGCAGCGGGCCGAGCAAGGTCCGCACCGTCTTGGGGCGGCGTGCCACCAGGCGCGCGTCGGCGCCGCGGTGGCCCGGGCACGGGCACGCGGTGCGGGCAGGTGGGTGCGCGGCGGTGTGGTCGACGACGGCGGCGAGCACGGCCAGGCCGATCGCGGCGCCCGAGCGCTGGGCTGCGCGTTCCAGGGCGCCCAGGACACCGTCGCGGCCGTGGTCGGCCATGCCGGCGCAGGCGTGGACCAGGCGCCGTGCCTCGTCGGCGGCCAGGACCGCGACCTGGTCGGCCAGCACGTTCAGGCCCTGGTCGAAGGCCCCCCTTTTTCCCCGCCGGGCCCAGGGCTGGTCCTGGTCCGCGCCGCCGGGGCCGGCACGGCGGCCTTGCACAGGGCCTCGTTGACCTCCACGTAGTCCTCGACCAGGGACAAGAACTGGTCGTGGGCGTCCAGCTCGGCGCGGACCTGGTCGGCGTGCTCGACCGGCACGTACTGCCCGCGCGAGCCGTCCTTGGCCGTGCGCGTCCACAACGCCCGCGGGCCGTGGCCACGTTCGCCAGGGCGTGCGCACCGGCACGTGGGCTTGCCGCACTTGCGGTACCCCACCTGCAAAGACCCACGGCGGAACGCCGGGACCGCGCCGATGCGCTCCAGCACCAGGGCCCGCAGGTCTTCCAGCTCGCTGACGGTCATCGTCGAGTAGTCCTTGCCCATCCTCACAGCCTCCCAGAATCTGATTATGGCACACACAATCAGACTACGGGCTCACCTGGGCAGACCCGGGGAAGACACGTCCATGACGCACACCCAGCAACAGTGATGACTAGGCAAGACACTAGTGGAGCATCCCCACTGTCTTGGCTCACTGTCTTGACCTGCCGCCACCCGAGAGCCTCGAGTCAGTGGCCGAGATTTGAAAAGTCTTTGATGCGGAAGATCTTGTTGAGTCGTCCGTTGTCGACCACGAGGGGCTCGCCGCTCTCGAAAACGACCCGGACCTGTGCACCGGACATGACGATCTGGCCCGAGATCGTCTGGGCACCGAAGAGGACCTGGCTGGAGTTGATGGTGACATTCTCAACGTCGCGCGCGACGATCGTCGACTGGGGCGCGTTCACGACGATGCTCTTGCAGGTGTCGACGACGACGATTTCTGACAGGCTCCGTGCCTCGATGACCAGCGACCCGCCCCCGCACGTCATCGTGGTGCTGGACTGGCTGGCCTCGGCAATGTGCCCTTCCTCGTCGGTCGGCATGCCACGATAGGTGCCGCCGGTGAGTGAACCGAGCAGCCAGTGCTCATAGTCGATCGCCGAGAACAATGTGCAGTACCCGGTGGTCTGGCCGCTGCTGATCTGGGCTGCAGTCGGGTACCAGATGCCAGCCATGGAGTCGTCGAGCAACTTCTCGTCGTCACCGATCTTGGAACTGATCACGTCCCAGCAGGCGCGGACCTGGCTGTCGACCAGCGGGTCGGCTCGGTGCAGGGCAGCCTTGACCCAGGTGAAGGTGTCGACGACCTCCAGCCAGTGGTTGAGGCCACAGTCTTCCTCGGTGGCCGCGACAGGGTCGTCAATGTAAAAATTGTAGCACGTACCGACCTTGATGTTTTGTGGTATCGGAGTTCCTTGCTGAGATGCCTCATAGGTTCCTGCGACCACGGACCCGACCAGGAGGTCGTCGTCACGGTGCGCTCGCGCCATGCAGTACCCGGTCGTCGCTCCGGCGCTGATCTGGGTGGCGCTGGGGAACCAGACGTCAACACTGGCGTCATCGATCTGCCTGTCTGTCGAAACACGATGGCGCATCGAATCGTCCCAGCAGGAGGAAACCTGGCTCTGGATCATGCCGTCGTTCTGCCGGGTCGGGGAGTCGCTCCAGGTGAAGGCGCCGACGGCCTCCAACGCGTGGGGAGTCTCACAGGAGATCGGTTTGGCGTCGGACAGGTCGAACCTGGTCGAATACACGTCGAAGCACGTGCCGATTGCGATGTCTTGCTGCAGCGTGTATCCGTCGGGGACGGGATCTGGAGGAGGCGGGGTTCTGCCCCCAATGTTGATGCGGATACAGATATAGTCGCTGGAGCAGTCAGAATACTCCGGGTGGCGGTGCCTGAGCTTGTGCGCCGCCGTGACGTCAATCTCGTCAGATTCTGTACTTCTGACCGTCGGTTTTCTCTCACTGGCGTCCTGGCACCCCGTCAGAGCCGCGAACACAAGCAGAGCCGCGACGCTGGCGACGCGGAAGACGCGGCGGAATCTCGCACCACGGGATTCCGTGTCGGCGGCGGGCATCGATGTCCTCTTTCTCTGGTGCCGGTCGTCACGCACCGCGGATGCTACATCCAGCCGATGTCGCCGAAGCGCAGCCGCAGCGCCCCCGTCACGACCCTGATCGACCCGCGGTTCGACCACGCAGGGCGACCACGAACCCCATCTGCCCTGCGTACGCCACAGTGTCACCACCGCTGAGCCGCCGATCCAGGCACCGCAACCGGGCTGCTGGCCGCTGGCGTGGTTACGGATCTGATACACGATGTCTCCAGACTGTAACAACGGCTAACCCTTTCGAGGTGTGCGCCGGGACAGTCTCGAGGACGCAGGCGGTGACATTCCCTGGGGTGGTGTAGTTCTCGGACCCTAAGCGTGGTGCCACTGTTGGTAGGGGCCATCGTGCATCAACGAAGACCGGGACGACCAGCGCGTCCTTCGCGTTCTTCGGAGCGTCGAACCTCGTGTCCGTCGCCACGCCACCGAGCACCCTGGAGGACATGAGCGCGATGTTCTGGTGGGCGTCCTCCTTCAACCAGGACATCGGCAGCTGGGACGTGTCTGGCGTGACCAACATGGACTCGATGTTCTACTTCGCTACCATGTTCGACAACGGTGGCAGCCCGTCCATCGACGGCTGGGACGTCTCGAACGTCACGAACATGGGCTCGATGTTCAACAGCACCAAGTTCAACCAGCCGATCGGTTCTTGGAACGTCGGGCGTGTGGCCAACATGTCCTACATGTTCCAGAACGCCAAACAGCTCAACCAGGACATCGGGGCATGGGACGTGTCAGCGGTGGTGAACATGGCCTCGATGTTCTCGGGTGCCACGGCGTTCAACAACGGTGGTTCTGCGTCGATCGGTAGCTGGAGCACCGTGAACGTGGAAGCGTCATCGATCATGCACGGGTTCTACAGCATGTTCGGTGGTGCCACGTCGTTCTCGCAGGACATCAGCTGTTGGCCGACGGTGAACAACGCCAGCAAGCCGACAGGCTTCGACACCAACACCCCGGCCACGTTCAAGAACGTCGCGTCGATGCAGCCCCAGTGGGGCACCTCGGGGTGCGCCCGCTGACCAGCGCCAGCAGCGCCGTGGGGCGGGTGGTCGACCACCGGCCCCACGGCCTTCGTCATGGTCGGCACGGTGCCATGTCTACCGCGCCGATCTCTACCCCCCGCGGATAAGCGATGTGACGGTGTGATGTCTCAGGACATGCCTGACACTTGTCGTAAGTGCAGGTCAGTTCAGCACAGTCGGGAGGTCCCGGAGCGGTGTGTCGGCGATCCGGTGCCGCTGACCTGCATATTCACTTCAGTGCGCCTGGCGCGATTCGAACGCGCGACACCCGCTTTAGGAGAGCGGTGCTCTATCCCCTGAGCTACAGGCGCAAGAAGGCTTGCTGGGACGCCGGTCTAGGGTAGCAGGCCACCGGACCCGACGCGCTGACCTGGGATGTCACCGGGGGTCACGGAGCCGGGTCGCCTTGGCCAGGGCCGTCAGTAGACTCGGCCCGGACCGCAGGTGGACGAAAGGACGAAGACGTGGTGCCAGCACGCCGGGCCGTTGTGGTGTTGTCAGCAGTGCTCGTGTGCGCTTTGGCAGGGTGCAGTGGGGGTGCCACGCCGCAGGAGACGGGGTTTGCGACGAACGCTGCTGGGGACACCTATGGCTCGGCGCAGGACGCGCAGTCGAGCGACGACGAACCAGACCTCATCGCGGCGCTGGCGACCAACGGTGTCGAAGGGTACGTCCGCAAGAGCGACCTGTACGCCGGGGAACCGCAGAACCCCGAAGATGCGGTCGCCTACCAGAACGCCCGCGACGACACAGCGGTGCTGGCCTGTCTGGGGACCGTCGGGGTGGACCTCGGGCGTGACCTGTCTGACGACGACCGGACCTTGGTGCGGCAGGTGATGGACGCCTGGGTCGCCGACACCCTCGCAACCGACGGTGCGGCAGCGCTGACGGGGTTGCTCCAGGCCGCAGGGGCAGATGCGTCGGCCATCGCAGACCTGCCCGGCGCAGCCGAGCGGTGTGCCCTGGCAGCTATGGAGTCCCAGACCCGCACGATCGCGGTGTACGAGGCCGACGGGACGACCGTCGTCGGGGAGTTCGTCATCGGCGCCCCCTGAGCGTGCAGCCATATCCCTGACACGGCGGCCTGGCAAAGGGTACATTTCCCCACAGACCGCCGCGAGACAGGGACCGCACAATGAGGCTCACGCACTGGGGGTCGGTCGTCGTGGCTACGGCGCTCGTCCTGGCAGGCTGCTCCAGCTCGGCCGAGACCGACTACGACCTGCCCGTGGGGCCGATCTCCGAACGGGTCGCCGACCAGTTCCACGGCAACCTCGGCGAGGCTGTCAACGCCCTGCTGGACCACACAGTCGCCGACTGCATGCGCACACAGGGTTTCGACTACCAGGTCCCCGGCACCCGCGGCGACGTGCCCGCGTGGGACACGCTGGAGTACGCCCAGACCTACGGGTACGGCATCACCACGTGGGCGGACCTTCCCCAGCCTGCGACAGCGACGATCCCGCCCGACGAGGACTACCGCCAGGCGCTGTGGGGCGACGAGCAGCCACCCGACGAGGCAGCCACCTGGGTTCCCGGCGGCTGCTACGGCCAGGCGCTCGTCGAGATGGAGCTGCTGGGGTCCACGATCGTGCAGGACGTCGACGACATGCACATACAGGCGCAGGACGACACACGGGTCGTCACGGCGCTGGCAGGGTGGGCGACCTGCATGGCCGACGAGGGCTACTCGTACGCCACGCCGCAAGACGCCCAGGCTGCCGTCGTCGAGCGCGCTGCCCCCGGGGGCCACGCGCTGGCTGGTGCCAGCCTCAAAGCGCTCCGTGCCGAAGAGATCGCCACGGCCGTCGCCGACCACGGGTGCGCCACCGACCTGCGCCGCGCCAAGGCCACTGTCATCGCCGAGCTGGAGTCGTACTACTACGCCCAGCACACCACAGAGGTCGACGCCCTGCTGGCCCGGCTCGACAAGCTCGAAAAATAGGACCGTAGTCGGCCTGGCCCAGTTCGACACGCTCGAAAAATGGGACCACAGTCTGCCGAAATAGGCCGTAGGACTGATCCCAGGCGACCACAGCGACCACTACCGTAGTTCTCGCGAGCCGGTGCTCACTCGGGGTGTGCGCCGGCTCGCCGGCACGTCAGCCGAAACGGACTGCGCCGTAGAAGGAGCGGCCGTCGGTGGCGGCACCCACACGTATGACGCTCACCTCGGTGCTGGCCAACAGGGCACGGTGAGGTTCGGACGCGGCCCACGCATCGACCAGTGCCGCAGCCGAGGCGGCGCAACCGACGATGTTGTCCGCCCCGGAGTGCCACACGGTGCCAGAGGCGACCATCGCCATGGCGTGGCCGCTGAGCGTGCCCGAGGTGACGGCGGTCAGCGCAGGCAGGTCTTGGTTTGCCCGCCAGGCGTTGACGGCCTGCCCCAGCGCGGTCGACGAGACCGCCGGACTGCCGACTGCCTCGGCGCAGACCGCCATCGTCGGCGCAGCGGCCACGAGGGCCGACGGGACAGGCTGTGGCGGTTCGGGGGCGGGTGCGGCCCGTGCCCCAGCCTGGCGGGCACGCTCCTGCACGGCGGCTTGCGCAGCGACCCGGGCGTTTTCGTCGGCCTGCCACTGCGCCTCGGCTTCGACGACAGCGTCCTGGGCGAGCGACAACCGGTCCACCAGCGACCGCAACGACACCGGCGAGTACCGGGTCGTCAACGCCCCGGCGACCGCCCCGGCAGCCGACGACATCGGTGCGACAGCGTCCCCGGCGTGCGGAGAGCTGCCGGCTGCCTCGTGCGCCCCGGCGAGCGCGGTGACAGCCTGCGTGGTGATGTCACCGTGCTGTGCCGCACCAGTGCTGGTGGCTACGACCGACGCCCTGGCAGCCTGCGCATCAGCGTCGGCGTGGACCACCTGCACCGCGACGGTCGTCCGGGCTGCGGCAGCCCGGGCCCGGGCCGCGTCGCGTCGCGTGTCAGCCCACACCAGTGTCCCGACGACGAGCACGACCACCACGCACACAGCCGCCGTGTGACGCCACAGGTGACGGTGAGGCGTGGGGGACGCGGCGTGCGCCCGGCGCCGGCCATGGCACGGCCCAGCAGGTGAGCAGTCGACGATGTCGTCGTTGTGGGGCGCTTCGAGGGTGTCAAGGGTCTCCATGTCGAGGGCGCCGAAAGGGTTCGTGACGAAGGGGTCTGTGGGCGCGGCGTGACGTCCGTGGGGGCGAGCGGGCGTGCTCGTCGTCATCGCGGCGGCTCCTTGCGGTGGGACCCACCGATCGTGTGCTCTACCACCGAGGCTGGCGAGCCGGGGACGCCTGGGTCACCCAGACGGCCGAACACGTGCCGTGCGTCGGCTCACAGGAACGACGCGGCCCCGTACAACCACCCGTCGCGCGCCGCCCCGCCGACGCGGACCGACCTGATGTCGGTGCGCAGCATCTGCGCGTTGTGCGGCACGGACCGTGACCACGCCACGACCAGCGACGAGGCGTTGGCCGCCGGGACGCAGCCCACGATGTTGTCCGCCCCGGAGTGCCAGATCCCCCCGGCGTTGGCCATGGTCACCGCGTGCGAACCCAGGGTCGGTGACACGACCACGTTCACAGCGGGCAGCCCGTTGTCCGCCCGGTAGGCGTTGATCGCGTCGCCGATCTCTGCGGCCGACAGCCCGGTGCTGTTCTGGCCAGCGCTGGTGCATGTCTTGCCGCTGGCGGGGACCGTCGGTGCGACCGGGTTCGGAGGCGGTGGGACGACCTCGCCACCACGGACCCCCCCGGCACGCACCCGCCCGGTGGCGGCTTGTGCTGCGGCGGCTGCCTCCTGCTCGGCGGCGGCCCGGGCAGCCTCGTCCGCCTGCCACTGGGCCTCGGCCTCCAGGACACCGGACTCGGGGTGGGCCAGCATGGCTGTGACCTGGGCCACCTGGTACGGGCTGGTACGCGGTTTGGAGATCGCCGTCACCAAGGTTGCCGAGACAGCGTCCAGCTGGGCACGCGGCACGTCACCAGCGTGCGGGGACGAGGCGAGAACCGCTTCGGCGTACGACAGAGCGCCCCAGGCAGCGTGGACCTGGGTGTCCCGGGCTCCTGCGGCAGCGTAGGACACGGTGTTGGTGGTCAGGGCCGCGCCGGCTTCTGAGTCGGAGACGAGGGCAGTGCTGGCCTGTGCGACACGTTGGTACGCGGGGCTCGTCGCAGTGAGCTCGTGCACGGCGAACCCGACGAGGGCGCCGAACCCACCAACCACCACCACGGCCCCCGCAGCGGCGACGACCTGGGCGCGCTGGGGCCTGTTCCCCCACGGCGACGACTTCGACGACACGAGCGACCAGGTGCGTCGTGCCAACCCCGGGATCTGGAGCACGTGCGCGACAACCACAGCAACCAACGGCAACGCCCGCGACGACACGACTGACCAGGTATGCTGCGCCAACCCTTGAACCCCCCGCAAGCGCGCGACAATCACAGCAGCCAGACGATCCATCGTGCAGGTCTCCCGTCCATGGGTATAGCTGTCTTCCCCCTGCACGATCGGCACGCCCCCGGGCCAGGTAAGCGGACTCACACTGACGGGCGAAGTGTCCTCCGGCCCGCCGCATCCGCAACTGGCCGCCCCGATCGGAGCAACGACCCTCGGCCCCACCGCCCCTGACTACCTATCGTCAGACACCCAGCGTCGGGGCGGACAACCATGACAGGAGCAGCCGGACACCGAACCCGGTCGAGCCTTCGCACACCTCGTGGCGGGCAGCGGTGGAACGGGCAGGACCTGCGATGTCCAGGTGGGCCCACGGGACCGCTGCTGCGGCCGGTGTGGTGGTGGGCCGCACGAACCGGCGCAGCATCAAGGCAGCCATGATCGTGCCCGCACCGGCCCTGCGGTCGTGACCCACCTGGCGCACGTCGGCGACGGTTGAGTCCAGGTCCGGTTCGTACTCGTCGACCAGGGGCAGGCGCCACACGGGTTCACCCGCGGCGTCCCCGGCGGCGACCAGGGCGTCGGCCAGGGCGTCGTCGTCGCTGAGCAAGGCACCGACGGACAGGCCCAGGGCGTCTTTGGCCGCGCCGGTGAGGGTCGCCACGTCGACGACCACGTCGGGGGCCAGCGTCGTGACCGCCCAGTCCAGGGCGTCGGCCAGGACGAGCCGGCCCTCGGCGTCGGTGTTGATCACCTCGACGGTGCGCCCGCCGTGGGTGGTGACCACGTCCCCGGGCCGGTACGACCCGGCGCCCATATGGTTCTCCGCACAGGCCAGCACCGCGGTCACCCGGTACGGGACGCCCAGCTCGCCAGCCCCGAGCACCGTGGCCAGGGCAACCGCAGCCCCGGCCATATCCGTCTTCATCGTCACCATGGACTCGCGCGGTTTGAGGCACAGGCCGCCGGTGTCGAACGTGATCCCTTTGCCCACGATGACAACATGGCGGGCCTCGCTCACCTGCGGCGACGAGGTGACACGCACCAGCCGTGGGCCCGATGGCGACCCGCCGCCGACGGCCAGCAGAGCACCGAACCCCTCGTCGGCCAACCGCCGAGGTTTGAGCACCTCGACCTCCAGACCTGCGGCCCTGGCCTTGCGGGAGGCTTGTTTGGCCAGCCAGGCAGGAGTTTTCGTGCTCGCGGGGGCGGCGGTCAGGTCACGGGCCAGCCAGGTGGACCGGGCGAACGTCGTCGCGGCGGCGACAGCCGTTTCGGCGCGGGTGCCGTCAGCTCCGAGCAGCACCAGGGCTGCGGCGGGTTTGCGCGGGCCGTCGGTGACGGTGAACGGTGGGTACGCCGCCAGCAGGTAGCCCTCGACGAACACCCGCACCACCTCGGCAGCACGTGAGGCGGAGTCGGCGGCGTTGGTCGCGACGGTCGTGACCACCTGGCCCAGACCTTTGGTGGCACCTGCCAGGGCCGCACCAGCCCGGCGCAGCTCGGTAGGTGTGCCCTGCCCGGTCCCCACCAGCACCAGACGTGCCGGCAGGCCGTGCCAGGGCAGGTGCACCGCCGAACCGACAGCCTGCGGCAGGTCGACGACATGGGCTTCCCCTGCTTTGCCGGTCATGTCCGCGCGTTCGGCCATCCCTGCCAGGTCGATGCCGAACAGCGCCGCTGCTTGGGCGGCACCCGCCCCTGGGGTCAGCGCGTCGTCACCTTCGGCGGCGGGACCGACCAGGACGGCGAGCGCGTCGACGGTCCCCGACACCAGCAGCGGTGTGGTGGCGACATCGCCTCCGGCCAACGTGACCTCGGGCACAAGGGTGAGCGGAACCGTTGGCATGGCCGACAGGTCAGGCAACCCCGCCGGTGGCGACGCCGACGGCGGCGGCCAGCTTGTCGCCGAGGTCGGCGGCCTCCTCAGCCTTCAGCTCGACAACCAGGCGCCCACCGCCCTCGAGCGGGACACGCATGACGATGCCGCGGCCTTCCTTGGTGACCTCCATCGGGCCATCGCCGGTCCTCGGCTTCATCGCGGCCATCGGCGGCCTCTCCTTCTGTCACGTCTGCAGAACCCACCCAGCGCGCGCCACCGGGGGACCAGAGCCATTTTAGGGCACTCACCGCCCCCGAGTGGCCTAATGGACATGTTTCGAGCGCCCCCGCCGGTCGCGGCGTGCCGGACGATGCACGCTGGAGACCTCGTCGTCCCACGTGCCTCCTGCGCGACCTGTGTCGGAGTGCCTGGCCAACCCTCGTATTGGACGCGCCAACACACGACAGACGCGCCCAGGACGCGCCTCACCGCGTGTCCTGGCACCGGTGCTGACTTCGCCCGTCCAGTGCCGTGAGGGTGTGCTCGCGTAGTGTGGGGTCGGTGGGGTCCTACACCGAGTGGTTGCGGACGCGTGACAACAACCAGCTCACCACATTGCTGGAGCGGCGGCCGTACCTGGCCACGCCTGCTCCCAGCGCGTTCGCGTCATTGGCAGGACGGGCCACCAGCCGGTCGGCGACGCAACGGGCCCTGGCCGAGGTGGACACGCTCGGACTCCAGGTGCTGCGTGCAGCGCTGGTGCTCGGCACCGGGACGCCCGCACAGATCACCGAGGCCCTGTGCCCGGGCGACGACGACGACCGCGTCCCTATCGACCAGGCCGTCGCCGACCTGGTCGCCGTCGGGCTGCTCTGGCACGACGACGACGCGTTACGCGCTGCCCCTGGTGTTGCCTCGCTGCTGGACCCCGACAGCCGGCACCGCGGCGCCCAGCCGGGCGCCCACCTGTTCACCATGGCCCGGCCTGTGCGCCCTGAGCCCACCATGGTCCCCGCCGCCACTGTCGCCGCCGAGTCGTGCCGTGCGGCCGCTGACGTGGTCACTGCCACCGAACGCCTGGTGGAGGCGTGGGCGGACCCGCCGACGCTCCTGCGCAGAGGCGGCCTGGGTATGCGTGAGCTGCGCCGCACCGCCCAGGTGCTGGGCACCACCGAGGCCGACGCGGCGTTCGTCATCGAGCTGGCCTCTGTTGCGTCCCTGGTCGTCGCCGACCTGCTCAGCACGACCCGGGCATTCGTCCCGACCCCTGAGGCTGACACCTGGGTCACCGCTCCCCTGCCTGAGCGCTGGGCCGTGCTGGCCCGGGCGTGGCTGGCCAGCACCCGGGCGGCCTGGCTCGTCGGCACCAAGGACGACCAAGGCGTCGTGCGCCTGGCAGGCCACCTCGAAGCGTCACGTCCTTGGCTCCCCCGGTTGCGCCGGGCCGTCCTGGAGGTGCTGGCCGACGCCGACCACCGGGTGGCACACGGTGCCGAGCCCGGCCACGAGCCGCCGGACGAGGCCGGCACTGACCTGGGCGCCCTGACTGACGACCAGGTGCATGACGTGCTGGCGTGGCGCACCCCGCTGGCTGTTCCGCCGACCGACGTCGTCGTCCCCCTGCTCGCCGAGGCGGCCCGGCTGGGGGTGACCGGTGCAGGGGCGCTGAGCCCGGCAGGACGTGCGCTGCTGGCAGACGGTGATGTGGCTGGTGCGCTGGCCACCGACCTGCCCCCACCGGTGGACGAGGTGTGGTTGCAGGCTGACCTGACCGGTATCGTGCCTGGCCGCCCGTCGGACCGTCTGGCCCGGTTGCTGCGCCGCGCCGCCCGCGAGGAGTCCTCCGGCGGGGCGTTGACGGTGCGTTTCACCCCCGAGTCGGTCGATGCCGCCGTCGCGTCGTCACATGGGGCCGACCTGCTGACCGAGCTGACCGAGTTCTCCCGCGGGCCGCTGCCACAAGGGCTGGAGTACCTGGTGCGCGACGCAGCCCGCCGCCACGACACCCTGCGTGCAGGCCCTGCGACGGCCTATCTGCGCAGCGACGACGAGGCCCTGCTCACCCGTGTCGTCGCTGACCCGTCCTTGGCGCAGTGCGGTCTGGTCCGCCTGGCCCCCACTGTCGTGGTCGCGGCGGTCCCACCCGTCCAGCTCGCCGAAGACCTCGCCGCTGCCGGCCTGCCAGCACGGACCGAGACTCCCGACGGCCATCTCGTGGACCTCACACCGCCCCGTCGGGCCCAACCCCGGCCGCCGTGGAGCCACGCTCCCGCCCCCACCGACGTCCGTGTCGTCGTGGCCCGCCTGCGCGCCGACCACTCGTCGACGCCCGACACCCCAGCCCCGCCTGACGACGCCCCGGTCCCTGCTGACGCCCCTTGGGACCCCCTTGACACCGTCCTGGTCCTTCGCGAAGCCGTCGACCAGCACACCGAAGCGTGGGTCGACCTCGTCGACGACGCCGGTGGCACCACCCGCCACCGTCTGCGTCCCCTCTTCCTCGACGACGCCCGCCTGCGCGCCCTCGACGAGGCCCGAGAAGTCGAGATCACCGTCGCCGTCGGCCGTATCGTCTCTGCCTCCCCCGCCTGCCCGACCACCGCACCAGGCTGACACCCGCCGTGTCGTGCGCGGGTTCTGCCGTCCCACGCACCCAAGGCGAAACGGTCTGGGTCAGCCTCCGGCGCGGCGTTGGCGGGCGGCGCGACGTTTGAAAGAACGGCGTTCTTCCTCGCAGGTCGCACCCCACACACCAGCGTCCTGGTTGGTCTCCATCGCCCACTCCAGGCAGGTGCTGACAACGTCGCAGCCCCGGCACACAGCTTTCGCCGCCTTGATCTGCGCCACTGCCGGCCCGGTGTTCCCGACCGGGAAGAAAAGCTCGGGGTCCTCGTCCAAGCACGAGGCACGGTAGCGCCAGTCCGTCATTTCGTCTCTCCTCTTTCGAGTGCGCGCGCAGCAACTCCCAGTCGGCATCGTCGCCAACGGGTGGCAAGTATTTCCCCGCCGTCACGAACAACGTCAGGGACACAACCCCGCGGGGGCCGTCGGTCAGACGCTGGTCAACGCCAGCATCACCGTGAGCACGAGACATCCCGCGCCGGCGAGGATAGCGAACCATGCGCGTCCGCGCCCGTGGCCGCCTTCGGCCGCACGCCGCAGGGCCCACACACCCAGCGCGAGGGTGCTCGCCCCCACGACGCCCCCGACCCCGGCCCCGCCAACCCCGAGCCCGGCGAACATCCACGACAGCAACGCCAGCAACCCGAAGTACCCAGAAACCACCGACTGCCAGGAGCGTCCGACCGGAGCCATCCAGTGCAGGGCGCTCGACGGCCCGTCGGCCAGCATGGGCGTTCCCACCGCCGGTACCTGCTCGGTCGCGCGTATCTGCTCAGTCCACCGTTGCCCGTCGTACCAGCGCATGAGGCCAGGATTCTGGTTGTCGAGGTACCACCCAGGAGTTGTCATACTGCTCCCATCGGCACCCCCTCGCGCGTACAACAGCAGATAGTTGCCGTCCAGCCTGCCTGTATGTATCCACGACCCGCCCAGGGTCGATCCCCACGGGACCGGTGTGACCGCGAGTCCGAGGTGTTGTGCGCCGCAACCCCGGCGTCGTGAGGGCGAGCGGCCAGGCCCGTCCACGCCCGCCCCCGACAGCCGGGAAGCTCGTCCAGACCCGAGGCACCCCTGTGGCCGCTGGTGGGTCGAACACAGCTGCGAGCCCGGGAACGTTTGGCTCGGCGTTGGCCGCCGAAGCAAGACTGCACAGTGGACGAGCAGATGGGCCTGAGGCCAACGTCGGAATGGCGGGTCTCGAACCCACGACCTCCCGGACCCAAACCGGGCGCGCTGCCTACTGCGCCACATTCCGTTGAGCTCCCTGCCAAGGATTCGAACCTCGACCAGCGCGTTCAGAGCGCGTCGTGCTGCCGTTACACCAACAGGGATCGGTACCCAAACGCGCCTCCGGCAGGATTCGAACCTGCGACCATCGGTTTAGAAGACCGTTGCGCTGTCCGCTGCGCTACGGAGGCATGAGAGGTGATGCCCGGAGTCGAACCGGGTTCATGCGGGTTGCAGCCGCCTGCCTGTGCCGTTCAGCCACATCACCGGGGTGTCCGACGGGATTTGAACCCGTGGTCTTCTGAGTCACATTCAGACGCTTTAAGCCGAACTAAGCTACGGACACAGTGGTCGTCGAGGGACTTGAACCCCCGGCCTCCTGCATGTCGGGCAGGTGCTCTGGCCATGCTGAGCTAGACGACCGGTGCGCACGGCAGGAGTCGAACCTGCGGTCTCCGCCTTCGGAGGGCGGCGTCGTCTCCTCTGGACCACGTGCGCGGAGCTCGGCGCGGAGGAATCGAACCTCCGTAGGCAGGTTTCAAAGACCTGCTGCCCGACCATCAGAGCAGCGCCGAAAGTGGAGCGGACGACGGGACTCGAACCCGCTACCTTCTGCTTGGAGGGCAGTTACGCCGCCAGTGGCGCCTCGTCCGCGAGGGCCCACGAGGTGGGCCAAGCCTGGATCGATCCAGGACCAGAGCCGATGACGGGGTTCGAACCCGCGGCCTCAACCATGGCACGGTTGCGCGCTACCAGCTGCGCTACATCGACACGCGGAAGACGGAGATCCCGACTCTCATCGGCATACGCCGACCAGGCCGTTTCCAGCGGCCGCCGGTCCCCGACCGGTTCGTCTTCCATAGGGACAGCGGAAAGAGGAGGAGTCGAACCTCAGCCAGTCGCCCGACCCTGCCGGTTAGCAGCCGGAGCCGACCACCACGGCCGGATCACTTTCCAGGTAGCGCGGAGGGAGGAGGTGTCGAACCCCATCGAGTCACCCCGACGTCCCGTGTTCAAGACGGTCCTCGCTCCGAGCGAGATCACCCTCCTTGGCTCCCCGACCAGGATTCGAACCTGGAACAGACAGTGGGTAACAACCACCCGCTCTTCCGATTGAGCTACCAGGGAACGAACGTACCCTCACGGGGAATCGAACCCCGTCTGTGGGTGTGAAAAACCCATGGACTACCAATATCCGATGAGGGCGTGGCCCCGGCCGCAGCCGGAGTTGAGTAGGCGACCCATACCGGATTCGAACCGGTGGCCTTCTGCTCGACAGGCAGCTGCTCTGGACCATCTGAGCTAATGGATCGTGAGCCGCGGGCGGTCCCGCGGCTGGCGCCGCTGTCGTGACGACAGCGGCACGGGTGGAGCGCACGGGGATCGAACCCGCCACACGGATCTTGCAAGGATCTGTCGCCACCGAGGAACATGGCACCCCAAGATTTCCGGTACCGACCTGGCCCTTGTGGGCACCGGTGGCACGCGCGGCGCCGCGTTGCCTCTGGCAACCTTGCGCCGCACGTGACCGCAGCACACACAATCGCCAGGTCGGTGACCAAGCGGAAAGCGGAGGTCCCGACCCCCAGCCGGTTGCCCGACCCTGCCGTCTTCGAAACGGTGCCGGTCCCCGACCGGTTCGCCTTCCTCGTGCTCACGGTGGGAGTCGAACCCACATATCCCTGCGGATACTCGGGTTTGAGCCGAGCGTGTCTGCCAGTTCCACCACGCGAGCGTCGTGCGTCCAGCGGGATTCGAACCCGCACTGACCAGCCTCTCGAGCTGGTGCCTCTGCCGTTGGGCTACAGACGCGAGCCCACTCGGGGAGTCGAACCCCCCACTGACTACGGATCATCCGCGCGTCCGAACGCGCCCGGCGGGCCAAGCAAGCTGGTCAGCGTGCTGCGTACTCGCAGAGGGATTCGAACCCTCACCGTCTCCGGTCTGAGCGGAGTGCCTCTGCCAGTTGGGCCACGCGAGCGAGAAGTACCCTGAGGAGGATTCGAACCTCCGACCTTCGGTTTCGTAGACCGACATTCTCTCCACTGAACTACCAGGGCGTGGCGCGGGCCGGATTCGAACCGGCGATCTCGGGCATATGAAACCCGTGGGGACGACCGAACTCCCCTACCGCGCAGTACCCCGTGGGAGGATCGAACTCCCACCGTATGGCTGAGAACCAGGTGTGCTTCCATTACACCAACGGGGCTTGCGTGTCTTGCGTGCACGACCCGGGACTCGAACCCGGAACCGGCTGCGTGTAAGGCAGTTGCGCTACCATTGCGCTAATCGTGCGTAGCGGCAACAGGGTTCGAACCTGTGCCCACAGTTTATGAGACTGTTGCTCTGCCCACTGAGCTATGCCGCCACGTGGATAGTGCTCCACGACGTAGGTCCCGCGGGCCTCGAACCCGCTACCCCCGGTGTAAGAGACCGGTGCACCACCAGTTGTGCTAGTGTCCTGTCCGGTGAGTTCGCTGCATAAGAAGGCGGCGTCAGACGTGGTGCATCGCAAGGCGGAGGAGGGCGCGATAGCAGCGCTATCGCAACTGACGACAACGCCGCGAGGTGCCGCG
>WRET01000070.1 GCA_009779195.1 Micrococcales bacterium
CACCCCGGGCAAGAAGGACGGGCAGATGGTCCTCGACCTGGACGACCCGGTCCAGCGCGGGATGACCGTCACCCACGACGGCCAGACCCTGTGGCCACCACCACCGGTCCAGGTCTCCGCGGCCCCGGCCGCAGCCGTCGTCGAGGTCGAAGACCCCGTGGTCAAAGCCGCCCGCGAAGCCAAGGCAGCGAAGGTCCGCACCGTGCGGAACATGGTCTCGTCGGTCATCGGCGCCGGGCTCGTCGTCGCCGCGGTGGCCTTGTCACCCGCGAGCTTCGTGAGCCTGTTCACGGTGTTCGTCCTGGCGATCGTGGTCGGGTTTTATGTGATCAGCGGTGTCACCCACTCGCTGCACACACCCCTGATGGCCCAGACCAACGCGATCTCGGGCATCATCTTGGTCGGCGCGCTGCTCCAGCTCGGGTCGACGAACTGGGCGGTGCTCATCATGTCGTTCATCGCCGCCGCTATCGCGGCTATCAACATCTTCGGTGGCTTCCTGGTCTCGTTCCGGATGCTCTCCATGTTCCGGAAGGAGGCCTGAGCCATGACGACCACACTGGTGACGTTCCTGGCGCGCGGCGACGACCCGATCGTCCCGATCGACGGTGTCGTCGAAGCCATCACGGAGGGCAACCGTGTCCTCCAGCTGTTCGACGGGCTCTACATCATCGCCGGCGTGCTGTTCATCTTGTCCCTGGCTGGGCTGTCGAAGCAGACCACAGCGCGGATGGGCAACGTGGCCGGCATGGTCGGTATGGTGCTCGCGCTGGGTGCGACGATCGCCCACTCGCTGTACATGTCGTCCAAAGACGTGACCGACGACCGGCACTCGGTGACGGTGACGGCTATCCTCATCGCTTTGGTGCTGGTCATCGGGGCGGCGATCGGAACGCCGATCGCCAAGAAGGTCGAGATGACCCAGATGCCCGAGCTGATCGCGGCGTTCCACTCGTTCGTCGGTATGGCGGCGGTGCTCATCGGGTTCAACGCTTTCGCGGTTCCTGGTGAGGCGGGCGGCGGCGCGGTGCACCTGACCGAGGTGGCCCTCGGTGTGCTCATCGGCGCCTACACGTTCACCGGTTCGGTGATCGCGTTCTTGAAGCTGTCGGCGAAGATGAAGTCGCAGCCGCTGATGATCCCTGGCCGCCACATCATCAACTCCGTCGCGTTCCTCGTGTTCTTCGCCCTGATGATCTGGTTCGTCATGGCTGGTGAGAAAGACCACGAGGCGACCACGCTGGGTTGGGTGCTGATCATCGTCATCGCGGTTATCGGGTTCGCGTTGGGCTACCACATGGTCGCGGCCATCGGTGGCGGGGACATGCCTGTCGTGGTGTCGATGCTCAACTCGTACTCCGGGTGGGCTGCGGCAGCGGCTGGGTTCATGCTGGGCAACAACCTGCTCATCATCACCGGGTCCCTCGTCGGTTCTTCCGGTGCGATCCTGTCGTACATCATGTGCCGTGCGATGAACCGGTCGTTCTTCAACGTGATCCTCGGTGGTTTTGGCACCGAGGGCGGTATGGTCCTGGCCGGCGCTGCTGACCAGGGCGAACACCGCGAGATCGACGCGGAGACCACTGCTGACCTGCTGTGGAACGCCTCGTCTGTGATCATCACCCCCGGTTACGGTATGGCGACCGCCAAGGCCCAGTACTCCATCGCGGACCTGACGACCAAGCTGCGCTCCCACGGCATCAACGTCCGGTTCGGGGTGCACCCGGTGGCTGGCCGTCTGCCCGGGCACATGAACGTGCTCCTGGCAGAGGCGAAGGTGCCCTACGACATCGTGCTGGAGATGGACGAGATCAACGACGACTTCTCCGACACGGACGTCGTGCTGGTCATCGGCGCCAACGACACCGTCAACCCGGCGGCCCTGGACGACCCGAACTCGCCCATCGCAGGTATGCCAGTCCTGGAGGTCTGGAACGCCAAGGACGTTATCGTCTTCAAGCGCTCCATGGCTACCGGTTACGCCGGTGTCCAGAACCCGCTGTTCTTCAAGGAGAACACCTCCATGCTGTTCGGTGACGCCAAGGTCCGGGTCGACGACATCCTCGCCGCCCTGCCTATCCACGTCCACGCCTGACCCAACCCCTCGACGAGCCCGGTGCCCTGCCAAGGGCACCGGGCTCGCCGTTTGATTGTCTGATTGTTACCAGTTTTTTTATGCCGATAGCCGTAGATGTGCCGGATATGACGGGGAACGCGGTCCAGGGCAGGAAGAACGTGCGGGATGAAGGTCCTACAAAGCGCTGGCCTGGTAGTTAGTGCGCGAGAAGGGGATGTGGGTGGATCTGACTCACACCGGCCGGACCGGCGTGCACACACCGGTGGCGCGAGTACACGTTTTGGTATAGATAGGTGCACAATTTGGCCCATAGGGTACCCGGCGGGCTGTCGATCCACGATGATAGATATGCCCACCAGGGGCTCTGCGCACTGACCGCGAGCCGGACCCCCAGGAGGTAGCGGCACGCAACGGCGCGGAGCTGCACCCCCTGGGGCCGGCAGAGGTATTCAGCGATGCCGCTGCCGGATCTCGCGTCGCGCGACCCCTGGTGGGTCCTCTTCGTCTAGGGCGTGTCTCTTAACCCCCCGCACGCCGCGACGCGCCCGGCACGCACGCTGGCTGCGTTGTCGTCGTCGGCAGCACCTCCAGTGCTGCTCTCCTCCGTCGCCTTGCCAGCGCACGCACCGGACACGCCGCGCTCGCACGGGGGGTTAAGAGACACGCCCCAGGCCCTCGGGGCAGTCATCGGATTACCGGATGTCTCTCACCCCGCCGTCGGCGGCCCGTGGGTGGGTTCGGTTCGTCCCCGCTGCCTCGTCCTGGCCCGTCACCCGAAGCCGGCGGGCTGGTTCTCGTGTCTCGTCGCAAGTTTTTCTCAAGAGCGAATGTCCACCAGGCGGAGCAGATTCGCTTTTCAGACATCGTGGGAGAGATCGTTGTCTCGAAAATTCTCGACGTCAACCCAAAAGCATGCTGCCGGACCCACAGGTGTCCGTTTTGCCCGCACGGGGCGGGCGCTGGGCACCACTGTTTGTCGATGCCGGGGTGCACAGCCTTGTCTGCGGAGCCCCTACCGGACTGGTCACCGGTTGATCATTGTGAGGTCCCAAGGCCCGTCTTTTGTCGAAACGTGTCAGGAGTTCGAGACGTGTATGCCGAAGTGCCCACCGCTCCAGGGCCTCGCCATGCCGTCAGACAGCGCCGAGGGGTTCGGTGGCCCGCGGCGGCGGCGTCGGTCGTCGTCGCCGCCGCGGGTGCCATCGTCCCTGCGTTCACCAACGACGCAAGGGCAGACGCCCCCTGGAACCTGGTGGTGGACTCGGCTGCGTGGGGCGGTGCGGACACCAACCCCGGCGACGGGGTGTGCCGGAACGCCGCAGGCACGTGCACCTTGCGTGCGGCGGTCGAGGAGTCCAACGCGCTCCACGGTCAACCAGGCCAGGTGACGATCACCGTGGACCCGTCGATCGGCGCCGGCACGTCGATGCAGGGCACCGTGGACGTCTTCGGCGACACGATGCTCCGGGCGCAGATCACCGCTGCAGACCAGGGTGCCTACTTCGCCGTGACGTCCCCGGTGACGATCGACCTTGGTCACCGCCTGCTGGTCGACGGCACAGCGAACGGGGCCCTCCAGGTCGCCGCGTTCTACCTCGACGGTCCCGACATCGCGTTGCTCAACGCCGACCAGGTGCTGTCCGCCGGCACGTCGTTCGTCGTGGGCCCCCACGCCGAACGCGTGACGATCGACGGTGACACTGGTGGTGGGACCGGGTTGGTCGACCCGTGGAACCAGGTTCCCAAGCGCTTCGTCGTGTTCCGCGAAGGCGCCGCGGACGTCACGGTGAAGAACTACCGGATCACCGGCTACTGGGACCCGGGCAACGACGGCGGGATCTTCGTCTTCAACCCGTACTCGACCGAGGCGATGCGCAACATCGCCGTCGACAGGGTCGAGGTGCTCTACCCGCCGGTCGGGACACCGCGCTCGTACGGCGCCACCTGCCGCACCAGGATCACCAACTTCTGGAAGGGGACGGTGGTCGGCACGTCATGGTCCATGACGCATGTCGACGGCCTGTCTTTCCGGAACATGCGGGTGGAGAACCTGGACATCCAGTTCGCGTTCCAGCTCCGCGACAACCATGCTCCCACCGACCCACTTTTCGCTGGTTCTGCCCATATCAAAGACCTGGTCATCGAGGACAGTGTCTTCCTGCAGAACAAGGGGCACTCCAGCTCGGAGAACACCGCGTTCATCACTTTGCCGTACGACACCTTGACCGGGACGACATCGATCCAGCGCAACGTGTTCACCCGGCACCGGTACGGCCTCCAGACACACGCCATCGGTTTGTACGGGACCGCCGCCTCCGGCTCGACGGTCGCCTCGGGGGTCACGATCGCCGACAACTACTTCGACGGCTATGGCACGCCCTACGGCAGTCCTCTCACCAGCGTCCAGGCCGCCACGATCACCACCCGCCGCGCCGGTCTGGTGACGGTGTCGGGCAACACCTTTGGCCCGGCGACGGGCTCGAAGACGACGACTGACGACGAAGAGCACGCCGACGGTCCGGTCCTCATGTACGACTCGATCGCCAGCTTCCCGTTCTACGCGTCGAACCGGTCGATCCACACATGGGTCCCCGGGGACAAGGCCAACGTCCTGGTTGGCCCGCCTCCTGCCGGTGCGTGGGTGGCGGCCAGCCCCAGCACTGGTCCTGTGTGCCAGGCGTCGGTCGCCGTGGGCCAGACCAGGTTTCTGGGCCCTCTCATGCAGCAGCCAGCCGGGCCGTTGACCATCCAGGTGTACTGGACGACGAAGCGGTTTGCTGAGGTCTACCTGGGCGAGGTCTCAGGTGTGACGGGCACAGGTGGCACGCTCGTGTTCGCCCTCCCGACCGGTCCGGTCACCTTGCCCGACGGCCAGGTCGTGCAGATCGTCGACCTGGCAGGGGAGGTGTCGGGAAACATCCGGTTGCAGACCCACGAGGAACACGGCACAGCGCTGGCCTCGTCGCAGTACTCGCGGGTCGCGGAGGTGCTCGGCACATGCCAACCGACGCTGACCATCAACCAGGCGGCGGGTATGGACGACCCGACCATGGCCCGTGACCTGCACTTCACCCTCGCCTCGTCGGTGTCGTTGGACCCGGCGAGCCTGACCGCGGACGACATCGTGCTCACCGCCACGCCGGTGCCGCAGACCATCGACTCCTCACGTCTGGCACCGCGGGTCGTGTCGATCACCCAGGTCGGCACCACCGCGACAGTGTTCGACGTGCTCGTCCGCGTCGACGACTCGGCGAGAGTCAGCGTCGCGGTGGGTGCGCACGCGGTGCTCACCGGCACGGGCAAGACGAACCTCGAAGCGGCGACCAGCACCGACGACACCATCACCTATCTCAACCCGTTGCGCGTCGAGCCGCCGGACCTGCTCGTGGTGCGTGGCGACCCGAACGCGAGGGCTTTCACCGTCGAGGTCGACCAAGCCGCGCCGGTGCCCACCGCAGACCTGACGTTCACCGCGACAGCCGACCACAGCGGCGACCTGACGTTGAGCACCAGCACGTTCGTCGTCGCAGCGGGCAGCCTCAGGTCCCCGCCGGTGACGGTCACAGCCGTCGGCATCGACGTGACCAGGTATGTCGCGATGGTGGTGGAATCGGCGGACACCAACTACGACGGTGTGGTGGTGCCGCAGGTGACAGTGCGGCTGTATGGCGCCGACCCGAGGGTCCAGGTCACCAAACAGGCGTACACCGATGTCACCGACACCTCCTCGCCTGCGAGAGTCCAGGCCACAGGCAAGCATGTGCCCTCCGGCAGCAGGCTCGTCGTGGGTCAGGCGGTGTGCTTCGTGTACACGGTGACGAACACGTCGGACACCGACGAGGCGACCACCCTGACCGACCTGGTGGTGACCGACTCCGACACCCGCCTGGGCGCCGACGGGACCATCGCGACGGTCGCGGCCCTCGGCCCGGGACGCACGGCACAGCTGTTCGCGTGCACGACGCTGGTCGCGGTCGACACGACGGCAGGAGCGGCGCCATGAGCGCGGCCCGGGGGCAGGCGGGCCGTGCGCGTACCAGCAGGCTGCTGTTCCGGCTGCCAGCGGTCCTGACGGTGCTCGTCGTGGCGGTCGTCGTACCGGCTCTCGCCTACTGGGCGGCTGGTACGTCGTTCGCTGGCGGCACGGTGACCGCCGGGGACCTGCAGGTGGTCGTGGGGGAGGCGACCTGGCAGCAGGTGACCCCGGGTGTCACCAGCGGCGCTGGCGGCGTGCTCGGCGACGACCACGAGTTCTGGTCCATGCCCGGTGACGTGGTGGTCATCGAGGTGCCTGTGACGACCGTCCTGCACGGCAGCAGGCTCACCGCAGACATGACTGTCGAACCTGCGGCGCTGACCGGTGACGTCGTGGCGGGCTTCCACGTACGGGACGCTGACGGGCACCAGGTGGCCCCGGCTGACGGCGACGCACCTGTGGGCACCGCGCTGACCATCGGCGGGCTCGTCGGGGGCGACGACCCGGTGACCACCGGCTGGAGCGTCGTGGTGCGTGTGGAGGTGCACGGCGACTACCAGTGGGGCACCCCCGCCAGCCCCGGCAGCTGGAGCCCGGGCCATGTGCGCGTACAGCTGGACCAGACCCGTGCAGGTGGTGCCTGATGCGCCGCGCACAGGTCACGGCAGCGACCGCGACGGCCGTCGTCGTCGTGCTCGTCACGGTTGCGGCCGCCTGGTGGGCGTCGGCGGGCGTCTCCTCGTCCGGCACGGTCCGGATCGGGAACGTGGCGTTCAGTGCCAACACCAGGTGGGGCGCCGAGGGTCCGCAGCACTCGTCGGGGGGACCGGTCACGTTGGTGCTGGGCGGCGACGAGATCTCCAAGGCCGCCGACGGCCCCGTGGTCTGGCAGTTCACCGCCGAGGGTTACGGACACGGGATCACCGGGATCACCTACGACGTCACTGTCGCCAGCCAGGTGGCGCCCGACGGCACGGTGGTCGACCTGGGTTCGGGCGCTGCTGAGCCAGGCACGCTCTTGGCCCTGTCGACCCTGGTGGTGTACCCGGCGGTCGCAGGCAGCTGTTCGCCGGTGCCGACCACCACGAAGAACGTCGAGGCGTTCGACAACCTCGGCCGTGTGCTCCAGGCGCCCGGAGCGTTCGACGGCGGTGCGACCACGCAGGTGTGGTGCGTGGCCATGAGCGTCCATGACGTGGTCGGCACCTACCGCAACCGTGCCGAGGTCAACGCGACCACCGCCGAGGGGACCGGGGTGTGGGGCACCGACCTGTTCGAAGCCCCCCTCGTGCCCGACCCGGCCAAAGAACCAGCCGTGACGATCGTCTTGGAGCCCACAGTGACCAACCTCAACGTCGGTGCCGGCCGGTGACCGCCATGCCCATCACCCGCCCACCGACACACGCCCACCACCACATGCCCATCACCACCACAGACATCTCGTCCACGGGGACGAGCTGACGCCACGGCGACCTGCCGGGCCACCGAAAGGAGAAAGAAAAGATGGACACCAACACCGTAGTGGTCGTTGCCGAAGAGCGGCATCGACGTCGCGGCCTGCTGCTCGCTCTCGTCGGGGCCGCGCTGCTGTTCGGCGGGTCGACCTTCGCCCTGTGGGCGGCCAACGACAGCCTGACCGGCGGGACGGTCACCGCCGGTGACCTCGACCTGGTCAGGCTCGACGACACCGCGTTCTACGACGTGTCCGCCGACCGCAAAGACGCCGGCGCGACACTGCCGGGCACCGACGGGTCCCAGAAAGGCCACGTCATCGACGACGTCGCGGACTGGCGCATCGTGCCTGGTGACAAGGTTGCCGCGGTGTTCTCCGCCAGGGTCACCCTCGAGGGCGACAACATGGTTGCCGAGCTGTCGATCGCAGGCCTGGAAGAGACGCTGAGCAAAGCCTCGCTGCTCACGTGGACGTACGAGGTCTACGAAGACGAAACCCTGCTGTTCTCCGAGGAAAAGCTCGCCGACGGCACGCTGCTGCACCTGTCGGCCGTCGCCGACGGCCAAGACGACGGCCTGGAGGACGCTGACGGCACGACCGTGTACGCCATGGAGGCCACGAGCGTGGACTTCACGGTCGTGGTCTACGGCGAGTTCGACCCGGAGGCCGGTGACGCCGCCAAAGACGACGTGGACGCCAACGGTGTCTACCTCGACATGAGTGCCGAGACCGGCACCCGCCTGGGCGCCAACACTGTTGACGAGCTGACCAACATCACGCTCAAGCTCAAGCAGGTGCGGGGCGTCGGAGCCCAGTTCGCCACGCCATGACCCAAACCCCCACAGGCAGGTGGTCGAGGTCGTCGGCCACCTGCCTGCTGGGCGAGAGGAGCAGCCCATGGGCCGGTGCCCTGTGTGCCACCGGCGTCCGGGCAAGACCGGACGCCGGCCGGGCGTCGCACGCTGCCCGGCGTGCGGCAACGGCGTGCTGGTGCCGCGCAGGACGGTGGTCAGCACTGTCGCTGCCAGCCTCGGGCTGGCTGTGACGATCGCGGTCGTCGCCTTCGGCCTGACGTTCTTCATCGTGCCCCGCGCGATGGGCGGTGACTCCATGACTGTTCTGTCTGGGTCGATGGAACCGACGATCAACACCGGTGACGTCGCCATGACACGTGGGGTCTTGCCGGCCGACGTGTGCGCCGACGTCCGTATCGGCGACATCGTCACGTACCTGCCCGAGCCGAACGACCCCACACGTGTCACCCACCGTGTCGTCGCCAAGACGGTCGGGACGTTCGACGACGGCACCGCCTGCCGTCTGGTCACCCAGGGCGACGCCAACACGGCCGAAGAGCTGGTCTCGCCGCTGCAGGTGCGTGGTGTGGTCGTCTACGTGGTGCCCAAGCTCGGCTGGGCGCGCCAGTGGGTCACCGACGAGCGCCAGAGCATCCTCGTCGTGGCAGGGGTGGTCGTCGTGGGCCTCGTGCTGTGGGACCTGGTCCGGCCACCCAGGACACGGGTGGTCACCTACACCTCGCCTCCTGGCAGTGGACCGCCTCCACCGCGGCGACCAGGCCGCCACGAAGGCGTTGCCGCCGACGAGGAGACCGTACTCGCCGACGCGCCTGGGGCACCGGTCGGTGGCCCGTGGTGAGCAAAGGTAGGACGGTTGCTGCGTTCGGTTTCCCGTCGGGCGAGATCGACGACTCGGCGTACCGTGGCAGTGTGGACCTTGAACAGGGCGAGGTCATCGACCACATCATCGGCTACCTGCGCGACGGCGTCAGCGTCAACCTTGTTGGGCTGCGCCAGTCTGGGCGCAGCCAGGTCGCCCGGAGAGTGGTCGACCGTCTCCGCGAGCTCAACACCACCGTGGTCACCGTCAACGGGGTTTCGGCGCTGCGCGACCGGCCGTTGGTCGTCCTGGCGTTGGCCGGGGTCGAGATCCCCGCAGGGAGCGTCGCGTCGTCGGTGTCGGGTGCGGTGGCGGGGCTGTCGAAGATGCTCAAGGGGGAGCGGTCGGTGCTCGTCGTCGACGACTCCGACGACCTGGACGCCGTCAGCTGTGGTGCCATCGTCGCGGCACGCGCACAACATGCGTTCCCTGTGCTGTCGTTGACCAGGCCTGCCGGGCGGCAGGCGTCGTGCACGCTGACCACGACCCTGCAGCCGGGTGTGCGGATCGCGCTGGACCCGTTGGACTTCGACAGCCTGCACCGCGTGGTGCGGCGCAAGCTGTCCGGGCCGGTGGACTCTTCGACGATCGCCCAGATCGCGACGATGTCCGGGGGGATGCCGGGCCTGGTCGGCGCGATCGTCGACACCGGCAGACGCACCGGGACCATCGTCGAGGACCACGCCATCTGGCGCGCCACCGGCGACCTGTGGGACGGGCGGCTCGCCCAGTCTGTCGAACCACTCGTGGTCGACCTCAACGACGAAGAGCTCGACGCGCTGACCAAGCTGGCGTACGTGGGCACGACCACGGTGCCCAAGGCGCAAGAGATCGTCGCCGACCACCTGTTCGCACGTATCAGCGAGCTCGGTCTGCTGCAGGTCGCCGAGACCCCCGCCGGGCCCCTGGTCGGGGTGTTCCCGCCGCTGGTCGCCGAATACCTGCGCCGCACCGGGGCGTTGGTGTCGCGCCAGGGCGTCTTCGACGGCGCGGAGGCTGAGGGGTCGCTGACACCCAGGCTGACGCTGACGAGCTCGCGCGCGGCGATCCTCAACGTGCGGATCGCCGACTACTGGCGCGCTGAGGTCGAGACGTTGCGGGCGGCGTGGAGCGCCGACCCGAGCATCGCGAACGCGGTCCCGCTCCTCCAAGCGCTCAACGCCACGTCGGCCGGGCCGGCGGATTTCGCCGCGGTGATCGACAACACGCGTCGCACCGGGACTGACCAGGAGGGGAACGTCCGCTTCGCCGAGTGGTACGCCGCCCACCGGGCGCTCGTCCACGACGACTTCGACGGGGCCCGCAAGATCCTCGCCGACCAGGCCGCTGCCGCCCCTCGGTACGCCGCCCAGCTGCGCACGATCGAGGCGACCTTGCAGCTGTACATCGGTCCGGTCCCCGACGCCCAGCTGCTGGCTCCTGCCGGGCCGGACGAGGACCCCGTCGGAGCGCAGGGCATACAGCTGGTGCGTATCGGCACAGCCATCGCCAAGGGGAACACCGTCGAGGCGCTGGACGGGCTGACGGGGTACACCGCGTCCCACCCGGTGTACGCCGAGCGCCACCGTGTCGTGGCCGGGCTCGCCCGGGTGGTCCACGGCGACTTCGACGAAGGGGTGGAGTGGGCGCTGCGGGCCATGGCCGTCGCCGAGACCGGGCTGAACCTCGGCGAGATCTACGGGCACGCGTACGTCGCAGCCCTGGGCCTGGCGTTCGCCGGACGTCTGGACGACCTGGACGCGCTGCTGGGACCCGTGCTGACCCTCGGCGGGACCACGATCTTGTCCGAGCACTTCCAGATCGGCGTCATCGCGCTGGCGGCCTTGTCAGCCGGGTGGCGCGGACGGATCGACTACGGGTGGTCGTTGTCGGTCCAGGCCGAGACGACCGGGCGTCGGCCAGGACCATACCCAGGGATGCTCCACGGGGTCACCCCGACGGTCGCCGACCGGACCGGCAGCTGGGACGAGGCCGGCCAACGGTTGTGGGCCGCGGTCGACGAACGCCTCTCGAAGGGTTTCACCGCCGCAGCCATCGCCGTGGCGATCACCGCCGCCGAGACCCTGCCCGACCCCGACCGCGCCAAAGAGGTGGTCGCGCAGGCCCGCTACAGCCAGAGCCCGTTCTTCGTCGCTCTCGGTGAGTACATCGCCGCGACGACAGCAGGGGACCCGGACGCGTTGGCCGAGCTTGCCGACGACCTGTGGAACCGCGGTGCTCGCCTGCACGCCGTCAAAGCCATGGTGGGCCGGGCGTTCTTCTCACGTCTCGCCGGAGACGTCGAGGGGTCGGTCCGGCAGGCCGAGGAGGCGTGGGCGAGGTCGTCCGAGCTCGGCCAGAAATCCAGCGGCCTGTTCTTGCGCCTGGGTCTGGCTGTCGGCCTCTCCGCCCGCGAACGTGAGATCGCCCTCATGATCGCCGACGGTCTGAGCAGCCAGAAGATCGCCTCGTCGCTGGGCCTGAGCGTCCGCACCGTCGAGAACTACCTCGTCGGCGCCTACCGCAAGCTCAGCTGCGAAGGCCGTGACGACCTCGTCAAGGCCGTCACCACCTGGGCCGTCCTGGAGTGACCGGCTCAGCGGTTGCGGCCTTGGACTCGCGCAGGTGTGCCAGGGCGGCCAGGGCGAAGCCGAAGACGATCCAGGTTGCCAGGACCAGCCAGGGCCCGAGGGTGCTGGCGTCGGGGAAGTACGAGAAGCTGCGCACCAGCGTGGCGCCGGCGCCCGGTGGGAACAGCTGGCCGACCGTGCCCCACGGGGTGGGCAGGAACTCTGGCGGCATCGTGACCCCGGCGATCGGGTTGGCCAAGAGCAAGAACACCACCGGGCCGATGGGGATCCCGGGGCGTCCGAGCAGGGAGGCACACCCGACGATCGTCGCTCCGATCGCCAGCAGGCAGGTGGCGAACACCGCCGCGTTGGCCAGGTACGCCCCGCCGAGCACCCCGAACCAGGTCTGCAGCAAAGCAGTGATGGCCAGCCCGGCCGTGATGGCGTAGACCACCAGGGCCATGACGCGCCGCAGCGTCCCGGAGACCACCAACGAGATCGCCACCCCGCCGACCAGTCCGCCGAGCACCAGCGGCAGCGTCGCAGCAGCCAGGCCCATACCGCGCGGGTCGTCGTCCAGCAGCGGGACGACGTCGACGATCGCGACCTCAGGCAGGTCCACCTGGGCTGGCGGGCCTTGGTTGGGCACGCCGACCTGGTCAGGCGGTGGGGTGCCGCCAGGCATGGTGGACGCGACGATCAGCTGTGGCAGGACCTCGTGGATACGGTCGAGCATGGGGGCGACCGCTGGGCTGGCAGCGGTGGCCTTGAGCACCGTCGGCTCCGCTCCGAGCACGACCGCACCGTAGGCGTCGCGTTGTTCGATGGCGCGGGTGGCCGCTTGGGCGTCCTTCACCGTGGTGATGGACACCGCGCCGTCGAGGTTGTTCTCCAGCATGGCGGCGATGGCTGCGACCTGTGCTTGGTCGCTGCCGGTGATGACCAACGGCACGTTGCGCGGGTCAGCTGTCACTGCCGGCCAGGAGAACGCCAGCACGATGAACGCCACGACCAGGGCCAGCGCCACCCCGATCCCCAGGTGCACAGGTGGCTCCTTCTTCGCCACAGGCTCGGCGTCGGCGGGCGCGTCAACCGGTTCCCGGTCAGCCGTTTTTGCGACCGGTGTGGCTGCTGGTTCGGCGACGGGCTCGGCTGCCGGTTCAGCGACAGGTTCGCCCTCCGGTTCGGTGGCGGGCTCGGCCTCCGGTTCGGCGTCGACCTCGGACTTGGTGGCCTCAGGTTCGGGCGCTGGCGCTTCGGCGTCGGTCTCGGGAGGATCAGCGACAGGCTCGGTGACCGGGGAGTCGTCGGGCTCGGGTGTGGTGGGCTCGGTGGCCATGACGTCTCGCAATCGCTCGAAGACGAAGATTCGTGCGCAATACTGCCAGAGCCCTGGGCCTGCGGGACCGGAAACGCCCGGTCTTTCGTCGATGTCTGCCCACTGGCGGTCAGGGGTGTGGCTGGCGGTCCTCGGCTGGGTGGGCCCGCAGCAGGTGGGTGCGGGTGGCGATCGTGTCGATCTGCCCTCCGACGTGGGTGAACGTCACCTCGTCGTCGGCGACGGTGAGCTGGCTGGCGTAGGCGTGGTGCGCAGCGACCAGACGGTCGAGGTCGGGTCCTACGTCCAGGGTCTGGCCGCCGGAATCGACCAGCTGGGCAAAGGCGGTGCCGAGCGTGTGTGCGGCCCGGGCCGTGGCGTCGTGGCACCGGATGTGGTCTGGGTGGCCGTAGCCTCCAGCACTGTCGTAGGAGACCAGCACACCAGCATCCCAGTGGCGGGCGGCGGCGACGATATCAGCGACCACCTCGTCCAGGTCAGCCAGCGACAACGCGTCCGCAGGGGCGTCCGGGTCGGGTCCGGCTGTGGTCTCGTCGACCCAGGTCATCCCTGAGTCTGCGTAGTGCCGCGCAGGGCGCCCGTCGGCCCGGTTGTTCCCTTCGCCCAAGAACCCTCCATCCACGGCTCCCAGACACCCCAGCGCCTTAGCCCGTTCGCCGACCCGCACAGTGACCAACTCATGAGTCCCACCAGGCACGTGCGCCGTGGCTTGCCCCCGCTCCCCGCGGGTCGCCGTCACCACCACCACGTCGTCCCCCTGGCGTCTGAGCGCCAGGATCCCTGCCCCGGACGACAATGTCTCGTCGTCGGGGTGCGCGTGCACGAACAGGTACCGCCCGGCGCTCGTCGCACGGGTGCCCATCACAGCGCCTGACGGACGGGTGCGTCCTCGCGCAGCAGCTGGCCGTACAGGTGCAGCAGCTCGTTGACGGTGGCGGTCCAGGTGAACCGCCGGGCGTGGACGCGCGCCACGGTGCCCATCCAGCCCAGAGCCGCAGGGCGGGTCAACAGCTTGGTGATCGCCAGCCCCCAGTCCTCGGGCTGGCGCGAGTCCATGAGCTGGCCGGTCTCGCCGTGCACGACCGCTTCGCGCAGCCCGCCGCTGGCGGCCGCGACCACAGGTGTGCCGCAGGCCGCAGACTCCAGCGCCACCAACCCGAACGTCTCAGAGTGGCTGGGTACGAGCGTCAGTGTGGCGTGCTGGAACAACCACGCCAGCTCGGTGCGTGACTGCGGCCCGACCATATGCACGACCGGGCCCAACCCCAGGTCGTCGGCGGTGCGGTGCAGGTGCTGCTCGTAGTCGGCGAAATCAGCCGATGCGGCTCCGGCCACCACCAGCGCAGGCCGGATCTCTTCGGGAACGTGCGCCAGGGCTCTGATCGCCAGGTCCGGAGCCTTGAGGGGCTGCAGACGTCCAGCGACGACAGCGAACGGCCGGTCCAGCGGCACCGTGGTCGTCCACCCAGGCGCTGGATGGTCAGAGAGCGGGTGGAACAGCGTCAGGTCCACCCCCGGCGGCACGATCGACACCCGGTCCGGGTCGGCCCCGCACCGTTCGACGACGATCCGCGCCTCGGCCGCCGAGATCGCCACGAGCAGGTCCGACTCGCGGGCGAGCAACGCCTCCCCAGGTACCCGGGCAGGTGTCTCAGCTGGTTCCCCGTCCGACAGCTGAGCCCCAGGTGCCGCCGCCACCGAGTGGTAGCTCTGCACATGCGGCACCCCCCACTGGCGCGCCAACGGCAGCGCCGCCACCCCCGACATCCAGTGGTGCGAGTGCACCAGGTCCACCGCCGGCCCGGCCAACCGCCCCCCCAGCTCACCCAGCGCCGCCCTGAACTGCGGTATGTACTGGTCCGTCGCCGATTTCGCCAGCCGCCGCGCAGGCCCCGCTGTCAGGTGGTGCAACGTCACCCCCCGCGCCAGCCCCACCGCATCAGGCTGCTCGTCGCTGCTGCGCCGCGTGACCAGATCCACCTGGTGCCCCAGCGCCGCCAACGCCAGTGCCTCATGGTGCTCCACCACATTCATCCCCCCCGCGTCCCCCGCCCCCGGCGCATCCATAGGTGAGGTGTGCATCGACACCATCACAACCCGCAAAGACGCACCCACGTCCCCTGAATCTACCGTCCCGGCCCTCCCGCACCAGACAGCGTCCACATGTCCTGCTGTCTCGCTGCTACGGTGGAGCCAGCAACAGCGGCAGGCCCCCGGTCTCCGGGCGTATCGGGCTGCTGGACCCCGAGTGTGGCTGCGGCAGCTCGGGGTTGCTGCCTTTTCGGCCAGTTCGCTTCCTCGTCACGAGCATGTGCCCCGTTACCCAGGGAGGCCAGCGTCTCACCCGCGTAGTGACCCTTTCTCTTGGTCCGGGCCGGTCCCGGATCCATCCGTGCTGGTGGCCTCGCGATGCTTCCGCGCTCGACGGGCAACAGCACCGGGAGAGTTGCCAGAAGCCACGCCTCGCGGTCCGAGCCCACGACGGACCTCGCTGGCCTGACGAGCCAGGCTGTCGTGGACGGTCGTGCCGCGGTCGAACACATGTGCTTCCCAGTTCTCGGTCGAGAGTGGTACTCTGGGACCAGCAACAGCGGCAGGCCCCCGGGTTCCGGGCGCATCGGGCTGCTGGACCCCGAGTGTGGCTACGGCAGCTCGGGGTTGCTGCGTTTTCAGGGTGTGTCCGGTGCGAGCGTCCAGGACGGTCAGCGTTGGCGCGAGCAGGGCCAGCCAGCGGGTGTCGTCCAGCGCGATCGCACGTCGTGATGCCCACGCCAGGACGTCAGCCGCCCACAGTGCAGGCTCCTCTCCCTTCTGAGCATTATCGCGTCAGATGCAACAGAACGCATACCTGTGCCACCGTAGCCCGCTACCGCCTTGCCGAAAGGTGGACGCACTGCGGACAGGCTTTCCGTCAGGTGCGCAGCGTACGCC
>WRET01000071.1 GCA_009779195.1 Micrococcales bacterium
CCTCCGGCGGCCTCATCGAAGCGGTCACCGACACCCAGATCCTGGCCGCGCACCGCCTGTTGTCGTCCAAGGTCGGAGTCTTCGTCGAACCAGCGTCCGCAGCAGGTGTCGCCGGTCTGCTCATGCTCGCCGACCAAGGCCGCGTCCCCGCTGGTGCCACCATCGTCATCACCGTCACCGGCCACGGCCTCAAAGACCCCCAGTGGGCCCTGCAGAGCATCGACGGCGAACAGGTCGAGCTCATCCGCGTCACCCCCGACGTCATGTCCATAGCCACCGCCCTCAACCTGACCTGACCAACTGGGCAAAAGCACCTTCCGCACGTGAAAGCTGAGCGTTCCGGTGAGGGCTGACGTTGGGACGTCAGTTCTCGCTGGAACGCTCAGCCTTCAGGATGTGGACGGGATCAGATGGTCTTGCCGATGTTTTCTTCGACCTGGCCGGGGGGGGTGGGGGTGGTTTTTTGGACCTGGAGGAGGAACTCGATGTTGGACTTGGTCTCGCGGAGCTTGCCGATGAGCAGCTCGATGGCCTGCTGGGCGTCGAGGGCTCCCAGGACGCGGCGGAGCTTGTAGATGATCTTCAGCTCGTCGTGGGACATGAGGATCTCTTCGCGGCGTGTGCCGGACGCGTTGACGTCCACCGCGGGGAAGATCCGCTTGTCGGCCAAGCCGCGTGACAGGCGCAGCTCCATGTTTCCGGTGCCTTTGAACTCTTCGAAGATGTAGTCGTCCATCTTCGATCCGGTCTCGACCAGGGCGGTGGCCAGGACGGTCAGCGAACCGCCGTGCTCGATGTTGCGGGCCGCGCCGAAGAACTTCTTCGGCGGGTACAGGGCAGCGGCGTCGACACCACCGGTGAGGATCCGGCCCGATGCGGGCGCGGCCAGGTTGTAGGCACGCGAGAGCCGGGTCATGGAGTCCAGCAGGACGACCACGTCGCGACCCATCTCGACCAGGCGTTTGGCCCGTTCGATGGCCAGCTCGGAGACGATGGTGTGGTCGGACGCGGGCCGGTCGAACGTCGAGGCGATGACCTCACCGTCGACGGTGCGCTGCATGTCGGTGACCTCTTCAGGGCGCTCGTCGATGAGCACGACCATGAGGTGGACCTCGGGGTTGTTCGAGGTGATCGCGTTGGCGATCTGCTGCAAGATGATCGTCTTGCCGGCCTTGGGCGGGGAGACGATCAGCCCGCGCTGGCCTTTGCCGATCGGCGCGACAATATCGATCACCCGCGGGGTCAGGCGTGTCGGCTCGCCCTTGGACTCCAGCGTCAGCCGTTCCTGCGGGTACAGCGGGGTGAGCTTGGCGAACTCTGGACGGTTGCGCGCCTGCTCAGGTGTCATCCCGTTGACCGCGTCGAGCCGGACCAGGGCGTTGAACTTGTTCGGACGGTTGCCCTGCGGCGCCGGGTCGCCCTCACGCGGGGCGCGTACCGCACCGGTGATCGCGTCACCGCGGCGCAGACCAGCTTTTTTGACCTGGCCCAGCGACACGTACACGTCGTTCGGGCCGGGCAGGTAGCCGCTGGTGCGCACGAAAGCATAAGAATCCAGCACGTCGAGGATGCCGGCGACGGGCAGCAGCACGTCGTTCTCGCTGACCTCCACCTCTTCGAGGCTGGTGAGGTCGGGCTGGCGCCCCCGGCCGCGTTTGCGGTCGCGGTAGCGGTCACGGGAGCGACGGCGACGTCCGCCCCGTTCCTCGCCCTCGTCGAACCGCTGGCTGCCTTGCTGGTTCTGCTGCGTCTGCTGGCTGGACTGGTCGTTGCTGGACTGGGCTGGCTGGGCGGACCCTGCCTGCTGGTTGGACTGGTTCGCCTGGCCCGAGTCTGGCGAGCCTGCGTTGCGGCCAGAGCGCCGGTTGCGCCGAGAGTGCTCTGGACGGTCGGGGGGGACCAGGCGCGCGTCAAGTGCCGCCTCCAGCTCGGCCAGGTCCTGGCTGGGCTGCTCGGGCTGGCCGGGCTGGTCGGGCTGGCTGGACCGGTCAGGGGACGAGGCCATCGCCTCGTCGAGCGTCTGGGCGGACGGCCCAGCGCTGGTGTCCGGGCCCGGGCCTTCGCCCTGCTTGTCGGACGGGTCGTCGCCTCCTGCGGCACCGATCGCCGCGACCAGGTCGCCTTTGCGCATCTTGGAGGTGCCGCGTACACCGAGCTCGGTGGCCAGGGCCTGCAGCTCGGGTAGGCGCAGGACTGTCAGCGCAGCGTCGGTGCTGGTGACGCCAGGTTCAGTGGCGTCGACGGTATCTGTCACGAAGGACCCTCTCCCTCGTCGGGGCCGTTGTTACGGCCGTCCGCGGTCAGATGACGCGGATTCGTCACATGCATCACACGTACGCGCACGACCGTGGCTCGTACGCATGAAGGATTGTCGTCCCCCCGATGAGGTTTGTGACCTCAACCCTGCGAGTCGGCCGCGTGACCTCGAACTTGAGGTGCTGTACTGACTTGAGTCCGCTGGCTCACAGCGCTTTCGACCAGCACTGCGGCGACATGTCAGGTTGGGGAGTAGACCCATCGTAGCATCACTGCGGGGCTGAGACTGCAATCTCATGTCCTGAGCGTGATCTCACCCGCTTATGGCCTGGTCACAAGGCTGGGCGCAGCTGCGCCAGGTGGCTCACTGTCGGTGCGGCGGACAGCTCGTGCGCCTGGGCCCGCCGGTCCTTTGCTCTTGCCTGGGCCGGCTAGAGCTGTTCGACGACACCGCCAGTGGTGTCGGCGGGCAGCTCGGTGATCATCCACCCTCCCAGGACGCCCCCGAAGACCTCGTGCACGACCGCCCGCGCGTCCATGGTGCCCCGGGTGCCGAACACCAGGACCGTCGGACCAGCGCCTGAGACCACGGCGGGCACGTTGCGGCGGCGCAGGGCGTCGACCAGGGCCAAGGAGTCGGGCATGACCGCACGGCGCTGCTCTTGGTGCAGCAGGTCGGCAGTCGCCTCGAACAGCAGGTCAGGACGGCGTCCAAGAGCCTCGACCAGCAGGGCGGCCCGGGCGGCCTGGGCCGCTGCCACGCAGTGGGGGACTTCGCTGGGCAGCACCTGGCGGGCGGTGGAGGTGTCCAGCCGGGTGGGAGGGACGGCCACGACGGGCACGATGTCACGGTGCAGCGGCAGGCTCACCGCGCGCGGGCCGGGCATCCACGCCACGGTCAGGCCGCCGTAGACGGTTGGCGCGACGTTGTCGGGATGGCCCTCGTAACGTGTCGCCAGGTCCAGGACCATGGCGTCGTCGAGCATGGCGGGGTCGGCCAGCATGCCACGCACCGCGAGGATCCCCGAGACCACCGCCGACGCCGACGACCCCAGCCCCCGCCCGTGCGGGATCGTGTTGGTGCACCGCAGCCGCAGCCCTGTGCGCGACGCGCCGAGCTTGTCCAACGTCTCCAAGATCGTGCGGGCGACCAGGTGGTTCGCGTCGGTGGGCACTGTCGCGGCACCTTCGCCGACCACCTCGACGCGCACGTCCGGGTCGGCGGTCGCGGCCACCTCCACCTCGTCGTACATGGCCAGCGCAAGGCCGAAGGAGTCGTACCCAGGCCCCAGGTTGGCCGACGACGCCGGCACCCGCACCCACACCCGGTCGTGTGCCAGCCGCATCAGGGCCGCCCTGTCGCGACGACTGCTGACCGCACCATGACCTCACCTCGTCTGACGATGGACCCAAGGATAGGGTGCGTCGGGACCCTGCGGCGCACCCGACGACCGGTGTCGCAGGGACGCCCGGCTGGTGCACCCCGAAGTGTCTGCGTCGTGACTGGTCAAGGCCCTGTCCGGTCATCCGTGGTGACGACACCGCTCCACGGATCGTCCCGGGCGGCGACACCTGGCGAGTACGATCAGCCGGCACGAACCGCATCAAGGACCAACGATGAGCAACCCGGCTGTCCCCGGTGGCGCGAACGGGCCATACCCCGGCTCGCCAGCGCCCAGTGGCGGGCACGGGCCTCTGGGGGCACTCCCGGGGGCGGCCCCAACCCTGAGCCCGGCTGCCCAGCGGATGCTGGCGGACCAGCACTTCTACTACGAGGTCGCGGTCGCGGCGTCGGCCGCAGCCAGCCAGGGTGTCGACCCGGGCCAGGTGCTGGCCAGGTTGTGGGGTATCAGCCCCGCCGAGCTGGAGCACGCGAACGCCTACCACGCCCAGGCGCTGACCCGATCTGGCGCCGACGACCTGAGGGCCAGCGCACGGTTCAACGCTGCCCGGCAGGCGGCCTGGTCACGTCACCTGCGGCTTGCTTCGGGCGCCCCACCGTCAGGGGCAGTCACCTTCGACCACGTGCCCGAGCTGGCTGCGGTCGAGACGGCCGCGGCCCGGTTCGACTGGAACGGCCTCATGGCAGCGCTGGGGGCGATCTCGCGCCCCCAGGACCTCGACTTCGCCCTGTCGCACATCGAGGAGCTGCCGCTGCTGGCGCAGAGCTTCGTCTCTTTCGCCGCGCAGGTCCCCGACGACCCGCTTGCCGCGACCGTCGTAGCCCGCGCCCTCATCGCCTACGCCTGGGACGTGCGCGGCAACTGGCCCGCTGACGAGCTCACCACCGTCCAGTGGACCGCTTTCACCCGTCTGGCGGGCCAGGCTGAGCAGATCCTGGGTTCGGTGGTCTCCCGGCACCCGCGCTACGTGCCGGCGTGGAGCAGCTTGTTGCTGACGCCGGTCCTGCGCTCGGCGTTCCCCAACCCGGACTACCACCTGCAGCAGCTGGCGGATTCGACCGGCGGGACCGAAGGCTGGCGCGGGCCACGTGACGAGAACGCCTTCCGCACCGGTGGCGGTTTTCGGTGGAGCCCGAAGCACGTGTCTGAGCGCTACAACCGGGTCGTCGACATCGACCCGTGCTATTTCCCGGCACAGCTGGCCACGTTGCAGCTGTTGGTGCCCAAATGGGGTGATGTCGAGCAGTACGGCTGGGACGGGCCGGTCGACGAGGTGATCGGCGAGATGCAAGCACGTGCGGCTGAGTTCGTCGAGCACTGCACCAGCCAGGCCCCTCCCGGAGCCTTGACCCACGCCCTGCCCGCCTACCTGCACTTCCACCGGTGGTTGCAGGTGTCGTGGTTCGACGAGTGGAACGGTGGCGAGACCAAAGCCCGTCACGGCGACCGGTATTTCCGCAGCGCGCAGGTGCAGGCCGAGCTCGTCCGCGCCGTCGCTGGCTCCGTCGACCACCACGACCACCCCGAGTCCCTGCACAGCCGCCAGGCCCGCTCCCTGCTCGCCTGGGAGCTGTGCCGCGGCGGACGCCACAAAGAAGCCTCCCGGCTCTTCGAGTCCCTGGGTGACCGTCCCGCCTCCTACGGCTGGGTCCACGAAGACATCGACCACAAGCTCGACCCGTCCCACATGACCTCCGAACAAGCCTTCCTGCGGGCACGCAAGAGAGCCACGCGGCACTAGCGCACCACCGCACGGCCGGGATCCGGGGTGCGCCTGGGCCGTTCGGGTGACCGGTTTGTCCCATGTTGTGGGCGTCGTCTGGCGGCACGCCCGGAGTGGGTCCGGCGTGTCGCGTGACACGCCGGGTCCTTTGTCCGGCGGGTCGCGGTGCCTGGGACGAGGGTGATTGGTGCCTGGGACCAGGGTGGTTGCTGCCGGGGTGGGGTATTGGCGCCGTTGCGGGGCCCAGCCTGTGGCCGCACACCGATCTGGCAGGTGTGTGTGCAGGTCAAACGGCAAAAGCGCCCCCGCCGGGACTCGAACCCGGAACCTGCGGATTAGAAGTCCGTCGCTCTGTCCATTGAGCTACAGGGGCCGTGCGGCGTGCGCGGTCCCAGCGTAGTGGGAAGAACGGTCTGCAGAGTATGGACATTCCGCCTGTGGGGCATGGAAGAATGACCCCGCGTGCCGCCCGGCGCGTCGTATGGACGAAGGAGCGGTCACCCAGTGGCTGTGCAGGACGATCACACACGTGGCGGGGCCAGACGGCTGGCGGCAGCAGAGCTGGTCGAGGCTGTCGACGAGCTGCGACAGGCCGCCGAGCGCACCCGTTTCCCGCTGCAGCTGCCGGGTGCCGAAGGCGCTGAGAAGTCCCGTGAACGGCTCGTCAGCCAGCTGGTCGAGCACCTGCTGCCGCGGCTGACGCAGCTGAGCGCCCCAGCGGTGATCGTCGTGGCCGGGTCCACAGGGGTGGGTAAGTCGACGCTGGTGAACTCGCTGGTCGGGACAGAGGTCTCCGAGGCTGGGGTGCTGCGTCCCACAACCCGCCGTCCGGTGCTCGTCCACCACCCTGCAGACACGGCTCTGCTCGCAGGGCACCCGGTCGCCCAGGATGTCGACGTCGCGCGGACCACCGCCTTGCCACGTGGTATCGCCCTGCTCGACGCCCCCGACATGGACTCGGTGGTCGAGGAGAACAGGACCCGGGCCTACCGGCTGCTGGAGTCGGCGGACCTGTGGTTGTTCGTCACGACCGCCACCCGCTATGGCGACGCGCTGCCCTGGCGGGTGCTGGGGGACGCCGCCCGGCGCGGTACGACGATTGCCATGGTGCTCAACCGGACCGGGCGCCGTGCGCTGCCTGAGATCCGCAAGGACCTGCAACACCGTATGCGTGACCACGGGCTGGGCAGCTCGCCTTTGTTCGCCGTGCCCGACGTCGGCCCGCACACCGGGCCGCTGCACCCCGACGCCGTCGCCCCGGTGTCGCGCTGGATCAGCATGCTCGCCGGGCCCGACCGCGCCGGCACCATCGTGCGCCGCACCCTCAAAGGTGCGCTCGACGCGTTGCACGGCTGGGTCGACGAGCTGGCGCAGGCAGTCGAAGACCAGGCCGCCGCCGCTGGTGACATCAACGCGGCGGTCGTCTCCGCGCTGGTGCCTGTGCGCAAGGCCCAGGTCGCAGGCGTGCGTGACGGTGCGGTCGCCGACGGGGCCGTGCGCAGCCGGTGGGAAGAGCTTGTCGGTCCAGGTGGTCCGCTGGCCGGGCTCGTCAGCCGTGGGCGGGTCCGCGGCAGCGCGAGGGAGGCCCGCGAACGTGTTGCGGCGGTCAAACCGCTGCTCGACGACCTAGGGTCCGGGGCGCAGCTGACGTTGCTGGCCGCGCGGGACGCCGCGCACAGGGCTGTGGAGGAGGTGCTGGGCGGCCCCGGCGGACCACGCGGTGGCGCCGCGCTCATCGAACACCTCGTCGTGCCGCAGATCCGAGCCCGGCGTACCGCGACCCAGCGGATCTCCGGCGACTGGGTGGAAAACGGTGTGACACAGGTTCGCGACCTGCTCAACGGCGGTGAGGTGAACCAGGTCTCTGTCGTGCTGGTGCGCCGTGCCACGGTGCAACGCTCGGTCGGTGTCGAGACGGTCGCCGCGCTGGCCCTCGCTGGCGCCGCGGGGGTGTCTGCTGCTGCCGTCGCTACTGGGTCTGTGCTCGGCCCTGCGGGAGTCGAGCTGATCCGGGCGCTGCGTGACGACCTCATCGCCCGGGTCGACGCCGAGATCGACGGGGAAGCGGAGATCGTCGACGACGTCCTGACCGAACCGGACCTCACGGCCGGGGCGGCCTCGCGGCTGCGCTCGCGTCTTGCGGCCCTCAAGGAGCTGACATGACGGGGGGGCTGATATGACGACGGCTTCTGCGCGCCAGACCCGCACCCAGCAGGTGCCGTCGACCAGGCGTCTGCTGCACGGTGAGCAGACCGATCGGATCGCCGCGCGCGCCGACGCTCTGGGGGCTGTCGTCGACGGTGCCGCCGATGTGCTGGACGCCGCGTTCGTCACCAAGGTTCGCGGTTCGCTGGACCTGCTGCGCAGCCGTCTCGCCCTGGGTGTGGACCGTACGGTGGTGGCGCTCGTCGGCGGGACCGGGTCGGGTAAGTCCAGCCTGTTCAACGCGATCACGGGGTTGCAGTTCGCCACGGTGGGCCACACCCGTCCGACCACCTCGGCGATGAGTGCCTGCGTGTGGGGTGACGACGGTGGTCCGATACTCGACTGGCTGGCTGTGGACCCGCGTCGGCGTCTGCGCCGCGACAGCCTGCCAGACTCTGCGGCGCACGACTACCTGACTGGGCTGGTGCTGCTCGACCTGCCCGACCATGACTCGATCGCCACCGAGCACCGCGAGATCGTCGATGCGGTGCTGCCGCACGCAGACCTGGTGGTCTGGGTCGTCGACCCGCAGAAGTACGCCGACGACCTGCTGCACACCCAGTACATGAGCCGGTTGCGCGGCCGGGACACGGCCATGCTCGTGGTGCTGAACCAGATCGACACGGTGCCGGTCGAGTACCGCCGCAGCCTTGTGGGTGACCTGGCCCGCCTGGTGGTGGGTGACGGGTTGTCCCAGGCGTCGGTGCAGGCGGTCTCGGCGCGTACCGGCAACGGGGTGGTCGCGTTGCGGGCACGTCTGGCCGAGGTGGTCTCCGGGCGGTCGGTGGCAGCCGACCACGCCTGGCACGACCTGTCGGTGCTGGCCGCTGAGGTCGTCGCTGAGCTCGGCCCGCTGGTCGACCCCCCGACCGTCGACGACCTGCCGCCGGTCATCGAGACGTTGACGCAGGCAGCGGGCCTCGAAGCCGCCGCCGACGCGTGCGCAGCATCAGTACGTGCCGGCGGGCAGGCACCGACCACCTTGGGTTCCGTGCACGCCCAAGGCGCCGAGCTGGCCCGCCACCAGTGGCTGGACCGCGCTGGCGGCCCTCTGCCCGAGGCGTGGGCCAAGATGCTCGACCGCACGGTCTCGACCGCTGAAGAGCTGCGCAAGGCCACCTCCGACGCGCTGACCGGCGTGACCGCGTCTGTGCAGCGCACGAAAGTGGTCGAGATCGCGTGGTGGGCCGCAGGTGTGCTCGGCGTGGCTGCTGCCGCGATGCTCATCGGGGCGCTCACCGCCGGCACGCCAGTGTGGTACGTCCTGGGAGCCGTCGTGCTCGTCGGGTTCGGGGTCGGCGCGGTGCTCGTCGCCCGGTGGTGGCGGTCCACAGAGGCCGAGCGGACTGTCTCCAAGCTCGTCGCCGAAGGCCGCAGGCTTGTCCAGGCGGCGGCGGTGGTCCACCTCGTCGAGCCGACCGGCGAGGTCTACGAACGGCTGCGCCAGGTGCAGGAACAGGCCGCCCGGATCCACTGAGCCGACGATCTGCTGGTCGTGACCGGCGCATCCGGTGGTGCCCAGTAGGGTTGGGGGTGTGGCTGACTACATCTACACCATGTACAAGGCGCGTAAGGCGCACGGGGACAAGCTCATCCTCGACGACGTCTCCCTGAACTTCCTGCCAGGGGCGAAGATCGGCGTCGTCGGACCGAACGGGGCGGGCAAGTCCACGATCTTGCGGATCATGGCGGGGCTGGACCACCCGTCCAACGGCGAGGCCCGCCTGGCACCAGGGTTCACGGTGGGGATCTTGCAGCAAGAGCCACCGCTGGACGAGGACAAGACCGTCCTGGGCAATGTCGAGGACGGGGTCGCCGACATCAAGCTCGCCCTGGACCGCTACAACCAGATCGCCGAGGCCATGGCCGACCCGGACGCCGACTACGAGGCGCTGGGCACCGAGATGGGCAAGCTGCAAGAGATCATCGACGCCGCCGACGCCTGGGACCTGGACTCCCAGCTCGAGCAGGCCATGGACGCCCTGCGCTGCCCGCCGCCGGACAGCCCGGTGGACGTGCTGTCCGGGGGGGAGCGGCGCCGGGTCGCCCTGTGCCGGCTGCTGCTGGAAAAACCTGACCTGCTGCTGCTCGACGAACCCACGAACCACCTGGACGCTGAGTCTGTCCTGTGGCTCGAGCAGCACCTCCAGGCATACCCCGGGGCGATCCTCGCGGTCACCCACGACCGGTACTTCCTCGACCACGTCGCCGGCTGGATCTGCGAGGTGGACCGTGGGCGGCTGTACCCGTACGAGGGAAACTACTCGACGTACCTGGAGAAGAAGTCCGAACGTCTGCAGGTCCAGGGCAAGAAAGACGCCAAGCTGGCCAAACGTCTGGCCGACGAGCTGGCGTGGGTGCGCCAGAACGCCAAAGGCCGCCAGGCCAAGTCCAAGTCCCGTCTGGCACGGTACGAAGAGATGGCCGCCGAGGCCGAGCGCACCCGTAAGCTCGACTTCGAAGAGATCACGATCCCACCAGGCCCACGGCTTGGGTCGCTGGTGCTCCAGGCCACCGACCTGCGCAAAGGGTTCGACGGTCGTGAGCTCATCGGGGGACTGTCGTTCACGTTGCCGCGTAACGGCATCGTCGGGGTCATCGGCCCCAACGGTGTGGGCAAGACGACGTTGTTCAAGACGATCGTCGGGCTCGAGCCCTTGGACGGTGGTGAGCTGAAGATCGGCGAGACAGTCCAGATCTCCTATGTCGACCAGTCGCGCGAGGGCCTGGACCCGAAGAAGACCTTGTGGGAGGTCGTCTCTGACGGCCTGGACTTCATCAAGGTCGGCAACGTCGAGATGTCGTCGCGCGCCTACGTCGCCGCGTTCGGTTTCAAAGGCCCTGACCAGCAAAAACCGGCTGGGGTCCTGTCCGGTGGCGAACGCAACCGTCTCAACCTGGCCCTGACCCTCAAACAGGGCGGCAACCTGCTGCTGCTCGACGAACCCACCAACGACCTGGACGTGGAGACCCTCGGCTCCCTGGAGAACGCCCTGCTGGAGTTCCCCGGCTGCGCCGTCGTCGTCTCCCACGACCGTTGGTTCCTCGACCGCGTCGCCACCCACATCCTCGCCTACGAAGGCACCGACGACGACCCGTCCGCCTGGTACTGGTTCGAAGGCAACTTCGCCTCCTACGAAGACAACAAAGTCGCCCGCCTAGGCGCCGAAGCCGCCCGCCCCCACCGCGTCACCTACCGCAAGCTCCGTCGCGACTGAGCTGAGTAAGCCGCTCTCAACACCCAGGGCGGGCAACTCTGAACTTGTGACGTCGGTATAGGTCAATCGCCCTGGGTCCATGATGGGTACGCGAATGGGCCCACGGGCCCTGCCCACCCCGGGTGAATCCCCCTAGGGTCTGTCGGTAGAGGCCACAGGTGGAAGGGTTGCGAGGTTGATCGTGAAACATTTTGACGTGCCTGGTCGCAAATGTCGGTACGACCGGGGCGCGGCAACAATCGAGTACGTGGGGCTCATCATCGCCGTTGTCGTTCTCGTCGTCGGCGTGGCGGCTGTGGTGTCGACCACGTCGCTGGACGTGGTCGATAAACTCAAGAGCGCAATATGTTCGATCACCGGTGGGACGGACTGCGCCGACGCGACAGTCGCCGAAGATGGAACCCCGCAGCAGCCAGGCACGAAATGGCCCGAGCCGACAGAAACGCGACCCGGTGGCCATCGAAAACCCATCTACCACCTGACACCCGGGTTGGGCGAACCAGTCCCGGGAAAATCGGTGCCCACGCCCAACCCACCCCCGTGGTCACCAGTTGACGAGGGGGCTGGAAAGCACAACAGTTCCGGTCGTCTCAAAAAAGCCGCCGCCTACTTAGAATTGCCGGACTACTATCGAATCGCATGGGAAGCCAATGTCGCTGTTCCCGAGGCGTCACGCAACCTTCGATGGTATCTCGAAAACTCTGGAAAGGACCTGCCGCAGGATGTCGACAAGATTTTGCGGGATGTACCTCGACTGAATCGGGATTATACGACGGAGCAAGCCGACCTTGGAATGTCAGCCATTGCCGATGCGAAAGAGCGAGGCGCAACCGGACCAATGACGTTCCCAGTGTCAACTGCGTGGTCGCCCTTCAGCATCGGCGCGCGTGAGAGCCCAAACTGGTACTTGGCGATTGGTCACCTACAATATTCGATGGTGGGGCAGGTCACGGTCTACCCGCCATCGACCGCCGGGGGGGAGTGGACGTACGAGATGACGACGTCTATGATCATCAGGAAACAGTACAACTGGGACAAGGGAAAGAGTTTCTACGGAGTCCCGGCCGACTCTCTTGGCTGGCTGCACCGTGCTGGTGTCGCACAAGAGTACCTACTTACCGGTGAGTCGGCAGTGACGACGAGGAAGGGACCGTGAGCATGAACCGGTATCGTCGGTTGTGGGCTGGGCTGGCAGTTGGGTCGGCTGTTCTCGCTACTTTGGGCTGCCGCTCCACAGGTTCTGAGCCTAGGCCCACCGACCCGACCGCTTCGGGAACTGTAGATGCTGGCGAGGTGCTGGCTGAATACGGCCTGGTGCTCCCCGCCACCGCTGAGCAGGTCGAGGCGACGGCGCTCCCGGACTGGGAAGACGGGTCATCAGATGTCTACCGAGTGACGTTCACTGCCCCCGCTGAGGACGTCGGGCAGATGTGCGTGGATGCCGGGATCAACGGCCCCTGGATCGTGTCAGGGCTTTCTGACACCGACATCGAGACCTTTGGCGTCGATGTCGCACCTGAGGGCTCGCGCATCTGCAGAGGGGGCCGCCCGGGATACTACGACCACGCCATCAGGGTTCTATTCTGGGATGATCCTGCCTCGGTTCTGGTCGTCCTTCTCACGATGCCACGATGATCATCGGCATTCTTCAGCCGCTGTATCAATTCGATTGAGGAGTTCACGCGTGAAAGAAATTTTCGCCACCAAGGTCGTCTTTGCCTTCATTGTCGCCCTTGCTGTCGGCACCCTGGTCGGATGCCAGAGGGATTCATATGACCAGTTTTGTGACCTGGCGTACGGTGCCAACGACCTCGATGTTGGCAGTGACCCTGGCGCCGCGCTCGCAAGTATGCGTGAGCTCAAGGCGGCCGCACCGGATGACATCAAAGACGATATCGATGTTCTCATTGCGGCTTTCGAATCGACAATGGACATGCCACGGGATGATCCAGACTCTATTCTTGCTGCCGCTGATGCTGTTGATCACGAGAAGACTCGTGCAGCCTTCAAGGCTATCGAGGACCGGGTCGACCAAATCTGCACAGGCTGACCACTCTTCCGGTCCCGGTGCACCCGGAACGGAGCATCATCTCGATGGTCGTCCGGGTGCCGTCAGGGCCAGGTCTCACAGAATCGGCCAGAGGGTAGAGGGCTTGCGCACAGACCTTCGCGGTGCAGCCTCGTGCGGACTATCACGGTTTTCCTGTGCCGAGCCGTGTGAGAGTGAGGGTGGACCCGCCGAACACGGAGGTCCTTGAGGGGGTGACCACCAGTTTCGATCCGAGGCAAGAACCCGTCCAGGTTTCTTCGTTGCGGATGTCCTTGTCCTGGCCGTTGTACGTCAGTGTTCCGTCGCGTCGAGTGAATACGAACGTGAGGTTGTGGTCGGTGCCAGACCACTGCCCTGCCTCGGTCACGTCAGCGGTCAGCGCAGCATTCTCGACGTTTCGGTCTCGGTACGTCCGGACCGTCATCTTCCAGGCGCTGTCTAGGGTGCCGTCCTCGTTGAACACGAAACGGTACGAGCCGCTGGTAGAATTGGCAGACGAGCCTGGGTTCGCCTCGGCGAACGCCTTGGAGATAGAGTAGTTGTCGACCTTCCACTCGCCGACGACACACGTCGATACTGCTGTTTCGGGGGCATCGTGCCCGGTGCTGTTGGGGACGTGCGCCGGGACTTGTTGCGCTGTGGTGTCACCGGGCTTGGTGGCGTCATCCGGGCGCAGCGCAAAGGCCACTGCCCCCACGATGAGAAGTGCTGCAGCCAGACCAGCAGCCAGCCCGACCCAACGCCGTCGGGGCCGGGAAGCGCCAGGTGCCCCAGGGGTTGGTGGGGAAACCTCCTGGGTAGCCGCCAGCGTCGGGTCCGGGTCTGCTTGGGGGAGGCGGGGCGGCGCCTGTTTCCGAAGACCGGATATGGCACCTGTTGGTAGGACCAGCTCGGAGCGGAACTCGGCAGCGGTCTGGTACCGGGTTTCGCGGTCTTTGGCCATCGCCTTGGCTACGACCTGATCCAGCACCGGCGGCAGGGCAGGGTTCAGCGTGCTGGGCACGGGAGCGGGTTCTTGGATGTGCTGGCGTGCCACGACGAAAGGTGAGTCAGAGAGAAAAGGTAACCGTCCAGTCAGCATCTCGAACAGCACGCACCCGGTCGAGTACAGGTCGGAACGGGTGTCGACCAGCTGCCCGTCAGCATGCTCGGGAGACAGGTAGGCCGGGGTCCCGATCACAGTCATGGTGATGGTCATGTCGTCGTTCATGGCACGGGCGATGCCGAAGTCCATGACCTTCACCACCCCTTGGGGGGTGATCATGATGTTGCCGGGTTTGATATCCCGGTGGACGATACCCATCTCGTGTGCGTACTCCAGCGCGGTGAGCACACCGGTGGTGATCGCCAGCGCCTGGCCGATGGGCAATGCTCTTCCCTCGGGCATCATCTCGCGCAGGGTTGTGCCGGGGACGTGTTCCATGACGATGAACGGCTCAGGTCCCTCGTCGCTGGTGTCGTGCACGGAGACGATCGAAGGGTGGTTCAGCCGGGCCGCCGACTGGGCCTCGCGCCGGAACCGTGCGCGGACCGAAGCGCTGGCGGCCAGCTCAGGGCGTAACACCTTGACCGCGACTGTGCGGGTGAGCCGTCGGTCGTAGGCGGAGTGCACCACCGCCCAGCCCCCAGAACCCAGTACCTGGCCCAGCTCGTACCGGTCAGCCAGCACACGGGTTGGGAGTGTGCCGTCGGGGACTTCGCCGTTGGGGGCCGGCACATGCGGGTCTGTCATCGCTCAGCGCTGACCGTGGTGCCGCCGTGCCCGGTGAGTGCGGCAGGCACGGGTGCCGGGCGCCGCGACCGGCACGAAGACGTCGCAGACGGACGGTGGACGCATGCCCGTTCTCCTCAGTGGTCTAACCCGTGGACCTGACCATACCGAACGTCGCGGGCAGATCGGTCGTCGGCATCCGGGCGAACCGTCGTGCAGTTATGTCCACTTTGCTCCGGTTCGCTTCGTAGGATGGGAACGCTCGTCCCGAGGTTGCGGTACCGGACCGTCAGCGGCCGCCGGGCAGTTACCCTAGTGACCAGAGGTCAAGGATCGGGGAGGTCAGATGCCGTTGGCACCGCGCTACGCGCTGAGCTGGAATGAGATCACCGGCAGACCCGACCCCTCCTGGCTGACCGTCGACGCCGCGAGGGAGGTCTACGAGGCGCCGGTCGGGCCGGCGCTCGTCGTCGTGGACGGTTCGGCCCCCCTGGCCAAGCAGGCGGTCCGCGCTGCCTGGCGCATCCGCTTCACTCCCGACGGCCTGGTGCGTGTCAGCTGGATGGACGAGCACGGTTCGGTGCTGCGCCAGTCGTACTTCGAGACCGTTGAAGGCCGGTTGTTCCGGACCCGGATCACCGACCGCTCCTACCCCAACAACGACCAGCGCTGGCTCATGTACGAGGCCCAGACCCGCCGCACCCTGGACTTCCACCCTGACGGTGCCATCTTCATCGAGGTCCACCGCAACGGCGGCCTCGATGTCGAACGCGGTATCACCACCGGCGAAGAGTCTGCCTGGTACCTGGACCGTCCCGCCTTCGGCGAGTGGGTGGCCCTCCTCAATCCCGGCTACGGCCTGCCCGCCGACGACCCTAGCCTCGACCCCCGCCTGGTCCAGGCCTGGGGCTCGGCTCCTGTCGGCGACGTCCCAACGCCCCGCACCCCACAAGCAGGCCCCAGGCCGTGAGGTTGTGATGGACAAGGTTGCCCGCCTGTTGGTCGACGGCTCAGACGTCGCCCCGGTCATCGTCGCCGACACCTACTTCCGCCGCCTGCGAGGGATGCTCGGGCGCCGCCCGCTGCCGCCCGCGTTGATCCTGATCCCGACGAACTCGGTGCACGGCATGGGCATGCGCGACGCGCTAGACGTCGCCCACCTCGACAGCGACGGTACGGTCCTGAGCACGACGGTGCTGCGTCCCATGCGTGCCACCCG
>WRET01000072.1 GCA_009779195.1 Micrococcales bacterium
CCGAGACCCTCCGAACCGCCCCCACCCTCCCGTCCCGACCCCCACTCCCCCGGCGTGTCGCCCCAGTCCCCTATGCCCGACTAGCGACTCAAGACCTTTCCACCGGGTGAAATTTCTCCCGGATCGACCCCGAACCCGTTCACTTTGGACGAGATCGTTCACAAGGGTGAACGGTCTCGTCCAAAGTGAACGTGGTCGTGAGCCCGGGGGTGACCGTAGACACGCGAAGGCCCGGCTCTCGTCGAGAGCCGGGCCTTCGGGTGGTCTTACTTGAGGGAGATGGTGGCGCCAGCGCCTTCGAGAGCGGCCTTGGCCTTCTCGGCGGCTTCCTTGTTGACAGCCTCCAGGACGGGCTTGGGGGCACCGTCGACCAGGTCCTTGGCCTCTTTCAGGCCGAGGCTCGTCAGGGCACGGACCTCTTTGATGACCTGGATCTTCTTGTCACCAGCGGCTTCGAGGACGACGTCGAACTCGTCTTTCTCTTCCTCGGCCGGGGCGTCGGCAGACGGGCCAGCCGGACCGGCGATGGCAACGGCGGCCGGGGCAGCGGCGGTGACGTCGAACTCAGCCTCGAACGCCTTCACGAACTCAGAGAGCTCGATGAGGGTGAGGTTCTTGAACTGGTCGATCAACTCGGCGGTGGACAGCTTCGCCATGGTGGTTCCTTCCTGTGGTGCTACGTCGTGGGGTTGGTGGGGCGGCCTACGTCAGGCCGCTTGCTCCTCGCGCTGCACGCGCAGCGCCTCGGCAACCCGGGCAACCTTCGCCGCGGGAGCCGTGAACATGTACGCCGCCTGGTACATCTTCGCTTTGATGGCCCCGGCCGTCTTGGCCAGCAGGACCTCACGCGACTCCAGGTCGGCGAGCTTGGAGATCTCCGCGGAGGTCATGGAGCGCCCGTCGAGCACACCACCTTTGACGACCAGCGCGGGGTGAGCCTTGGCGAAGTCACGCAGACCTTTGGCGACCGCGACAGGGTCACCAGTGACGAAAGCGATAGCGGACGGACCTTTGAGGTCGTCGGCCATCGTCTCGAACCCCTCGCCTGCCTCACGGGCAGCCAGGGCGGTCAACGTGTTCTTCACCACGGCGTACTGCGCATCAGCGCCGAGCGACCTGCGCAGCTCTTTGAGCTGCGCCACGGTCAGCCCGCGGTACTCGGTCAGCACAGCGGCCGACGACCCACGGAACCGTTCCGTGAGTGCGGCGACCGTGGCAGCCTTGTCCGGCCTCGCCATGGCATTCCTCTCAGTGGACTTGCGAATCAGGTGCCCCACCACCAGCCCCCCACATGACAAGAGCCCCGCGTAGGCGGGGCTCGCACCCGTCCGGCACACCGGACGGTCCAGCACTCACCTACGCAGGCCCTCGCGACAGCGAGACTTCGGACGGTCCAGGCGCCGAGAGGCGGCCCGACCCGTCGACCGGCGGTCTTGGGCGCCCCCAGGGTACGCGACACTCCCCCACACCCTCAAATCGATCGACCCAAGGGGCAGGATCGTCGCAGAGGTCATGGTTCGTCTGACCGGCGCCGCTGTTCGAGCCGGAGGAGCTCGGTGATGTCGTCGGCTTCCACCTGCCAGGCTTCGGCCCGTTCACGCTGGCGGCGTGCCTGGGCAAAACCAGGCCAGCTCTCGTCCACCAGCGTCTCTATCGACTCGTGAGAGACGGTCCCCAGACCTTCGAGCAGCGGGTGGCTGCCAGCGGTGAGCAACCTGTCGGTCACGACGACCCACTGAGCCATGGTCGTGACGATCCGGCGTTCGGCCTGGTCCTCTGCAAAATCGAGGAACTGGGTGGTCAGCCGGTCGAGCCTGCGTAACTCGTCTTCGGTGAGGTAGTTCTTGGCGATGGTCGCATCAGCCTTCGCAGGTTGGTCACCCTTCCACGTCGTCAGGCCGAAGGTCGACGACGCTGGGTCGACCCGTGCCTGCACCAGCTCGGCAGCAGTGTGACCGGTAACAGCGAACAACAACTTGTTCTGGATGGTCGCGAAGAAGTCCTTGGCGGTCGACGACGCCTTGTCGTAGTCCGCGCTGGTCTGCGCGAACAGGTCGCGCACCTTCTGGTAGAACCGCTTCTCCGAAGCCCGGATGGCACGGACACGCTGCACCACCTCGTCGAAGTAGTCCGGTTCTGACCCAGGGTTGGCCAACCGCTCGTCATCCAGCACAAAACCCTTGCGCAGATATTCCTCGAGGACTGTGGTGGCCCACTGACGGAACATCACCGCCTGCGGCGTCGTCACACGGTACCCCACCGCCAAGATCATCTTAAGGTTATAGACAAGAACAGAACGGCGGACCTCTCGCGAACCTTCCTCGCGAACTATTAACTCAGAGTTAATAGTTGCCTCGGTCACCTCACCGTCGGCCAGCACCCGAGAGATGATCTGCTTGATGTTCGGGACCGACGTGCCGTACAGGTCAGCCAGCGCCCGCTGCGACAACCACACGGTGCCACCCGCGGCCCTCAGCTGGACCTCGCTACCACCACCAGGCCGACGGTAGACGATCACCTCCCCCTGCTCAGGCACCTGGCCACCTCCCGGGGTTCGTCCCTGCTGTCCACGACATGTGCTCCCTCCTATGCCGAGCAGAGTATCGCCAACGACTGACACGATCCGCGACCACCGCTCCCTGCACCCCCACCCTGGGTACTAATCACCTGGCCTGGGGACCGACCGCTCCGTAGTGTGCTCGCGTGCCTCGATGCGTGGAAGGGACCCGATGACGACGGACGACTGGCGCGACCCAGGGTTGGCTGCGCGCCAGGCGGCGGCGCTGGAGCTGGTGGCCTCCGCGGTCGGGCTGAGCGCCGACGAACGAACGGCGGCAGCGGCGATGCTCGCCGACGGTGATGCTGGCCCGGCTGCGTTGGGCGACCGCTACGAGGCGTTCTGCCGCACCTTTCCGCTGCCGTTCGAACGGCGCGCGCAGGCGGTGGCGTCGCACGACGACGCGCTGGCTGCCCAGATCGACGGGTGGTTTCACCTGCGGTGGGTGGCCCAGCACACCACCGGTCCTAGCGGCGAGACCGGCTCTGGTGCCCTCGCTCGTCTGGTGTCGGCGATGGCTCTGCCGCTGACCGACCTGCCCGAGCTCGTCGGGGACCACCTGGGTGGTTCCGACCCGGTCACTGGTGCGCTGGTCGTGGCTACGGTCGAGCGTCTGACGTGGCATGTCGAGCCGGGTTTCGGGCTGGTGCTGTCCGGACAGTGTTCGCACCCGGTGGTCGACGTGGCGCTGCAGGCCATGGTGGACACTGTCGGCGAGCGCCTGCTGGGCCTGGCAGGACGAGGCATCGGCCTGCGGGCACGCGCCGATCTGACCGCCACCGAACGCGACGGCCAGGTGTCGTACGTCTCACCGGGCGTGCGGTTCATGCTGGCAGAGGACCGCATCAGGTCGCTGCTCATGGGCGAGAACCTGTACCGGCGCAGCGGCCTGGCGCTGCGCGAGCTGTACCAGAACGCCGTGGACGCGTGCCGCCACCGTCAGGCCCGCCTGGATTTCTTGAGCCGCACCACTGGCGAACCGGTCGAAGAATGGTGTCCGGCTGTCGGCTTCGTCCAGGGCTGTGACGACGACGGGCAGTTCATCGAGTGCGTCGACAACGGCATCGGTATGGGGCTGACCGAGATCCGCGGGGCGTTCTGCCAGGCAGGTGTGCGTTCGGCTGACCTTCCCGAATACCTGGCCGAGCTCGCCGATTTCGCCGAGCTCGACCCACCCGTCAAGCTGTGGACCAACTCACGGTTCGGCATCGGCGCCCTGTCGTACTTCATGCTCGCCGACCAGATCACCGTCACCACCACCCGCACCCACCGCGACGGCACCCTGGGCCACACGTTGCGCGTACACATCCCGGCAGCCGGCGCCTACTTCCGCATCCAAGACCTGGGCCCCGGCACCACCCCAGGCACCACGGTGCGGCTGAGGTTGCGGGCGGGCGTCGACCAGTCATGCGTCGACGAGCTGCGCTCTGTCGTAGTCGTCGCCCCCTACGAGCTGACCGCCGACGACCATGTGCACCAAGTGCAGCACCGCTGGGCCCCCGGTGTGCTCGACACCACGTCGACTGCGCTGAGAACCAGCCACGAGACCCCACGGGTGGCCGCGCCGGGCAGCGACGGGACCACCCGCGTGTGGTTCGTCTCCCATTACGAAGATGGTGGCGTCCTGGCTGACGGTCTGTGGGCTGGGCAAGCCAAGGACTGCGTGGTGGTCAACCTCGAGGCCGAGCACGCACCGCTCCTCACCGTCGACCGCACCGAGATGATCTCCCACGATGCGGCGGCCGTCTCGGCGCTGCTGCTTGACGCCGTCCCCGCGCTGGTCAACAGCGGCGACAACCTGCTGCGGCCGTACTGGTTGCTGCAGCTGGCGAACACCGAACCGGAGGTCGCCGACGCGCTGTACCAGGCGCGCAGCGCGGCCGGGCCATGGCCGTACCAGCCGGAGGTCGCCCAGCACTGGACCGGCACGGTCGACCTGGCCCGCACCGGCGTGGCGGCCGACGACGACAACGCCTTCGCCGACGTGACCCGCACCGGCGTGCGGCAACCCAAGACGGCGGTCGAAGGCTGGCACCTGAGCGCGCTCCTGGCAGCAGGCGCCGTGCCGCACCTGGGTATTGACGTGACCCATTGGCGCGTACAGCCAGCGCTGCCCTCAGACTCTGTGCTGCTGACCTCGCACCTGGACGTCGACCTGGGACCCGCGTGCGGGGACTACCGCGGGTACCTGGCAGGGCCGCCGTCGGCGCCGCACATCGCCTGTGCCACTGTCCAGATGCGACGACCAGCCACGCAGGTGGTCTCCCGGTTGCGACAGCTGGGCTACGACGTGGCAGACACCCCCGAGCCCGACGAACTCGACGCACGGCTGCTCGACGTCCTGCGCCACCACAGCCTCGAAGACACACCGGCGAGGTCGCTGGACGAGAACACGCCGGTTGGTTCGCTCGATGTGGCGCTGCTCGCCGCGCGGCTCCAGGTCTCGCCGCAGCTGGTCGTCCAGCGCGCTGGGCGGCTTGGTCTGGTTGTGCCCGACCCGTCCAGCCTGGTGCCGGTCGACGCCTTCGGTCGGCTGATCGCCTCCATGGGCCGCGACTCGCAGCCGCCCTGGCTGCCTCCTGACCGACTTGTGTCGGTGGATCAGATGGTGGCTGCGGCCGACGCCAGTCAACGTCCGCTAGCAGATGTCGCCGCGGAACTGACTCGTCTGGGTTATGACGTGCCATCCCTGCCCGAAGACATCGACACAGCCCGCGCCGACGCGAAGATCTTTTTGCTGCATGACTGGCGAGACCGGGCACGGCCGATCGACGCGCAGGCGATCGCGTCGCACGTGAACCTGCCGGTCGCCGATGTCGAGGCGCGGGTGCACGCCTACGGGTTCACGCTCACAGCCCGCACGCCCGCTGGCGAAGACAGGCTGCTGCAGGCGCGTGACCTGGACTCCCGTGCCCCCTGGTTGACGCCCAGGCAGGCGATCACCCCACGTTTCCTGGCCGACGCCGCCCGCAGGGTTGGGCGCCCCGTCGACGACCTGAGGGCCTACTACCTGGCGGCCGGCTTCACCGTCACCGATGACACTGACGATGACGTCCTGCTCTCACGCGGCCTGAACCGCACGAGGCCCTACCTCGACCACACCACACCTGTGCCGCTCACCCACGTCTGCGCCGCCGCCATCCGGCTCCGCTGGCCTCTGGCAGCCACTGCTGAGCGCCTGCACCAGCTGGGGTATCACTGCGCGCCGGCGTCAAGTACACCTTCTCCGCAGCCTGGTGAGTGGGGCTTCGCCCAGCGGCACCACGAGCCGTGGCCCGTGGGTGTGATCTGCGGTCCCCGCGTCATCAAGACAGCCCGTGGCCGAGCCCTGGGGATCGCGGACCAGGCCGCCGAGCTGGGCTGGCCTCTGGTCGGGGCGGTCCCTGAGCTGTCGGACAAGCTCGAGCGCCGACTGGCGTCGGCGTACGACATCCGCCAGGCACTGGGACGTGTCACCATCTTGTCCCTGGCCAGCTGCTTCACAATGACCTCCGAAACGGTGGTGCGGCGCCTGGCCCAGCTTGGTTTCGTCGTGGTTCCCGGCGAGGCCCCACTGCCCCGCCGCGTCGACAAGCCACTGAGGGTGCTGCTGGGAGACCAACTCCAGCTTCCACCACCGGAGCACGACGAGCGCCTGCCCGCCCGTTTCGTCCTCGCCGGGGCCCTGAAGCTGGGTATCGAGCTGCGCGAGGCCACCCGGATCCTCACCGAGGCAGGGGTGCGGTTCACCGACCCCTTGGACATCTTGCCAGTCGAGCGCCCAGGCGACGCCCCACGCTGGGACGAGTGGTGACCAGACGAGACAGCAAGTCCACACAGGACGGGCAGGAAGACAAGCGGGTGGTCACCCCTGTGTATCTCTCGCGAGCCTCACGCCATCGAGAGCCACGGTTCGCATCGACGGCAGCAGTTCGAACCGCTTCCCTCGCGTCGAACCGCTGCCCTCGATGTGCAACCCGTCGTCATGCGTTCAGCTCGGGGCGGCAGATCGGGTGGAACCCGGGTGGGGCGTAGGTGAGGGCGTGGGTTGCGACGGTGTCCAAGGGGGTGCGGGCGGTGGCGCGGATCATGCGGTAGCCGGCGGCGGTGATGGCGTCCTGGCGGAGCTTTTCGGTGTAGATGTCATCAGGGCAGGTGTACTTCGCGCGGCCGTCGTACTCGATGAGCAGACGCCACTCGACGATGCCGAGGTCTGCCCAGTAGGTGCCAGACGCCGTGTCGACGCGAACCTGGGTCTGGGGGGTCGGAGCCCCGGCGCGGAGCAGGGCCAGACGGGTCGCGGTCTCGCGGGCAGACTCCGCACCACCATCGCCGTGGGCCAGGCGCAGCCGTGCCCAGCGCACCCCCCGACCAACAGCAGCCTCGAGGATCGCGCAGATGTCGTTGCGGTCCACGCCGCAACGCAACGCGGCGTCGAGGACGACCATGGCGTCCAAGGGTGGCAAGGTCCGCAAACAGTCGGCGGCGGTCAGCGCCCCGGTGGTCAACGGCAAGCCGTTGACCTGCGTCGTCAGCCCGTCCGGCACCTGGCCACGGTGCCGGCGCACGAGCGGGTCACCGCCGGCGCCTGTCCGGGCGGTGGTGTACACATGGGTGTGTGAGGGGGTCTGCCACAGTGGCCACCCCCACAGCAGGGCAGCCGACTCGTGGCTGAACCAGTGGGGCACCTGCAGCCGCCGGTGTGTGGCGGCGATCCGCGCCAGGGCGATGTCGCACGGGTCCCGCTCGGGTGTGCGGAGCAGGTAGGCGCCACGCGCGACACGTTCGAGCGTCCCTGTGCGGACCGCGGACGCCAGTGCTGGCCCGAGGTGGTCCCGCGCGAGGACCAGCTCAGGTGGTGGGTGAGGTGTCAAGGCTCGTGCCCCCGGACGAACAGCCATACCCCCTACCCTGCCGTATGTGCCAGCAACCGACGTGCCCCCTGTGGATAACTCCCGACCCGCACCGAGGGCAGCGGCCGGGTGCTGGGACTTGAACGGCTCGAACATGTCCTGCCGCCAGGCGATCCCCACCGCCAGAACCTGTCACAAGGTGGGTCCGCCTACCTGTCTGGACGTATTGGAGTGGACCGTGTGGACGACGGGCGTACGGTGACTGGCATGGTTGTGGTGATCGACGGGGACCGGACGCTGCCTGCGGGGTTCGGCCACCCGCACGCGTCCGAAGAGGCCCGGCGGATCGCCGAGCAGGGGCTGGTGCTGCGGGCGCAGGTCGGGTCGGGGGTGCACGGGACGAGCGTCGGCGGGCAGGACGACCGCGACGAGATGGGGATCTGCCTGGAACCGCCCGCGTTCGTCACGGGCCTGGCCCGGGTCCCGGCCGGGACCGGTGCCCAGTCCCGGACGGTCCCGTTCGAGCAGTACGAACGCCACACCGCCTGGGACCGCGCTGGTGGCACCGCCAACCGGTCAGGCGCCGGGGACCTCGACGTCATCATCTACTCGGCCCGCAAGTGGGCCCGGCTCGCCCTGGACGGCAACCCCACCGTCTTGCTGCTGCTGTTCGTGCCCGACGCTGAGGTGGTGTTCCGCGACGAAGCTGGGGCTGAGCTCGTGGAGCATGCTGACCGGTTCGTCTCCGCCCAGGCCGCGGCCCGGTTCTTGGGGTACCTGCGCGCCCAGCAGGCGGCCATGACCGGGCAGGTCGGCGCGCACACGAACCGTCCCGAGCTTGTCGCGGCCCACGGGTACGACACCAAGTACGCCATGCACGCCCTGCGCCTGGGCATCCAGGGCGTCGAGCTGCTCACCACCGGTCGCATCACCTTGCCCGTGCCTGAACCCGACCGCTCCTACCTGCGCTCGGTGCGCCACGGAGACGTGCCGCTCGACGAGGTCCTCGCCCGCATCGCCAACGCCGAGGACCAGCTGTCCACCCTGGCCACCACCACAACCGTCCCCACCCAGCCCGACCGCACCTGGGTCGACGGCTGGCTGCACCGCACCCACCTGGCCTACTGGGACCGTCTACCCACCTGATCTGCCCAGCACGAGGCGTCCGGACCGTCGACCAGCAGTTTTGGACCCTCGCCTTGCGCGGCACCCCGCCTGCGCCCTCAGACCGACCGACCCTCACGACGCTCACCCGGGGACGCGCAACCGTCGATCCACGGACAATATTTGTACACTTCGTAGCAAATAATGCTACGATACGTGCATGTTACAGCGCGCAAGGATCGCCACCCGGCCCATGCGCGCCGTCAAGCCTGCTGATCTCGAAGGGGTGTACACGAACCCGCGCGCGGTGCTCGCGTACAAGGCGCGCAAGGGCGAGGTCCACAAGGTGGCTCGTGGGGTCTTCGTCGCCGTCCCCGACGACGCCTACGACCCGACGCGCTGGCGCCCAGCCTTCGAAGCCGCCGCTGGCGCTGTGGGTACAGCACTGTTCCCCGGAGAACAGGTCGCCGCCATGGGCCTGACCGCCGCGCGCCTCCACCGGGCGCTGCACCGTGCACGGGCTTGCGCCGTGTTGGCCGCTCCACGTCGACACCGCGACGTCCGGCTCATCGACAGGCGTTATGGCGTTGTGCAGTTCGTGCCTCGCGACCTCGACGAGCTCGCCTTCACCACAGTGAGGACCGAGCTCGGTCCGATGCTCGTCACCACTGCGGAACAGACCGTCCTCGACCTCGCGCGCGTGCGCGAGGCAGACCAGGAGGACGCCTGCGAAACTATCGGGCTGCTGCTGCAACGTGGCGACTGGAACACCGTCGAAGACCTCGCAGCACACCAGCGCGGAGGCAAGACCGCGCTGGCACGCCTGCGCGCCGTCCGGAAAGAGATCGAAGCAGGACCTTCTTGGCCGACCGGGAACTGGCGGCACGGTTCGGGCATCGAGCCTGCGCGACCTGTATGACTTGATCTTCCTCCCGCGCCGTCAACGACCGCCCGACTGCCTGCTGTTGTCACCCCCATCGACCACGCGAGCAGGCTGTCAGGTGACGAAGACCACGCCGGGAAAGCCGCCAGCCACGCTGGAGTCGTCCACGGACCTGTCGTGGGTGCCGACGGGGACGGCAGTGAAGACGTCGAGCTGGTCGAACAGCACGAACCCGCACACCGCAACCATCAGCACTGGGCGCAGCTCGTCGTAGGGCGCCCCTGGTGCTGGGCGGAGACCTATGTAGCCCTGGAGACCCAGGCGCGGGCTTCTAGGGCGGCCTTGCTTGTGCTCTTGGACGCGGCGAAGGTGCGGACCTCGGGTGGGAGGACTTCGTCAGCCGGTAGGTGGGCGCTGGCTGTGGGAGCGTACGCGGTGCCGACACGCACGATGTCCAGGGTGCCGGTGGGGATCTTGGGGCTGATCACAGCGGTGACAGCCATCGCGGTCACGACCGGCCAGATCCCGGCGAGGGCTCCGGCCTGGGCTGCCTGGTCACAGCGGGCGGCAACGCGGACCAGGGAGAAACCGGACTCGACCGTGGGTGGCAGTGCCATGAGGTGGCGCAGGGCCTCGATGAACTGGTGAGGGTCGAAGCGGCCCTGGAGGGCCAGGTCGATGACGTCGTCGACGGCCGTGCCGTCGACGACGGCGAAGTGCAGAGCGAGGTAGGTGTACGTCGCGCGGCCGAACGGGCCGTGGGTCCGCGCGATGTGGCGTTGGTCGACGGCCAGCGCGCCGGGGGTGTGGGGGCGGTACCGCCAGTGGTAGTTCAGTGCCTTGGTGTGGGTGGCTTGGGCAGCAGAGCATATGTGCTCGACGGCGAGCGGAGCCATCGCCACGGACAGCTCGCTGTCTTCGTTGCCGGTCAGGCGGCCCATGGCGGGCACACCAGGCACGACGACCGGCAGCATGAGGTCCGGCAGCACCGCGTCGCCGCGTCCGTCGAACACAGCCTCAGGAATGGTTATCCCTCCGGCGGCGACCCATGTGCGGATAAGCCCGACACCGTCGGGGCCTTTGGTGACCCACAGGCGGAACCCTGGTTTGGTGGCACAAGGAAGGGTGAGCCCGTCGAGCTCGGCCGCCCGGGCTGGGTCCGTCGGTTCCAGGCGCAGCAGGGCCTGGGCCAGGTCGTGGGGCCAGTAGCCCTCGTCGCGAGCAGCCTTGACCCGGGCGAGCAAGTCGTCGAACGACACCGTCCAGTCCGAGTACGTCGGGACGCACAGGTATGTGCCCCCAGCAGGACGGGCACTGCATTCGCGGACCAGCCCAGGAAGAGGGTCACCGGCCCACCACCACGGCTCTTCGCGCGCGGCGATGTCCCCGGCCAACATCCGTGGGATGTCGGTCACGGCGACGGCCGGAGGCAGGTCCCACAGTGTGCGCCACTGGGCTGGGGGGCCGGCGGTCCACTCCCCCATGTCGATGGGAGCGTCATCGCGGACCGCCTGGTCGCAAGCATGCTGCTCGACGAACTTCTGGGCTCGTCGTGCTGTGGCACGGTCGTCGAGCGACGCCGCCTGGGTGCACAGCTCGACTGCGGTGCCCAGCAGTGGCGAGGTCGCAGGCACCCGCACCAGGTAGGCGACCAGCGCCGCCCACAGCTTCTTCTCCTTGCGCGACAGCAGGACGGTGCCGATCTCCAGCAGGTCTTGAGGTGCGAGCTCCATGGTCACCAGGTGCTCCCACAGCATCGTCGCGCCGGTGGACGGAGCGATGCCCAGCAGCGAGACCATGCGGGGAAGAACTGTGGCGACATCGTCTGTGGTCAGGTCCAGGCCAGCGAGAATGGTGACGAGCGCACGCTGCGCCCCCGGCCGGTACCCGGTGGTGTCCAGAGCGTCGAGGACCGCGTCAAGCACTGGCTGCCGCCCGATGCCTCCAGAGGTCACCGCTGCGGTCACCAGCCCTGTGAAGGTGGGCTCAGGTTCTGACCCGTGCACGGCCTGGAGCGCGGTCGGCGAACCGACGACCCGGCACACAACCTGCTCCAGGTGCGGCGTGGTGGAGAAGAACCTCTCCCGGTCCGGGTCCAGACGCCTGAAGAAAGCCCGGGAATCCTCGGGACCGACCACCTGGCCGTCAGCGTCCACCCGCCACAAGCCAGCCCCAGGCACGTCATCCCACCACCGAACACCAGCGAACGCCTCAGCCCAGATCACGACGAACCGTTCGCTGTCAGGCACAGGCAGGTCGAAATGTCCGACCGCAGAGAGCACCGCCCCGAAAGGGATCTCGTCCGTGCGCGGTTTGAGAACGCCAGCAATGACGCGCCTGGTCCAGTCGGGCCCCTGGCGGACCATCTTGGTGAACACCAACCGTGGTGGCAGCCCAGGCGCGGACGCCCCGGTGACAGTGAGCCCCCGCCGCGTCATCGCCCGCACGCACGTGGTCACCTTCGGGCTGCACCAGAACCTGGTCGCGGCCTGGAGCGTCACCAGGTTCTGGTGGTCGCGGGCATCGACCAGCTCTTGCAGCCCTGCGTCCGCCCAGGCCAGGAATGCCGCGGACTGCTCGTCGTCCAGTCCGACCAGCAGGTCGACGAACTTTTCGGCCGACCAGTCCAACCGGCAGGCCATCTTGGCGAGCCCAGCGAAGTACTTGTCGTCAACAGCGCCCACAGGCGCCAAGGAGGACTGTCGCGTCACTCACCCATCTTCTCCCCCTCCACGCCGCGCCGGTGCAGAAAGCACGCAGCAATGTCGTCGGCCGAGCCAGCACGTTCGACCCACGCGCCTGCATGGCGCCTTCGCCGTGCTCTTCGAGGTGGCGAACGCCCGGACGCGGGCTGTCAGGTGACGAACACTACGGGGGTGCCGACGGGGACGGCGGCGAAGGCGTCGAGCTGGTCGTCGGGAATGCGTACACAGCCGTCAGAGATGTAGCCGCTGTGGGTGGAGTAGGCGTGGATCGCGATCGGCGCTGGGCCGTCTTTGTAGATGTCCAGCGTGGGTGAGTGTGAGCCGAGGTAGAGGAAGACGCGCGAGTAGGTGACGCCCTCTTCGGCGGTGATGGACATGACGAACGTACGCTCGGGCGGGGTCGGGGTCTCCGGTTTGCCGAACCCGGCTTCGGTGGTGGTCGTGACCTCGCCGTTGGTGATGATGCTCACCGTGCCGGCGGTCAGGTCGGCCTGGATGAGGGTGTCGAGCATGTCGGTGGTCGTCTCCGGCCCGTACACCCAACCGGTCACGGCGTTGACCTTGTCGGGGCCGACCTTGCTGGGAAGGTCGCGCCGTGCCACGAGCATCACCTGGAGCCAGTCGCCGCTGTGGGCGACCACTGGGTACCCCGTGGGAACCCTGTACGGCTCGACGGGGAGCACGGCGAATGGCGTCCCGTCGGGTGCGTCGTACACGGCGATCCCGTCCTCGTCATCCGGGTATGCCACCTCACCTGTGGGGATACCGAACGGGTCCGGGTCTGGCGGTGCTTGTGGGAACAGCGCCCACGGGTCGGCGACCGGCAACGTCGACAGGTCGACCGAATCGTCCTGGGCTGGTGGCTCGGACGAGTCAGACCCGCTCGACGAGCACCCTGTGAGGACGAGGACGAACCCGATGATCACGGCAAACCAGCGCATATGACCAAGGATAGGTCCTGCAACGACTGTTACTGGCATGGAGATGCCGTCGCCCAGGACCGACCCCGCACTGGGACCCTCACGACGTCACGCTGCGCGAGTACGTCGAGGGCGACGACCTGCGGCGGGTGCACTGGGCGAGCTGCTCCCAGTCCATGGTCCGGGCGACGAATACTGCGGGCTGCCTGGACCGTTGTCCCGCAGGATGGCTGACCATCCTCGCCAGGAGCATGGCGCGATCGGGTAGGCTGGCTACATGACCAGCGAACATGTCCAGGGTGAACTCTCTGGCCACGAAGAGCTGACCGACGACATCCGTCGGATGCTTGACGAGAGACGCGCAGCGATGGAAGCCGACCCAGGGGCGAGCCAGTCGTGGGAGGAAGTCAAACGTGAGTTGCAGGGGCGATCTCGTTGGTCTACCGCCTGAGGATTCGGAACGAAGCAAAAGCCGACCTCGCCGCGGCCGTTGACTATTATGATGGAATCGAAGCGTCGCTGACACCCCGTCTGCTCGACAACTTTCAGAAGTGCGTCCGGCGCCTGACCGTTTTCCCTTTGGCAGGGCCCCTGGTCTACCAGGATTTCCGTCGCGTTGTTCTCACTAGTTTTCCGTACAACGTGTTCTACCGTGTGGTTGGGTCCGAGGTTTTCGTCGTCGCCGTGATCCACCAACGACGCGACCCAGACCACTCTCGCCGCACCGTCCTGGGGCGCTGACGCATCTCGTCTCGGCCATCGTGGCCATCACTTACACGGACACGCAGGACGGGTTCAGGCTGCCTCTTCTTCCAGGAGGCGTTGGTGGCGGTTGGGGTCGACGGGGACGCCGGGGCCCATGGTGGAGGCGAAGGTCGCTTTGAGGAGGTAGCGGCCTTTGGACGAGGCTGGTTTGAGGCGCAGGATCTCGTCGAGGGCGGCGGCGTAGTTCTCGATGAGGGCGGTGTCGGAGAAAGACGCTTTGCCGATGATGAAGTTGAGGTTCGAGTGGCGGTCGACGCGGAACTCGATCTTGCCGCCCTTGATGTCGTTGACGGCTTTGGCCACGTCCATGGTGACGGTGCCGGTCTTGGGGTTCGGCATGAGGCCGCGGGGACCCAGGACCTTGCCGAGGCGTCCGACTTTGCCCATGAGGTCAGGGGTGGCGACGGCGGCGTCAAAATCGGTGTAGCCGCCGGCGACCTTCTCGATGAGCTCGTCGCCGCCGACCTCGTCGGCACCGGCGGCACGGGCCTGCTCGGCACGCTCGCCGACGGCGAAGACGACGACACGGGCAGTCTTGCCGGTACCGTGCGGCAGGTTGACGGTGCCGCGGACCATCTGGTCAGCCTTGCGGGGGTCCACCCCGAGGCGGAAGGCGACCTCGACAGTCGGGTCGAACTTCACCGCGGACGTCGTCTTGACCAGACGGACGGCTTCTAGGGGGGCGTACAGGCGTCCGGGTTCGATCTTCTCGGCGGCGGCTCTGTACGCCTTGCTGCGCTTGGTCATCTGCTTTCTCCTTCAGCAGTCGTGGTCTGGGCCGCGCTGGCCCTGCCACAGGGGGGTGGGTTAGTCGGTCACCGTGATGCCCATGGAACGGGCAGTCCCGGCGATGATCTTGGCGGCCGCGTCGATGTCGTTGGCGTTGAGGTCCGGCATCTTGGCGGCGGCGATCTCGCGCACCTGGTCGCCGGTGATGGAACCGACCTTCTCGGTGTGCGGGGTCGGCGAGCCCTTGGCCACACCTGCGGCTTTCTTGACGAGCTCGGCGGCCGGCGACGTCTTGGTGATGAACGTGAACGAGCGGTCCTCGTACACGGTGATCTCCACCGGGATGACGTTGCCGCGCTGGGACTCGGTCGCCGCGTTGTACGCCTTGCAGAACTCCATGATGTTCACGCCGTGCTGGCCCAGGGCAGGGCCGATCGGCGGCGCAGGGGTGGCCTGGCCAGCCTGGATCTGGAGCTTGATGTACCCGGCGACCTTCTTCTTCTTGGGGGGCATTGCTTTTCCGTTTCTCTGGTGGGCCGACGCCGTGGGCGATGACCCGGTTGCAGTGGGCTCAGATCTTGGAGACCTGGCCGAAAGACAGCTCGACCGGGGTCTCCCGGCCGAAGAGCGAGACGAGCACCTTGAGCTTTTGGCTCTCGGCGTTGATCTCAGAGATGGTCGCCGGCAACGTGTCGAACGGACCACCGTCGGTGACGGTCACCGACTCGCCGACCTCGAAGTCGACCTCGACCTTGGCCTGCTTCTTCGGTGCAGCCTTCTCCGGCGCCTTGGTCTGCAACGCCGGGGCGAGCATCGAGAAGACCTCGTCCAGGGTCAGCGGCACGGGCTGGTGGGAGTGCCCGACGAACCCGGTCACGCCCGGGGTGTGGCGCACGGCGCCCCACGACTCGTCGGTCAAGATCATGCGCACCAGGACGTACCCAGGGATACGCACCCGCTTGACCAGCTTGCGCTGGGAGTTCTTGATCTCGACGACCTCTTCCATCGGGACCTCAGCCCCGAAGATGTACTCCTCCATGTTCAGCGACCCGATACGCGACTCAAGGTTCGTCTTGACCTTGTTCTCGTACCCGGCGTAGGAGTGCACGACGTACCAGTCGCCGTCCATGGTCGCCAGCTTGGCCTTGTAGGCGGCGACAGGGTCGTCCTCGGGGTCAGGCGCCTC
>WRET01000073.1 GCA_009779195.1 Micrococcales bacterium
CCCTGCCTCGAACTCCTCGCGGAAGTACTTCAGGCCTGAGGTGACCGGGCTGACCGCCCCGTCGCCCAGCGCGCAGAACGCCTTGCCGAAGATGTTGCCGGCCAGCTCGTCGAGCAGCTCGACGTCACCGGGCTCACCTTTGCCGGCCTCCAGGCGTTTGAGCACCCGGACCATCCACGACGTGCCCTCCCGGCAGGGAGTGCACTTGCCGCACGACTCGTGCTTGTAGAACTCCAGCCACCGGGTCGCCACACGGACCATCGAGGTGGTCTCGTCGAAGATCTGCAAGGCCCGGGTCCCGAGCATGGACCCTGCCTGGCCGACTGCCTCGTAGTCCAGCGGGACGTCGAGGTGCTCGTCGGTGAAGACCGGGGTGGACGAGCCACCGGGGGTCCAGAACTTCAGCTTGTTGCCGTTGCGGACACCGCCAGCCATCTCCAGCAGCTCGCGCAAGGTGATACCCAGGGGCGCCTCGTACTGGCCGGGCCGCTCCACGTGCCCTGACAGGGAGAACAGCCCGTGGCCGGTGGACCGTTCGGTCCCCATGAGCTTGAACCAGTCCGCCCCGCCGCGCACGATGGCGGGTACCGAGGCGATGGACTCGACGTTGTTGACCACGGTCGGACGGGCGTACAGACCCTCGACCGCGGGGAACGGCGGTTTGAGCCTGGGCTGGCCGCGCCGTCCCTCCAGGGAGTCCAGCAGCGCTGTCTCCTCCCCGCAGATGTAGGCGCCAGCGCCGGTGTGGACCGTCAGCTCCAGGTCGAACCCGGAACCTTGGACGTTGGGACCCAGGTACCCGGCCTTGCGGGCCTCGGCCGCCGCCTCCAGCAGCCTGCGGTACACGTGGACGACCTCGCCACGCAGGTAGATGAACGCGTGGTGGCAGCCGATGGCGTACGAGGTGATGACGATCCCCTCGATGAGCAGCTGCGGGCTGGCCAGCATCAACGGGATGTCTTTGCAGGTGCCCGGCTCAGACTCGTCAGCGTTGACGACCAGGTAGCGCGGACCACCGTCGGACGGGGGCAAGAAGGTCCACTTCAACCCGGTGGGGAACCCGGCGCCGCCCCGGCCCCGAAGACCGGAGTCCTTGACCGCGGCGACCACCTCCTCCGGTTTCATGGTCAGCGCCTTGCGCAGCCCGAGGTAGCCGCCTTTGGTCAGGTAGGTCGCCATCGACCAGGACTTCTCGGCGTCCCAGTCCCGCGACAGCACGGGGGCCAACGTGGCAGTCATCACGACTCCTTCGCGCTCTTGCCGGCTGGTTGAGAGCCTCGGCGGCGCTCGTCAGGCAGGGGCGGTGCCGTCCAGCGCTTCTCTTTGGCCAAGACGGTGCCGCGCAGGGTCGGCTCGCCTGGCAGGCCGCCCTCGTCGCCGCGGCCGTCGGCGAAACCGGCCAGGACGTGGGAGACCTCTTTGAACGTCGCCACCGAGTCAGCGCCACGGGTGGGTCTGACGGTTTTCCCGGCTTTGATGTCGTCGACCAGAGCCACGGTGGACTCCGGAGTCTGGTTGTCGAAGAACTCCCAGTTCACCATGACGACCGGTGCGTAGTCGCAGGCCGCGTTGCACTCCAGGCGTTCGAGGGTGATCAGCCCGTCGTCGGTGGTCTGCTCGTGGCCGATACCCAGGTGGGTGGCGACCTCGTCCCAGATGGCGTCGCCGCCCATGACGGCGCACAGCGCGGTGACGCACACCCCGACGGTGTAGGTGCCGTTGGGGTGGCGTTTGTACTGGGTGTAGAACGTCGACACCGCCGAGACCTGCGCGGGGGTCAGCCCCAGCGTGGCCGCGGCGAACGCCACCCCGCGCGGGGAGACGTACCCGTCTTCGGACTGGACCAGGTGCAAGATCGGCAGCAGGGCCGAGCGGGGGTTGGGGTAGCGCGCGACGATCTGCGCGGCCTCGTCGGCCAGGCGTGCGCGGGTCTCCTCGTCGTAGGACGTGGGGTGCGTCGCCGGAGCGTCTTTCTTGTGTTCCATCAGCGGTCCACTCCTCCGAGCACCGGGTCGATCGAAGCGACGGAGACCACGACGTCGGCGACCTGTCCGCCTTCGCAGATCACCGCAGTCGCCTGCAGGTTGTTGAACGACGGGTCCCTGAAGTGGGCCCGGTACGGTTTGGTCCCTCCGTCGGAGACCACGTGCACACCCATCGTGCCGCGGGCGTGCTCGATGGTCTGCCACACCTGGCCCGGCGGGACCCGGAACCCTTCGGTGACGAGCTTGAAGTGGTGGACCAAGCCCTCCATCGACGTGCCCAAGATCCGTTTGACGTTCTCGGGCGACTGTCCTTGACCGTCAGGGCCGACAGACATCTGCGCTGGCCAGCCGATCTTCTTGTCCTCGATCATCACCGGGGCGCCGACGGTGGCCTCGAGCCGGTCGCACGCCTGCTCGACGAGCAGCAACGACTGGTAGAGCTCTTCGATGCGGACCATCATGCGGGCGTAGTTGTCGCCCTCGGTCGCTGTGGGGATGTCGAAGTCGTAGGTCTCGTACCCGCAGTACGGCTCGGTCTTGCGCACGTCGTAGGGCAGGCCGGTGGCACGCAGCAGCGGACCGGTCACCCCCAGCGCCATGCACGCGGCCATCGACAGATAGCCGGTCTCCTTCATCCGCAGCTTCAGGATGGGGTTCTCCAGCATGAGGTCTTCTAGGCCCCGCATGTACTTGCGGACGTTGGCGACCTTCGAGCGGACGTACGTGACGATGTCGGCTGGCACGTCCTGCGCGACACCACCGGGACGTACGTACCCGTGGTTCATCCGCAGCCCGGTGATGGCCTCGAGGACTTTGAGCACGTCCTCGCGGGCCTCGAAAGCGAGCATCATGACGGTGGTGGCGCCCATCTCGTTGCCGCCGGTGCCCAAGAACACCAGGTGCGAGGAGATCCGGTTGAGCTCCATGACCAGCACGCGGATCACCGAAGCGCGTTCAGGCACGTCGTCAGCGACGTCGAGCAGCTTCTCGACCGCCAGGCAGTACGCGCTCTCCTGGAACAGCGGGCCCAGGTAGTCCATGCGGGTGCACAGCGTCACACCCTGCGCCCAGGTGCGGTACTCCATGGTTTTCTCGATACCCGAGTGCAGGTAGCCGATACCTGCGCGGGCCTCGGTGACCGTCTCACCGTCGATCTCCAGCATGAGGCGCAGCACACCGTGGGTGGACGGGTGCTGAGGACCCATGTTCACCACGATGCGCTCTTCGCCCAGCCGGGCAGCCTCGGCGGCGATGTCGGACCAGTCGTCGCCGACGGACTCGTAGATGGGGATGCCGACCATGTCGTCGTCGTGCAGACCCGTCGTCGAGTGCGCCGGGGTGCCGTCAGGAGGTGTTGGGGTGCTCATCAGCGGTACGCCCTCCGCTCGTCGGCCGGGGGCACCGTGGCGCCCTTGAACTCGACCGGGATACCACTCAGCGGGTAGTCCTTGCGCTGGGGGTGGCCCGCCCAGTCGTCGGGCATGAGGATCCGCGACAGGCCGGGGTGGCCGTCGAAGACGATGCCGAAGAAGTCGAACGTCTCACGTTCGTGCCAGTCGTTGGTCGGGTACACCGACGTCGTGGACGGGATGTGCGGGTCGGCGTCGTCCACCGAGACCTCCACCCGTAGCCGGCGCCCGTGGGTCACCGACACCAGGTGCATCACCGAATGCAGCTCGCGGTGCTCGTCAAGGGGGTAGTGCACCCCTGAGACACCCAACGAGAGCTCGAAACGCAGGTCCGGGTCGTCGCGCAGCGCCTGGCACACAGTGACCAGGTGCTCGGCGACCACGTGCAACGTCAGCTCGCCGCGGTCGATCACCACGGCCTCGACCGCCGCGTCGTACCCGGGGCCCTCGTCGAGCACCTCGGCCAGCACGTCCACGACCTCGTCGAACCAGCCGCCGTAGGGCCGTTGCGACGGTCCGGGCAAGACGACTGTGGTGACCAGCCCGCCGTAACCGGAGGTGTCGCCCGACCCGGCAGGGCCGAACATGCCGTGGCGCACGTCCACGACCTCCAGCAGCGGAGGTCCGTCGGCTTTGACCACCGTCCCGCGTGGTGGTGTCTGGATGCTGTTCTCTTCGCTCATCGCAGCAGACCCGTCATGTGAGAGGTAGGTTCGGCTGCCAGCGCGGCCTGCTCGACCGCGGCGGCGATCTCCTTCTTGTGCCCCAGCAGCGGCTCGTGCTGGACCTGGTCGTGCAGGGCGAGCAGCGCGTGCAGGAGCGTCTCCGGCCGTGGCGGACAACCCGGCAGGTAGATGTCGACCGGCAGGACGTGGTCGACGCCCTGCACGATCGCATAGTTGTTGAACATGCCGCCCGACGACGCGCACACGCCCATCGCCAGCACCCACTTCGGCTCGGCCATCTGGTCGTAGACCTGGCGGGCCACCGGGGCCATCTTCTGCGACAGCCGTCCGGCGACGATCATGAGGTCGGCGTTACGCGGTGAGGCGCGGAACACCTCCATCCCGATCCGTGAGATGTCGAACCGGGCGCACCCGGTGGCCATCATCTCGATCGAGCAGCACGCCAGGCCGAAGGTCACCGGCCACACAGACGCTTTGCGCGCCCAGCCAGCCAGACCCTCGACGGTACCCAGCAGGATGCCTGCCGGCACAGGTTGTTCGGTTGCCATGTCCGCTCCCTCCTCAGTCCCACTCCAGGCCGCCGCGGCGCCACTCGTACACGAACGGCACCGTGATGAGCGCGAGGAACGCCATCATCGCGACCGTCCCGAACATCTTCAGCGTCAAGAAGCTCACCGCCCACGGGTAGAGGAAGACGACCTCGATGTCGAAGACGATGAAGGTCATCGCGACCAGGTAGTACTTCACGGGGAACCGGCCCCCGCCCACCGCGTGCGGCGTGGGCTGGATCCCGCACTCGTACGCCTCGAGCTTGGCGCGGTTGTAGCGTCGGGGCCCGATGAGCGTACTGGCCACGACACCGCCGACGGCGAGCAACGTGGCCAGGCCCATCATCATGAGGATCGGGACGTAGGGGTTCATCGCGGCATCCTCCCGGTTGCGCCAGTCTTCGTCATGCCTCCGCCTTCCTCGTGCCTCGTCCTCATAGCGACATCCTCACGTATCAGACCCCTCATGCCTGCGGCACCAGCCGGGCGAGTCCTGCGATGACCTTGTCCATCAGGTCGCCGCCGACCGGTTCGTAGCAGTCCGACAGCAGCTTGTGGGTGAAACGCATGAGCTGCGGCCGCGGCAGGCCGTAACGGGTGCACACCCGCATGACCTTCGGGTTCTCGATGAGCCTGACAAAACCACGTCCCAACGTGTAGTAGCCACCTAGGTCGTCCTTCATCCGGGCCTGGTAGGTGCCCAGGGCGCGCTCCTGACCCGCCCTGGACGTGCGGGCGAGCGACTGGACAACCGTGTCCGCCGCGATCCGCCCGGCTTGCAGCGCATAGGCGATCCCTTCACCGTTGAACGGGCTGACCATACCGCCAGCGTCTCCCACGAGCATCATCCCGTCGCAGTACAAAGGCTGCCGGTTGAAGCCCATGGGCAGCGCCGCGCCGCGCACCGGACCGAGCTGGTTGTCGGCGGTCAGGCCCCACTCGGCGGGGGCGTGGGCGGTCCACCGTGCGAACAGGTCGCGGTAGTCCACCTTCGTCGCCGCCGAGGTCGACGACACCGAACCCACCCCGACGTTCACCGTGCCGTCGCCCAGGGGGAAGATCCACCCGTAGCCAGGCATGAGGGCGGAGCGGCCCGGCTCGCCGTCCCACAGCTCCAGGTGGCTGGTCATCCACGGGTCGTCGTGCAGGGGTGAGCGGAAGTAGGTGCGCACCGCCACACCCATGGGGCGGTCAGTGCGCGGAGTACGGTCCAGCGCGGTGGCCAGACGCGAGGAGGCCCCGTCCGCAGCGATGACCACACGGGCCCGGTAGGTCTGCGGTGGCTCGTCCTTGGAGTGCCCGGCCCCCCGCGCGCTGACCCCGACGACCCGGCCGGTGCCCTCGTCGCGCACCGGAGCGGTGACGGTGGTCTGCTCGACGAGCTTGGCCCCGGCGGCACGGGCATGGTCGACGAGCATGTGGTCCAACGACGTGCGGCGCCGGGCCATCCCGTACGACGGGTAGCTGGAGGTTTGCGGCCAAGCCAGCTCGACGACATGCCCACCACCGTGGACCCGCAGGCCACGGTTACGTATCCACCCGTCGGCCTCGCGGACCGGCAATCCCATACGCACCAGCTCGGCCACCGCACGGGGGGTCAGGCCGTCGCCGCAGACCTTGTCGCGCGGGAACTGGGCCTTGTCGAGCAGCAGGACCTGCAACCCGGCCTGGGCGCACCAGTACGCGGTGCCTGAACCCGCTGGACCTGCGCCAACGACGATGACGTCCGCGTCATCTGTCGTGGTCACCACGGGGGGTTCCTTGCTGTGTTGTCGTCGGATTCGTGTGGAAGTCTATCGGGCGTTTGGTGAGCTGTCTGCGACGGGTGACCTAGGTCCCAGTGAGTTTGGTCACACTATCTGTCAGGCCGGACCCCCCGGTGCAGGGCGGCGATCCCCCCCGACAGGTTGCGGTAGGCAACCTGGTCCCATCCTGCGGCGCGGACCTGGGCCGCGAGCTCGAGCTGTCCCGGCCAGTGCAGGATCGACTCGACGAGGTACTCGTAGGCGTCGTCGATGTTCGACACGACGCGCACCAGGGCCGGCAAGATGGTGCGCAGGTACAGCTCGTGACCTGCCCGCAGCAGCGGCGACCGGGGGGTGGAGAACTCGCAGACCACGAGCCGCCCGCCCGGGCGTGTGACCCGCAGCATCTCGGCCAGCGCCCCGTGGACGTCAGGGACGTTGCGCAGGCCGAAGGAGATCGTCACCGCGTCGAACGAGGCATCGCCGAAAGGGAGCGACAGCGCGTCCCCGGCGACGAAAGCCAGGTCTGGGCGGCGGTGGCGCCCTTGGCGCAACATCCCCACCGACAGGTCGCAGGCCACCACACGGGCCCCGTTGTCGGCGTACGGGGCGGTCGAGGTACCAGTGCCTCCGGCGACGTCCAGCACTTTTTCCCCTGGTCGGGCGCCCACGGCCCTCACTGTTGCGCGGCGCCACGACCAGTCGTGACCCAGGGACATCACGTCGTTAGCCACGTCGTAACGAGGGGCGATGGTGTCGAACATGGTTGCCACGTCGCGCTGCCGCTTGTCCAGTCCTGCACGAACCATGGCACCATCCTGGCAGACCCTGGACAACCCGCAGGCCAAATTGAGTACGAACTTTCTCGTTTAAACGAATCAGGTCCTCTGGGGAGCATCCTGGGCGTCCAAGCACCGCGCTTTCCAGGCGATCACCCGGATGCTCGCGCCACGCGCGGGCGAGTGTCAGTACAGTGACCAGACGATGAGCACCACTGCGATACGCGACCACGCCGTCGACGTCCCCCGGCTGGTCGTGCGGACCGTCGCCATCGACGACCCTGGCGACCTGCTGCGGCTACTTCCGCCCGACGCCCTGCTGAGCTGGGTGCGGCGCGCAGAAGGACTGGTCGGGTGGGGTACCGCCGCCCAGGTCGACGTCGTCGGACCTGACCAGGTCCACGCCGCCCAGGACGCCTGGGCCGACCTGGTGTCCCACGCAGTCGTCCGAGACGAGGTCGGGCTGCCCGGGACCGGGCCGGTGGCGTTCGGGTCGTTCGCCTTCGACCCAACGATGGGGGCCGGTGTGCTGGTGGTCCCCTCTGTGCTCGTCGGGCGCCGTGGCGGCCAGGCGTGGCTGACGACGATCGGGGCGACGGCGACACGACGCACCACCGTGTCGGTCGCCTCGCCGGTCCGTGCCCCCGGACCGGTCACCTACCGCTGCGGCGCGCTGGGACCTGACGCCTGGGCAGCCAAGGTCGGCGAAGCCGTCGCCGCGATCCGTGCCGGACGTGCCGACAAAGTCGTCCTGGCCAGAGATGTGGTCGCACGTACCACCGAACCACTGGACGTGCGCTGGGCGCTGGACCGCCTGGCCCGCCGCTACGACTCGTGCTGGACGTTCGCCGTCGCCGACCTCGTCGGAGCGACCCCCGAGCTGTTGGTGCGTGCCGAACGCGGGTTGGTCACCTCCCGGGTGCTGGCCGGGACCATCCAACGCACCGGCCACGACGAGGCCGACCTTGCCCGCGCAGGAGTCCTGGCGCACTCGTCCAAAGACCTCGAAGAGCACGAGTACGCGGTGCAGTCCGTGGCCGACGCGCTCGCGCCGTACTGCACCTCGACGAACGTCCCCGACGTGCCGTTCGTCTTGCCGCTGCCCAACGTTCTGCACCTGGCGTCGGATATCACCGGGGTGCTCGCCGACCACGTGGGGTCGCTGGGCCTGGTCGCCGCGTTGCACCCGTCGGCAGCGGTGTGCGGCACCCCGTCGACGGCCGCCGCAGACCTCATCAGCGAGCTCGAGCACATGGACCGTGGGCGCTACGCCGGACCGGTCGGCTGGACCGGTGCTGACGGCGACGGAGAGTGGGGTATCGCCCTGCGCTGCGCACAGGTCGACCCCGACGACCGGCACACCGTGCGCCTGTTCGCCGGCTGCGGCGTCGTGGCAGCCTCAGACCCGGCCGCCGAGGTCGCCGAGTCCAACGCCAAGCTCGAACCCATGAAGTACGCCCTCGGCTCCGACTGACGCCAGGGTCTGGGGCCAGGCCGGGCGGACTACCCGCCTGCGGTCAAGGTGACGTCGATCTCCAGGGGTTTGCCGTCGCGCACGACGGTCAAGGTCACCGTGTCGCCCGACGTGTAGGACCGCACGAAAGCCGTCAGCGACGCCGCACCGTGGACAGGCTCGTTGTTGAACGCCACGACGACGTCACCTTCGACGAGCCCCGCAGCCGCGGCCGGTGTCCCGGTCTCGACGACGACGACTTTCGCGCCGCTGCGGAACACCCCGTCGGCCTCGGCGGCACTGTCGTTGAGACGGACCCCCAGACGCGCGTGCTGCGCGGTGTGGTCAGGACTGTTGACCAGCTGGCTGGCGATGTTCTTGGCCAGGTTCACCGGGATGGCAAAACCCAGCCCGATGGACCCGGTGACCCCCGCGCTGCACTGCGACGGCACGCAGGCGATCGACGAGGCGATCGCGATGACCTTGCCCTCGCCGTCGAACAGCGGCCCACCAGAGTTGCCGGGGTTGACCGCAGCGTCCACCTGGATGGCGTTGGTGATGACGTCTTCGTCCTCGCGGGTCTGGCCCATCGTCGTGACCGGACGGTTGACCGCCGAGACGATGCCGGTGGTCACCGTGTTCTGCAGGCGCAACGGGTTGCCCACGACCATGACCGGCTGGCCGACGACCACTGCGGCCGAATCCCCCAGCGCAGCAGGAGACAGGTCTTGCGGCGGGTTGGCGATCCGGACGACGGCCAGGTCGGTGGTCGCGTCTTTGCCGACGATCGACGCCTCGTAGATCCGTCCGTCGGACAACGTCACCATGACTTTGCCGTCCTGGGCCCCGTCGACGACGTGGTTGTTGGTGAGGATGTCGCCCTCTGCGGAGAAGATGACACCCGAGCCCGCCCCGGCCCCCTCTGCGGTGCTCACCTCGATCGCCACGACCGATGGGGTGACGACTGCGGCGACCTTCTCCCAGTTCGGCTGGGACACGCTCGAGCCTTCGACCGGCACACCCTCAGCCGTGGACTGGCCGATCGTGGCCACCGACCCCGGACGGGCGGTGCTGCCAGCGCTCGACGAGCCGTCGGTGAGAGCCCGCAGGCCGAAGAAAGTCGCCGCGGTCACCACCAGCGCCGTGGCGCCGGCAGCCACGACCGTGAGCCACAACGGCCGGGGTTTGGCAACCGTGTCCGCGATGGGGCGCGGCGCCTGGCCAGACTGGACGTACGTCGGCGCGGACGGCGGTGGGGCCGCCGGGTAGGCAGGTGCCGGTGCGAGCGCCGACGCCGGTGGCGGTGGTGTGACCGCTGCCCATCCCGATGTCGAAGACACAGCGCCTGGTGGAGGCGGACCCTGGGGAAACAAAGGAGACGGACCTGGCTGCCGCGGACCCGGCTGGGCCGGCGGCTGGGGAACCGGCGGAGCCGGGGGCTGGGGAACCGGCGGAGCCGGGGGCTGGGGAACCGGAGGAGGAGGAGGGCCCTGCGACACCGGAGCGTGCGCCTGCGCAGGTGCTGGGGCTGGAGGTTCTTGCGCAGCAGGCCTCGGGGGTTGGGACTCGTCAGCCGTGGGAAGGTCCTCGCGTCGGGCGATCGCCACGGTGTGGTCCGGCTGGGCTGGGACCGGTGGACAGACCTCAGCAGCAGCTTCCGCGGACGGTGCGGCCGTCTGGTCCTGCCCGGCGGAACCGGGCCGGTCTCCATCAGCAGTCGACATCATGTACCTCCTCGTCGCATAACTTTCTCACATGCTGCGAGCTGTGGTGAGAACAGCGAGGTTGCGTTCGCCCTCAAGGGCTTATCCGAACGTGCCAGCCAAAAGGCCTCAGCGGTTGAGCAGACCGATCGCCTCCACGGTGCGCGTCGCCAAGGCCAGCGACAGCTCGCGGCGGCCCTCCCGGTCCACCCGCACCTCGACCAGCGACATCCCTGGAGCTGGCGAATCCAGCACCGGTTCGAGGTCAGCGGCGTCGTCGACCAGGTGGTAACGCATCCCGTACGCCTCGGCGACCGCACGCAGGTCCACCTCGTGCGGGGTGGCAAAAACCCGCTCGAAGACGTCGGCGTAGGCGTCCTCCCCCGGTTCGAGGGAGTGGAAGATCGACCCGCCCTCGTCGTTGGCGACGACCAGCTGCACAGACGGTTCGATCTCGTGGGTCGGCACCAGCAGGCCACCGACGTCGTGCAGGAACGTCAGGTCGCCGAGCAGGGCGCGCACCTGCCGGTCAGGCATGGCCAGGGACACCCCCACCGTGGTCGACACCGTCCCGTCGATTCCTGACAGCCCCCGGTTGGCCAGCACCAGCGGGGAGTCTTCCCAGCGCGCGACCAGGTCCAGGTCGCGGATGGGGTGCGAAGCACCGGCGACCAGCACGTCGTCGGGGCGTGAGGCGCGTGCGACCGCCCGGGCCAGGAACGGTCCGGTGATACGCGCGCCGTGGTACCGGCGGTTGCGGCTATGGGAGTCCTCGACCTCGTCGAGCACCTCGTCGATGGCCTCACCTGCGGCGTCGTCGGCGCCGGTCCACTCGCGCAGCCACGCGTCAGAGACCGCACGGCCTGCACGCATCCGTGTGGGCACCTCGGTGAGCACCTGGGTGGCGCACCGTTCGGCGTCGGTCCAGTCCCGCCCGCGCGGGGCGATGACATCCACCTCGACGGCCTCACGTGCCAGCATCCGCTGCACCGGCCGGGCAAGGGTCGGGCGCCCGAGCACCACGACCCGCCGCACCGCCCCTCCCAGGTCGCGCAGCTCGACGAGCACCCGGTACGCGGCGATGGCGTTGGGGCCGCCCCGTGCCCCCGACGACGGTTCGGCCAGCAGGGGCCACCCGTTGGCCTCAGCCACCTGGCGGGCGATGACTCCGGCGCCGTCACCGGCGAGCAGCACCGTCGGGACGTCGCGCACGTGGTGGACCGGTCCGGCCGCCGCCGACTGCGGGACGGCGTCGGCTGTCGCCGAACCGCGTGCGGTGACGACGGTCAGGCCCAGCGCACCCGGTTCGGGCCACGGCACCGCGTTGGGCACCAGCGGTTCGCGGTACGCCAGGTTCAGGTGCACCGGCCCCGGCCACCCTGTGCGGGCGCCCAGGGCCGCTGCCACCGCGCGCGAGGCGAGCTGGCGCAGGTCACGGGGTTCGTCGCGGCCCCCTGTGGGAGCCGGTACGTCCACGGTCAGGCGGGTCGCCGACCCGAAGACCTGCGTCTGGTCGGTGACCTGGTTCGCACCCACCCCCCGCAGCTCGTGGGGCCGGTCAGCACTGAGCACCAGCAACGGGACCCCACTGTGGTGGGCCTCCAGCACTGCGGGCGCCAGGTTCGCCACCGCTGTGCCCGACGTGGTCACCACCGCGACCGGCCGCATGTCCTCGTCGGCCTGCAGCCCTTTGGCCAGCCCCAGGGCCAAGAACGCCGCGGCACGCTCGTCCACCCGCACGTACAGGTTGATCGGCGGCACCTGGCTGGGGCGTTCGTGGTCCTCCAGCGCCGCGTCTGCCAGCGCGAACGCCAACGGTCCGCTGCGCGACCCCGGGCACAGCACGACGTCGCGCAGCCCCAACGCCCCCAGCGCCTGGAGAAGCACTCTCGCCGAAGCGACAGCCGGACACTGCACGTTCGGTTCGCTCACGTGCTCATTGTGCCAACGCCAGCGGCCCCGGGAGACACAGCCACCCGATCTAGTGACCTCATCTCTGCTCATCCCTTCGGACTGCCACCACACGTGTCCGCCAGCCACGCCACCGTCGGTCTGCCTGGCACTCCTGGGTCGATGCCGTGTGCCGGTCCCGCGACGTGCCCGGCCGACCCCAGCCACCACGACCAGCCTCCGGCCCGGCACCTGGAATGGCGTCTGGCACATGCCAGAAACTTTGGCCCAAGCCAGGCGCAAACCAATTCTGCGGCACATTATAGGCTTGCAATGGCACGTTCGGCAAGTATCGTAACACCCAAGGCTCAATCGCCTGCCGCCGCCACCAGGAAGGAAGCCCGAAATGAAAAAATTGACCCGCGTGCGGCGCCGCTGTCGCCGGTCCAGATCACGCCGCGGCGCCCGTTCTCCGACGCTGTTGGCCACCGGGGCAGCCCTCGTGGCCGCGGCCGTCGGGGCATGGTTCTTCGCCGCCCGTCCAAACTCGGTCCCGGCGATCGACGCGGTCATTGTGTACACCGCGCCAACAGCCCAAGACGTCGCCTACTCCCTTCCCCCCAGCGCTCGCCAGCAGCTGGCTGAGGTGGCAGCCAGCGGCGGGACCGTCTGGCTCGTCCGGGTAGAGGGCGACGGCACTGCGAGCACGACGGCCGTGGACCTGACCCCACGGACCAGCAAGGGCGAGCTGGCGCGGGTGCCTGCCAAGGTCCAGGCTGACCTCGCTGACAAGACCGCCATGATCACGGCGGCGATGAACACCGCGACGCCCGGCACCAAGGCACGAGCGCTCTATGACGGGCTGCTGGACGCCCACCTGCCCCGGGACGTCCCGGTCATGGTCTTCTCGTCTCTGCTCGACGAGAACACGGTCGACTTTCGCCGGCTCGCTTGGGAGACGGACCCAGCACAACTGGTCCAGACGCTGGCCGACGCCCATGCGCTGCTCGACCTCACAGGTCACGACGTCACGTTCTACCTCAGCGCGACGACCGGAGGACAGTCGTTGTGGCCTGCGGCCGACGAGTACCGCCAGACGGTCTGGGCTGCCCTGGCCGAGGCGGGCGGCGCCGAGTCGGTGCGCTTCGTCGATGGCCAACCCGGCCCAGCCACCAGCAGCGAGCAGGTTGCGGTGGTGCCGATGTGGGAGCTCCCGGCTTCGGCGGCCCCGGTGGTCGAGCCCGTCGGCTACAGCTGCACGCTGGCCACCTCGTCGGCGTTCTTGCCCAACAGCGACGTGCTGGTCTCCGAACCTGAGGTGCGCGCTGCCCTGGCCGAGTGTGTGGCATTGATCGGCCGGTCGCACGTGAGCGCTACCTGCTCGGTCGCCTGGTTCGGACCGCTGGGCGCCGACGGCAGCCCTCGCGACGTGGGAGGCGTCGAGCTGAGCGAGCACCGAGCAGCGGCCATCACTTCTGTGATCACGACCATGGGAGTCCCTGCGGACCATATCAGCGCGAAAGGAGCAGGAAACCAAGAGCAACCGCACCCCGAAGACCCCACTTCGCCCGACAACCGGGTCTGCGTCATCAAAGTCGACCCAACAAACTAGAAAGGATCTGACATGTCCACCACAACTATCGTACCCCTACCTTCCTCCAACCGAGACGGACCCAGCACCGCACACCAGCACCTCGTGCTTTCTTATACCTGGAAACAGGCAAGAGCCGAGCGGCTCGTCCAACAAAAACGGGATTTCCGACGCGCCGTGTCTGCCGCACGGCTGATCATCGAGCACAACACCCGATCGGGCCGACCTGCCGATGCCTGGCAAGTACCGGCTTCCGCGGCACTCGTGCTGACCCAGCCCGACGCCGTCGCCGCCGAAGCGACACTGCGCAGCGGTCTGGAAAAACGGGCCGGACCTCTGCTCGACGACGTGACCGACGAGCTGGATGCTGCTGACGAGGCCATCGGGCAAGCCAGTGAGGACCGCGGGGTCCTCGTCGCCCGTGAAGGCGGAGGCACCTATGGGCCCGACGCCGCCCGGCGTGAGCGCGACCGGCTGACCGCGCACATCAAGGCCGACGAGGCCGTCGGGATCGGGGTGCACCGCCGGCACCGCGGCCTGCTGCGGCTGGCCGCGGCGCTGGCGCCCTACCTGGAGGTAGCGGCGACGCTCACCTGGCTCGCAGCCCTGTGGAACGTCAACGTTCTACGTCCGGACAAACCGCTGGTTTTCGTCACCACCATCGTCATCACGCTGGTGTGCGCGGCGACCGTTGCCGTGGCCGCCCGGCAGGCCGGCCTGGCACACAACCAGGCACGCGAACTCGCGGCGGAGGGCAGCTTCGCCGCGGCTGAGCCCATGACGACCAGGCGCAACGCCATGGCAGTGATCACCGGCCTGCTCGGAGTCGTCCTCACTGCGGCACTGCTCATCCGCGCCATCGAAGCACTGGACGTCCCCGACCGGATGTGGTGGAACCTCGCGGTGGTCGCTGCCCTGTGCGTCGTGACCGGGATGGCCATGCCCGGGGTTGCCTACCTCTTCCACGCAATCGACGGGTCGTCGGTGTCCCGGCTCCGCGACGAGCTGGCGCGGTGGCGGGTCGACATCGAAGATGACCAGGCCGACCGGCTTCACCTCGCCCAAGCACACCTGGACGAGGCCCGCCGCACGATGCACACGCTGGTCACTGTCACCCTGGACTCAGTGTGCCGCGACACCATCGTGCGGCTGTGCGCATCTCAGGTCGTCTACCGTCTGGCACTGACCCAGGTGTGTGCCGCGACCGCGCCCGAACCAACGCCGCCGACAGTGTTCGAGGGCACTGCCACGAACACCCAGATCGCCCGGTCGATCAGCTGTGGGGTGCCCGACGCGGCGCTGTTGGACCTGCAACCGCTGATCGACACCTGGCACCGGGTCGTGTCCGAACGGCGTCGCGAGACCGACTTGCGGCGCAGCCTCAGCCAGGTTGCACGGCTCCGGCTGGCCGCCTGATCCACACGACAGGCGGTTGCGGGTCGGGCAACCGCCTGTCGTCAGCCCTGGCCAGCCCCCTCTTTTGCAGAAACAACCCGTGGTGCCTCATGTCAAATTGCCCGCGAACCGAAACCGGTGCCTCACGTAAGGATGCCCGCGAGTCCGTGCCGGGCGGGTGGTAGGCGGAGGACCGGCTGGCGGGTTGCGGGTGCCTGCC
>WRET01000074.1 GCA_009779195.1 Micrococcales bacterium
AGGTGGGTGGGGGCAGGACGGTGGGGACGGTTCCGCAGTCGTTGCGCCAGCACCGCCGTTGGCGGCGCAGGCGCAAGACAGTCGGAACCGTCCCCACCGTCCTGCCCCAGTCTCATGCCTGTATAGGCCGGTTGGGCCTTCTGGGCTGGATCCGGGTTGGTGGCCCAGTGCCCCACCGTCCCGCCCAGCAGCGCTGCGGCCGACGATCGACAACGCCGCGCAGCGCCCGCCCGGTGCCGCAGGTGTTAGGCATATCGATGACGCCCTAGTGCTGGGCTGCGAGGGGGGCGGTGGGTTCGTCGGCGGGGGTGGGGGCGTCGGCGACGAGGTGGGCGGTGGAGATCATGAGCTTGATGCGGTTGAGCTGGTTGACCTGGGAGGCACCAGGGTCGTAGTCGATGGCGACGAGGTTTGCGCCGGGGTGCTGGCGGCGGATCTCGGCGAAAAGGCCTTTGCCGACGACGTGGTTGGGCAGGCACGCGAACGGCTGGACGCAGGCCACGTTGGGGACACCCAGGTCGATCAGCTCGAGGACCTCGGCGGCCAGGAGCCAGCCTTCGCCGGCCTGGCATCCCAAAGACGTGACCGACTGGGCGCGTTCGGCCAGGTGGCCGGGGTGGGCGGGGATGTCGAACTTGGGTTCGGCGTGCCGGTCGTTGGCGCGGGCCAGAGCGCGGCGCACAGGGGTGCGCAGGTGCTCCAGGTACCGGGCGAGGACCTTCTTGGTCCGCAGAGCGCCACCGATACCGAGGTTGTCGCGGTTCCAGCCAGCCTGGTACAGGTCAGTGACGAGGAAGTCGAACAGGCCTGGCAGCACCGCTTCGCACCCCTCGGTCTCGATGACGTCGACGACGTTGTTGTTCGCGTCGGGGTGGAACTTGACGAGGATCTCCCCGACGATCCCCACCCGCGGACGGCGCGGCACGTCGGCCAGCTCCAGCGCGTCGAACTCGGCGACCATCGTGCGCACCAGCGTGGAATAGCGTGTACGGCCGTTGTCGGACTTCCCGGTGAGCACCCACTGGCGGCACAACCGGTCCCAACGTTCGTACAGACGCCCCGCGCTGCCCGGTTCGGCCTCGTAGGGGCGCACCCGCAGCAGCAACGCCTGGAGCAGGTCGCCCAGGACGACTGCCCGCAACGCCTCGCGCAGCAGCAAGGGGGTCAGGGCGAAGCCCGGGTTGGACTCGATGTTCGACGTCGAGATCGCCACCACCGGGACCTGGCCGAAACCCGCGTCGCGCAACGCCCGGCGCAACATGCCGGTGTAGTTCGTCGCCCTGCACATCCCGCCGGTCTGGGAGATGAGCACCGCGGTGGTGTCAGGGTTTTCCCGGCCGGAGGTAAAAGCGTTGACCAGCTGGCCGACGACCATGATCGCCGGGTAGCAGGCGTCGTTGTTCACCGTCGTCAGCCCGGCTTCGACGTCGTCGCCGTCAGCGTGACGCAAGATCTTGGCCTTGTACCCGTACTTGTGCAGCACAGGTTCGACGACAGAGAACTGCACCGGCGCCATCTGCGGGACGATGATGGTGTGTGTCTTCTTCATCTCCTCGGTGAACAGCATGCGCTCAAAACCGTGGCCCGGCTCGTGCTTGGCCGCCATGGCCGGCATCCCGAGGAACGTGGTGCGTTCGTCGGCGGCAGCGGCCAAGGACCGCAGGCGGATCCTCGCGGCGCCCAACGACGAGATCTCGTCGATCTTCAGCAGGGTGTGCACCCCGTTCTTCGCCGCCAAGATCTCTGCGACCTGGTCGGAGGTCACAGCGTCCAGCCCGCAGCCGAAGCTGTTGAGCTGAACCAGCTCCAGGGTGGGGTCGTCGGCCACGACGGCCGCCGCCTCGTACAGACGGGTGTGGTAGGCCCACTGGTCGCGCACCCGCAGCGGCCGGTCCAGCACCGACGCGGATTCGTCGATCACCGAGTCCTCGGTGAACACAGCCATGCCCAGCGTGTTGACCAGCTCGGGGATACCGTGGTTGACCTCGGGGTCGACGTGGTAGGGGCGACCGGCCAGGACGATCCCGCGCACCTGCCGGGCTTTGCACTCTTCGAGGGCTTCCCGGGCGCGCTGGCGGATGTCGGCGCGGCACTGGGCGTCCTCGGCGTACCCGGCGGCCACCGCGGCGGCGGCCTCTTCGGCGCTGACGTCCCAGTCGGCGAAGACTTCGGTCAGGCGCCGCGTCAGCGTCGTGGGGTCGGCGAGGTTGAGGTACGGGTACAAAAAGCGCACCCCGTCGCCGCGGACGTTTTCCATGTTCGTCGCGACCACCTGCGGGTAGTAGGCGACGACAGGGCAGTTGTAGTTCTTGTCGGACCCAGTCACCAGGTGCTGCTCGAACATCACCGCCGGGTAGAAGATGGTCCGTACCCCTTTGGCGAGCAGCGCCTCGATATGCCCGTGGACGAGCTTGGCCGGGTAGCAGACATTTTCTGAGGCGATCGAGTCCATCCCTTGCTCGAACAGCTCGTGGCTGGAGCGTGGGGAGATGATCACGCGGAACTTCAGCGCCGTGAGCACCGTGAACCAGAACGGGTAGTTCTCGTACATGTTCAGCACCCGGGGGATCCCTATGTCGCCACGGGTGGCTTTCGCTGCGGTGAGCCGGCGGTAGCCGAACAGACGTTTGTAGGTGTCGTCGTACAGGTTCGGCAGGTCTGATTTTGGCCGGGACGGGTCGGCGCCGCGGTCGCAACGGTTGCCTGACACGTACCGCTCGGAGTTGCCGAACACCGAAATGGTGCACTGGCAGTGGTTGTGGCACAGCTGGCACTGGCTCATCTGGGTGTCCACCGTGACGTTGCGCAGCTGTGGGACGGTGAGCATCGCGGACGGCTGGCCAGGGACGAACTGGGCTCTGGCGGTCAGCGCCGCACCGTAGGCGCCCATGAGCCCGGCAATATCGGGCCGTACCACGTCCCGGCCGGTCAACAGCTCGAACGCGCGCAGCACAGCGTCGTTCAAGAACGTCCCGCCCTGGACGACCACCGTGCTGCCCAGCTGGTTGGCGTCACGCAGCCGCACCACTTTGTACAAGGCGTTACGTACCACCGCGTACGACAGTCCCGCGGCGATGTCCCCGACCGACGCGCCCTCTTTCTGCGCCTGTTTGACCGAGGAGTTCATGAACACTGTGCACCGAGAGCCCAGGTCGACGGGGGAGTCGGACGCCAGTGCCGCCGCCGTGAACTCTTCGATCGTCAGCCCCAACGACTCGGCGAAGGTCTGCAAGAACGACCCGCAGCCCGACGAGCACGCCTCGTTGACCGCGATGGAGTCGATGACACCGTCGTGCAGCCGCAGGTACTTCATGTCCTGCCCGCCGATGTCGATCACCGCGCTGACCCCAGGGGCGATAGCGTTCGCCGCCCGGTAGTGCGCGATCGTCTCGACCTCGCCGCAGTCGATGTGCAGCGCCGCCTTGACCAGGCCTTCGCCGTACCCGGTGACGCACGTGCGGGCGATGACCGACGGCCCCGGCATGGCACGGCGCACCTGTGTGACGATCTGCACCGCCGCGCTCACCGGGTCGCCCCCGTTGGACCCGTACCACGACCACAGCACACGGTCGTCAGAGTCTGTGAGGACCGCTTTGATCGTCGTGGACCCGGCGTCCACCCCCAGGAAACAGGCTCCGCGGGCCTCGGCGAGCTCGGCGCGGGGGATCGTCTGGGCGCCGTGACGGGCGGTGAACTGGGCCCGGGCGTCCTCGTCGGCGAACAACGGCGCCATCCGCTCCGACGCGGGCACCAGGTGGCGCCGCTTGAGCAGCCGGTCAGCCAGCTCTGCCAGGGCCACCGGTTCCCCGGTGGCAGCCAGCGCCGCCCCTAGCGCCACGTACAGCTGGGCGCGGTCAGGGCACACAAACTGCGTCGCCGCTTCGCCCAGGGCTCGTTCGAACGCGACCCGCAGCTGCGGCAAGAAGTACAGCGGCCCACCGAGCAGGACGATCGTGCCGCGCACGGGCCGTCCCTGGGCCAGCCCGGAGATGGTCTGGGTGGCCACCGCTGCGAAGATGGACGCGGCGAGGTCTTCGTGCCGGGCGCCGTCGTTGACCAGGGGCTGCAGGTCGGACTTGGCGAACACCCCGCAACGTGAGGCGATCCGGTACAGGTGCAGGTGCCCGGCGGCCAGGGCGTCCAGGCCCGCAGCGTCGGTCTTGAGCAAGGTGGCCATCTGGTCGATGAACGCACCGGTCCCGCCTGCGCAGGTACCGTTCATACGCTGCTCAGGGGTCGGTTTGAGATAGGTGAGCTTGGCGTCCTCGCCGCCGAGCTCGATGATCACGTCCGCGTCCGGCTGGTAGCGCTGCACAGCGGTGGTCCCGGCGATGACTTCCTGCACGAAACCCACGTCCAGGGCGTCGGCGATACCCAGCCCGCCCGACCCGGTGATCGCGGGCACGACCTCGGCCCCGGGGAACTGCTGTGCCAGGTCGTGGACGAGCCGGGTCAGCTCGGCGTGCACGTCGGCGTTGTGGCGCCGGTACTCCTCGCAGCGGATCTGCTCACCGTCGAGCACGACGGCTTTGAGCGTGGTCGACCCGATGTCGAGCCCAAGCCGCAAGGGCGCGCTCATACGGTCTCCTGCTTGTCGCGGGTTGCGGTCAGCCTGGGCGTATCAGGATCACACGCCCTTACGCACAAATCTACGCCAACCACGCGGCCCGCGGGGTGGTGAGATCCGACCTAACTGGGTGACCAACCTTGTCGCACCGGGCTTCCCCAGGGGCCGGCACGTGGGTTTCGTTCGGCGTGTCGGGCAGACTTCGGCTGGCGGCGACGTTCGCCAGCGTCGTGGTGATGTGCCTGGTAGATCCGGCAAACGTGAGGTCGGCTGACACGGAACCTCCATCTAGTGGGAGAGAAACGTTCACCTATTGGACTTCATCTCGTTGCGGACGCAGGCTACCGTGGACGGCATGAACGCATCAGACGCACGCCGCATCGCGGCCTCGTACTGGTTCGAGCGCGAGGTCGCCGACACCGCCGACGACATCCTGGACGAGAACCTGGCACCGACCCCTGCGGGTCCGCCCCAGGCTGTCGGGCAGATGGAGTCGCGTGGTACATGGGTGGAGATCCTCGTCGACCAGGCTGTGCGCCGTGGCGACTTCGACAACCTGCCGCTGGCTGGTAGGCCCCTGCCCGACCTGGACTTCAACGACCCCGACTGGTGGGTCAAAGGCATGGTCCGTCGTGAAGGGCTCAGCGGCGAAGGCATGATCCCCGAGGCGCTGCAGCTGCGCGTCGAGGACGAACGTATGCACGAGCACCTGGACACCCTGCGCAACGAGTACCGCGTCCGCGACACCCTGGCCGAGTTCAACCGGCGCGTCGTCGAGGCGCGTCGTCAGCTTGCTGGTGGCCCTCCCGTCGTGACACCTCTGCGCGACATCGACGCCGAGGTCGCCGGCTGGCACGAACGCCGGGCAGAGCGCGCCCTCACCCAGGTGCCCACCCAGCGCCCGGGCTGGCTCGCCCGCCTGCTGGGACGCTGACCGTCCGCCCCACGGCACCGCTCGTCTCGCACACCGCCGTTGTTCCTCCTTCTCAACGGCCGTGCGAGCAACGAGCGGTGCCGCAGGGCGGCAAGCTACGCGGTGGCGTCGCCCTCTTCGGCGAGCCACGCGGCGTACCGCAGCGCCTGCAGCACGTCCTCACGTTCGAGATACGGATAGTCGCTGAGCACGTCGTCGATACTGCGTCCCGCCCCGATCTGCGACACGATCGTCCCGACGGTCACACCCGTCCCCTGCACGCACGCCCTCCCGCCCATCACCCCAGGCTGCCGCGTGATCCGGTCCAGCGCTCCCACACCCGCCATGATAAGTGCCGCACCGCAGGCGGGCGACGGGAGAGGCCCGTCCTCGGTCGGCCAGCGACAGGTGCCGATAGCCTGGCACAGCAACACATTCCTGCTCGGATCCTTGGCAGACCCCAGCCTAGGGAGGTGTTGCACTTCTGTTTGGAAGACGGCCCCGGGCCGCGTGGGCTGGCTGTTTGCTAGACTGGGCAGGCCTATTCGAAGGGGGAGTCTGTTGAGCACCCAAACCGAACGTCAACGTCCCGACCAGCGTCGGGCCGCCGCCGTCGACAACGCGATGGCGTGCATCGAAAAGGGCCAACAGCTCGCTGGGCACTTTCCGAACCCGCAGGCGTTGGACCGTGCCCGCCGTGTGGTCGACGGGACGACGAGCGCCGAGGATGCCTACCGCGAGCTTGAAGACAAGTACGGGTCGCCTCGCAGCTAGACCACACGACCATGGACCGGTACACCATCCCCGGCAGTGATGGCGTGCTCAAGAACCGCCTGGATCTGACGACACACGAACAGCTCGACGAAGCCCTCAATGACTTCGCCAGCGTCGGGTGGGCGCAGTTGGTCGTCGAGCCGATCCCGGACCGGCTCGACCTTGCCTACCTCCAGTCCATCCACAAGCGGTTCTTCTCGCCGGTGCTGGAGTGGGCTGGCCAGTTGCGGCTTCCTGGTGACGAGGTGGTCGCGGGCGGGACTGGCATCGTTTACGCCATGTCGGAGTTCTTCCGCAGCGGCCTCGACGACGTCTTCGGTCGGCTTGCCCAGGCTGACTACCTGCGAGGTCTGCCGCGCGAGACGTTCGCTGTCGAGCTGGCCGACAAGTGGGGCTACCTCACCCAGGTCCACCCGTTCCGCGACGGCAACACCCGTTCGCAAGCCGCGTATTTCGACCGGTTGGCCGTGCGCGCTGGGCACCAGATCGACTGGACCAGCATCGACGTCGACCTGTTGCGCAAGCACCGGCTGGCGGCGATCACCGCACCGCAGCACCTGGCCGCTTACCTGGCGCCCCGGCTCGTCGACCCGTACGGCGACGCCGACGACCCGAGCGTTCTGGCTGTCGTCCCGCGCCAGCCAGGACGATGACGTCGGTGTTGGGTCAGCCGAAGGCGGCGATGTCGATCTTCGTCATGGACATGAGGCGGGCGTAGGAGTCAGGGCTGGTCATGAGGTCGGCGAGGTTGGCGGGGACGACCTGCCAGCTCACGCCGAACTGGTCGGTGCACCAACCGCACCGTTCGGCTTCGGGTACGGCGCTCAGGTGCTGCCAGTAGTGGTCGATCTCGGCTTGGTCGGCGCACGAGACCATGAGCGACACCCCGCAGGTGAAGGTGAAGTCCTGCCCGGCGGCGTCGGTGGCGGCGAACCACTGGTCGAGCACCTGGAAGTCGGAAAACATGACCTGCCCGGCGACCGGGCCGGCTTGGTCGGGGTAGCGCACCATCGTGCCGACCCGTCCGGCGAACAACGAGGTGTACGCCTCGACGGCTTCGGCGGCCCGGCCCTGGGCGGTGTGGCCGAACATCAGCGCTGGGGTGATGAACGGGCGCGGTTCACCAGCAGGGTTGGTCTCCATCAGCTGCCAGCTCACGCCGTACCTGTCCTGGACCCACCCGTAGTGCGGGCTGAAGGGGTACTCCTGCAACGGCATGAGGGCCTTCCCGCCGTCGGCCAGCGCCGCCCACATCTGGTCCAGGTGCTCACGGGCCTGAGGGTCGACCGACGGGTCGAAGTTCAGAATAAAAGACACTGACGGGTTCAGCGGGAACTCTGGCCCAGCGTTGATCCCCATGAGCCGGTACCCGGCCAGCTCGAGCTCGACCATGAGCGGCTGCCCAGCCATCGCAGCCTGGAAGTCCGGCAACCCTTGCGTCGGGTAGTGCTGGACCTCGACCACCCGTCCGTCAGGGAACACCGACACGTAGAACTCCGCTGCTTCGAGCGCCGTGTGGTCGAACCAGATGTTCGGCACGATCCGTTGCATCATCAGCCCATCTCGCCGAGCGTGTGCCGCCTGCGGGTAGTTCCAGCATCCCATGTTCCCAGGACGGGCGACGAGCTGAACCGGACCCTCCGGTCAGTCGTCGGTCAGCTGGGTGAGCATCTCCACGACGATGGCAGCGGCGCGTTCGGACGCGTCGTCGACATGGGTGGCGTGGTCGTAACCGGCGGCGGGTCCGCACAGGTCCGAGATCCCGCGGACCGACACGAACGGGACGTCGAACAGGTGCGCGACCTGGGCCAGCGCAGTGGTCTCCATGTCGGCCGACAGGGCGTTGGGGAAGTGCGTGCGTACGTGCTCGGCGATAGTGGCGGTGACGAACGAGTCGGACGACACCGACAGGCCGGTCCGGGTCGGGATGTCACGGGTGCCAGCCGCAGCGGCGGCAGCGGACAGGCGCGGGTCGCAGGTGTACCGCTCGGGCATCCCTGGTACCTGGCCGAGCGCGTAGCCGAAACCGGTGGTGTCAGCGCACGAGTACACCGTCTGGTCGGCGACCACCACGTCGCCCACCCGGATCTTGTCGCCCAGCCCTCCTGCGCTCCCGGCGCTGACCAGCACCGAGGGCCGGAACATGGCCAGGGCTGACGACGCCGCGCACGCAGCGTTGACCAGCCCGATACCTGAGCGCACCAGCAGCACCGTACGGTCGGCGAGGGTCAGCAGGCGGCGCACCGACCCGCCGACCTGTGTGGCTGGCCCGTTGACCTGGGCGTGCGCCATAAAAGGTTCGGCCTCGTCGGCCATGGCCACGACCACCAACGCGTCGACCCCGATCACTTGGTCACCTGCGCCCACTCGTCACGACGGGCCAGGAACTGCTGTGCGGCAGCCTTGGCCCCGGCCAGCGTGTGGTGCGCGCCCCACCCGCACTGCACCTCGTTGGCTGCGGGGACCTCGTCGGCCCCCAGGATGTCGCCCAGCGTGGCTTCGACCAGCGCGCGGACGTCGTCGTCCGACGGTTCCCCGGCAAGCACGAGGTAGAACCCCGTCTGGCAGCCCATGGGGGAGAAGTCCAGGACCGTCTCGGCGTGGTCGCGCGAGTGCTCAGCGAACAGGTGCTCGAGGGAGTGCACAGTGTCCATCTCCAGGTGGGCGACGTTCGGCTGTGTGAACCGCAGGTCGTACTTGGAGATCACATCCCCGTGGGGCAGCCTCTTGCGGTCGGCCAGGCGGATGTAGGGTGCGGCCACCGTCCGGTGGTCGAGGTTGAAGGACTCGACGTTCATACGTTGGGTCATGGAGACAGTCTGACCTATCCGCCAGCGACTCTGCTCGGGGCGACCGGTGAGCCGTTCTCTTATCCATCCGACAAGAATGACGGGCGTTGCTTCGATTTCCCCTATGACCTCACTGATGAGCTGGAGTTCCCGCGTGGGCCGACGCCCATCTCGTCGGCTGAGTCACACGTCGATGATGGTGAGCTGGGCGGATCCGGCCAGCGCTTCTATGTGAGCACGGTTGCTCGTCACGCATGGACATCCGTACTGCAGTGCAGCCTGCGTGACGAGTGCGTCGACCGCTCCGTGCGAAGCAGTCCTCAGCAGCACGCCAGCTGCTCTTGCCGCGTCTTCGGTGACGGGGATGATGGTGCAGCCGTCGAGGAACCATCCCAGCCGGTGCTGCCTCGGTGTTCCCCGCCAAGCCTCGGTGACCACGACCGCCGGGACGATCGCCTCACCGCCGCGTTCTACCAGCCGCTTGTGCCGTGCCCACATGGAGTCGACGCCGCGCTCGGCAGCGATAAGAGCACCAGTGTCATAGACCATGTACCTGGTGCGTCCGGCGGTCAGGGCGCACCCGCTGGTGAGTTGTCGACCACGCCTGCGGCGTCAAGCTCAGCGTCGGCCGCGGCAAGAGCCTGCGCGCTGATCTGCCCGTGCTCGGCCTCGTACGCTGCGATACCCCGTAGAGCCGCGCGCTGGCGCAGCAGCAGCCGCGCTCCTTCGGAGAACAGCTCTGACAGCGACTCACCAGGGCCGACCTGCGCAGCGACTGCTGAGAACACCTCGGCCGGCACCGAGATCGTGCGCTTGACCACAGTCGTCATACCGCCATGGTACCACCGAGAGTACAACCATCCGGCTGCCTCAGCGGTTGGTGTGGCCTCGCAGGCGTTCGGTGAGCCGTCGCTCGCGCTTGGTCGGACGCCCCGAGCCCCGGTCACGTTGGGCGACCACGGTGACCTGCTCTTTCGGTGGCGGCGGGGGAGTGCGGTCCAGGTAGCACGTCACCGCGACGGGTGCCCCGACACGTTTGACGATAAGCCGTTGCACGATGACGGTCCGGTCCCACGCCCCGCCGCGCACCACGACCTCGTCGCCTGGTACGACCAACGTCGCCGGTTTGGCCCGTTCCCCGTTGACCCGCACATGCCCGGCCCGGCACGCCTTGCCCGCCGCCGACCGCGTCGAGAACAACCGCACCGCCCAGCACCAGGCGTCCACCCGTGCCCGGACCACCTCCGCCATGGCTCTAGCCTGCCACGCCAGCGTTCCAAGAAGGCGATCGGGGTGAACAAGTGGCACGGATGGTCACCGTCGGAGCCGGGACCGCATGCCGCCCCGCAGCCCTGCACCTGTGACGGTGGTTGTCTCGCGAGCACGAGCCAGAGGTGTGTTTGTCGTGGCATTGTCATGAATGGTGAGAGGGGCTGTCCCTGGATACCAGGAACAGCCCCTCTCCGCGCGGGCACAGGCCAGCGCTGCACCGGGACGACGGTCGTGGAGACCGAGAGCCCACGGCGGCTTCAGGTCGCGGCAACAGCCTCAAAGACGAGGTGTTCGCGCAGGCCAGAAGCCGTCAAGAGGACAACTCCCAAGCGCGACGCCACTGTTGGCACCGACACGCATGGCTGACCTCCTCTCCGCTTCGCCTCGGCCCGCTTTCGCGGACCTGGGTGAGCCTGTCGAATTTTTTCCGCGACGGGGCGCGGCTGGCACTAGGCACGCTACCCGCGGTCTCTCCTGCATCGCAAGCATATTTCCTGCGCCATTTTCCATCAGGTCGCATCACGGACAAGGATCCCCCAGACCGGGTCACGCCACCTCGGTGCTGGGCTCTGGTGTGGGTGCATGCACGGGGGCCTTGGATGCTCGGAGGCTACGCACGTAGGCGTACCAGGACAGTCCCGCAGCGATGAGCGTCAACGCAATGACGAGGTAGAACCCGGCGGGGTGGGTCTGTGAGTACCAGGAGGCGGAGGCATGGGACCAGTGGAACCCCGAGGTGACGAACAACCCCAGTGCCACGGTCGTCAGCGCCGCGCCGACGAGGCAGACAAGAGAACGCCTCCGCTCCAGGTGGGTGCGCAGGCCCGGAACTCCGGCGACCAGAGCCGCGCCGATGGCCAGGGCGAGGATTCCAGCGACGCTCAACCACGAGCTCCAGGCGTTCGCCTGCCCCCGCGAGTGGAATTCGGTGCTTTCGGCCCCGTAGAACGGGACGCCCGACAGCACCACGACCAGTGCGCTGATGCCAAGCACCACGTCAGTGGTGCTCACGCGGTTGACCACAGGCGGCACCTGGTTCGACTGGTGGCCCAGCACCCAGGTGCGCCACGACAGACCCGCGACGACAACGACGAGGACCACGACGAGGAAGAAACACATGTCCGTCCAGGGCCACAAACCAAAAACCGTGCGGCGGGTCGGCCAGCACGGAGCCAAAACCACCAACAACACCAGGGCGAGACTCACCAGTGCGGCGATGCCGGATCCGGGCCGGTTCAGCACCCCCGAGGCCGCCACGGCCATGCCCAGCGTGCCGAGCACCACCGCGATGATGCCCACCATGCTCAGCCACGAGCGCCAGGCGGTCACGTCGAAGTGCAGGAAGTGTCCCATCCCCAGCCGGTTCGGCATGAATGAGACCGTCAGGAGTACCAGGCTCGTCGCGGCCGCCACCAGGCCCATGGTGCTCGCCGGGATCGCCACGAACCAGGCAGGGGGCCCAGGGGACCAGTTGCCCACCACACACCACGACAGCACGGCAACCACCACCGCGACGCCCAGGACGAGGAAGAACCCGGCGCTACGGGTCTGGCCTGCGTCAAGTGGAAGTTCCCGGACATTCCACCAGATCTCGTCGTCGGGAAGCCAGACGAACCTGGAGGCTACGATGGCGCCGACCGCAACCGTGCTCATCACAGCCCCGACGACCTCCACAAGGCGGGGACGGACAAGCCAGGGCGCCGTGGCCACAGCCAGTGCCCCCACCATGAGCGCCGTGATGTCCACGACGCCGAGCGGCGAGTCCCACCCAGTCACGACGAAGCTGAGTGGGCGGCCGTCAACACCTACCAGGTACTCGTAGTACGGCAGGAACATGAACGCGACACCTGCCAGGCCCAGCGCGCCTACGCACAGGCTCACGATCGTCGGTTTGGACTGGTGCTGCTGTGTCTCGGGCGTGCCAGAAGGCCCGGGGGTGTCAGAAGGCATAGTTCCCTCGCTCAGTCGTGCCCCCTCGGCGGTCAGGTCGTCCCGGCACCAACGACATCCCAGGTGCTGTGCCTAGGTTGCCGCTGGGCGCCGGTCTTCACAGGTCAGAAGGTGCCGCTGGAGGGTTTGTTCCTTGTCAGGTCGTGGAGAAGCGATGGAGGATCCGCGGACACCGATGACGACGGCCTGCTCAGGTCACCTCCAGCGCCGAGGACGCGTTCGAGGACTTGCCGGCCGGGCTCGTCGGCGGGGCGGCCGACACGTTATGGTGCTTGGTCAGTGTTTCCCGAAGACGTCCCAGGAAGGTGGATTTCTGCGTGCGTGACTCCCTCTCGAAGTGCGAGCGCGTCCCAGGTGAACCGCGGTACGGCGAGATGATCTGCCTCGCACCTTGGTGAGGCGGGTAAGTTCTGTGGAACCTCGTGGGGAAGAATTGGGTTAGAGGTCTGGAGGTGGGTATGTCTGACGGGTTGTTCGCCAAACCCGGCCACGGCGAGGTGGCCTGGGTCGACTGGGCTGTGGTCGGGCTGTGAAGGGGCTCGTGCGCCGACTGACGTGGTTGGTCGTCGGTGTCGTCGTCGCCGTGGTGGCGGTGTTGGTTGTCGACCATGTGCGCTCACACCGTGACCCGTCGCAGGTGGCGATTCCCGGAGAGGTACCTGAGCTGCCGACTGGTCCGCCGTTCACGCCTGGGTCCATCGATGCGCCGTATGTGGCGGGAATCTCGGACAACGGTCGGTACTTCGTCGACCAGAACGGCGACCCGTTCTTGGTGCGGGGGGACTCGCCGTGGTCCATGCTCGCCGACCTCAGGCCCGAGGAGTTCGACGGCTACTGGGGCGACCGGGCCGCCCGGGGGTTCAACGCGGCGATCGTGTCGCTCATCGGCGACGGGGGTAACGGCGGGACCTGGGACGGGGCGACCGCCGACGGGATCCTGCCGTTCTTGGGTGGCGATCCTGGGCGGGTCTCGACGCCGAACCCGGACTACCTGGCCCGGGCTCACGACCTGGTCGAGTCTGCCGGCGAGTTCGGTATCACCGTGTTCTTGTACCCCGTGGACGGCTGGGTGGTCGGGCACGCTTTCCGCCCTGAGAGCACCGACGAGTGCGCTGGTTGGGGGCGTGTCGTCGCGCAGACTTTCGCGGACCTGCCCAATATCGTCTGGGGGTTCGGCGGGGACTACGTGTCCCAAGACCCGCCCACCGACACCGACCGCTGTTTCGACGCGGTGCGGGTGGGCCTGCGCGCTGAGGGCGACACCCGTCCGGTGTCTATCCAGTTCATGTCGCCGTTGACCTGGTCCACCCAGAACGAGTACTGGAGCTCGCGGGTGGACTGGAACTTTGTCTACTCCTACGCCCCGACCTTCCAGGGGGTCCGCGAGGCCTGGGCGACCGAACCGCCCAGACCTGTGCTGCTGGGAGAGTCGAACTACGAGGGTCTGAACCTGCAACCAGACTCGCCGCCCACGACGAACGAGTCGCTGCGCCGCCAGGTCGCTTGGGCGTTGACCTCCGGTGCTGCCGGGGACTTCTACGGTTCGCAAGACTGGGAGTTCCGCCCCGGCTGGCAAGACCGCATCGACCGCCCGGGGCAGGCGCAGGTCAACACGATCCGGGACGTGTTCGAACGGCTTCCCTGGTGGACCCTGCGCCCCGCTGACGACCAAGAGATCCTGCTCGGGGGGCCACCTGCTGGCGACGACCCGAACCGTGACGTCCTCGAAGACGACCACCCGACCGTCGCGGTCACCGACGACGGCGCCCTGGCCGTGGCCTACCTGCCTGCTGCCATGACCGTGAGCGTCGAGGGCGACTTCACCGACGCCCGCTGGGTCGACCCGAGCACGGGTGACGAACACCTCGTCGACCCGTCCTGGCGGGACACCCGAACCCTGACCACCCCAGGTGGCAACGCCGACGACGGCGAAGACTGGCTGCTCATCTTGTCCCACACGTGACGCTGGGATCGTCGACGCGGTCCACGCCCACGTCTGCGCGCCCTGAGGCGTTCACTGTGAAGACGCGCCCACGGCGCCGATGCTGTCAGGCTGCCGGCCGCCTGGGCGTGACCTGTGTAAGGTGCCAAGACATGATCGAGATCCCTGAGGCGACGACGATCGCACGGCAGGCTGGCGAGACGTTGACCGGGCGGCGCGTCGTCACGGCGCAGGCTGGTCACACCCCCCACAAGTTCACCTGGTACAAGGGCGACCCGGAACGGTACGCGTCGGCGCTGGCTGACCAGACGGTCGTCGGGGCCAGGGCACTGGCCAGGTATGTCGAGCTGGACCTGGGTGACCAGCGGCTGGCGTTCAGCGACGGAGCCCGGCCTCGGTGGCTCGCTCCCGGGGCTCCCAGGCCCGCCAAGCACCAGCTGTTGCTCGAGCTCGACGACGGCAGCGCCCTGGTGTGCACCGTCCAGATGTACGCCGGGATCGCTTTGATCGACGACGACGACGACACCGACTTCTACTACCAGGTCGCCCGTGACGCGCCGTCGCCGCTGACCGGGGCCTTCACCGTCGACCACCTGCGGGCGTTGGCAGCTGATGCCAAACCCACCCTCAGCGCCAAGGGCCTGCTCGCCACCGAGCAGCGTATCCCCGGCCTGGGCAACGGGTGCCTGCAAGACATCTTGTTCACCGCAGGTATCCACCCCCAACGGCAGACCAAGACCCTCGACGACGACGATCTCGTCGAGCTGCACCGAACCCTCGTCGCAACCCTGCAAGAAATGACGGACGCAGGCGGCCGAGACACCGAGACAGACCTTTTCGGAAAGCCCGGCGGCTACCCCACGATCTTGTCCGCCAAAACCCGCGACCTCCCCTGCCGCAGCTGCGGCGGCTCTATCACCCGCAAAGCCTTCCTCGGCGGCAACGTCTACTTCTGCCCCGCCTGCCAACCTCTAGGAGACTGCTGAACAAGGCCGTCGTCTTGATGCTCTGGTTGGCCGGGGCGAGGGGGCGTCGTGGTTCGGGTGGGGCTGGTCGTCGGTGGGGTGGGCGGCTGGTGGGTGCCGCTGGGCCCG
>WRET01000075.1 GCA_009779195.1 Micrococcales bacterium
CCATCTCGTCGATGCTGCTCTGACCAGGGGGAATCCGGCCTGGTCAAGGCTCGGGTTGACGGCATCGCGACCCTCGTGGAACGGTCGGTGAGGCGGCGGTCCCACTGCGCGTGATGTCGATGGTTCTGCAGTGAGGTCGATGCTCCGGCGGTGACGTCGAGGGTTGAGCCCTCGACATCACCGCCGGAGCATCGACCTCACTGCAGGCTGAATCAGTGTCGCACTCATGCCGCAGCACACGAGCAGACGAGCCGGTGTTGGGTCCAGGCCCTGGGGGCAAGCGCGAAGGCGGTCAGGCGACCTGCACGGCGTCGGGCAGCTCGTCGGGGACGTGCTCGGGGAACGACACGACAAGATGGCGTCCCAGCGCGGTCGCGACGCGGGCGAGGGTGTCGATGCGGTTGCGGGCCCCGCCGCCTTCTTCCAGACGGGAGATGACCGACTGGGTCGTGCCCATCCGGGCAGCCAGCTCGCGCTGGCTCAGACCGGCAGCAGTGCGCAGGTCGTAGATGAGCTGGCCCAGAGCCAGGTCCTGCTCGACCTCAGCGCGACGCGGTGCAGCGACAGGTGCGCGGGTCTTCTTGACGTCGTCCCAACGGGAGTAGTTGGCCATCGTGTCCTCCTTCACGGGTACTCGGCCGCGCACGCCTGTGCTGCCCGCCAGGCGCGGGCAACCTCGGCGTGCTCGTTGTCGCGCTGCTTGCGGAACGTCGTCAGCAGGACGATCCGTCCGTCCTTGGTGAACCTGTAGGTGATCCGTCGAGTTGTCGGGCCGAGCGTGAACCGCAGCTCGAACGGGCCCTCGCCCAGGCTTCGTGACAGCGGCATCCGTGCGGCCGGGCCAAGTTTGGCGAGCCGCCGACGTCACCCCCCACCAGGTTTGCCGAGGCGAGAGGTAGGGGGTGGGCCGACGGGGTGGGGTAGCTGGTTACGGGACGATGACAGCCCGGCCGCGCAGGGTGCCGTCGTGGAGGCGACGGTAGGCCTCGGGGGCGTCGTCGAGGCTGAAGGTCTCGGTCTCCACGTGGATGGTGCCGGCGCGGGCCAGGTCGAGGACCTCGAACAGCTCTGAACGCGAGCCCCAGTAGGGGGCGCGGATCGTCGAGTCGTAGGGGGCGGCGAGGACGCCGACACGGGCCTGGCCTCCGCCGACCCCGACCAGGACGACATCGCCTTCGGGGCCGGTCACGGCCTGGGCGAGGTCGATGGTCGGCTGGAAAGCGACGAAGTCGAAGACCGCGGTGGCTCCGCCGGCACCTACGACGGCGCGCACAGCGTCGGCCGCGGAGTCGTCGGACAAGAAGGCGTGGTGTGCGCCCACGTCTTTGGCCAGGTCCAGCTTCGGCTGGGCGATGTCCAGGGCGATGACTGTGGCTGGTGACAACGCCCGCAACAGCTGGATGGCCACGTGGCCGAGCCCGCCAGCCCCGATGACGACCGCAGACGAACCGGGGACGAGCTTGGGCAGCGACCCTTTGATCGCGTGGTACGGGGTCAGGCCAGCATCGGTGAGCGCGACGTTGGCCACCGGGTCCAGCCCTTCCAGCGGCACCAGGTGGCGCGGCGAGGGGACGGTGACGTACTCGGCCATGGTGCCGTCGCGGCCCAGGCCCGGTGGGACGATACCCAACGCGGCGGCCTTCGGGCAGTAGTTCTCCTTGCCCTGGGCGCACTGGTAGCACTGGCCGCAGCCCTGCGGGCCGTAGATCGCCACGGCGTCGCCGACATCGAACCCCGCCGCACCAGCACCGAGCTTGTCGACCACACCGGCGCCCTCGTGGCCCAGCGTCATGGGCAGCGGGTAGCCGAACAGCTTGTACTGCTCGGCGTCGAGGCCCATGACGAACGAGTCCGAGTGGCAGGCGCCAGCAGCGGTGACACGCACCCGCACCTCACCGGGCCCTGGTTCGGGTGTGGGAACCTCCACAACCTGGGGTTCTTCGCCGACTGCCGTGTATTGCAACGCTTTCATGGCACCTCGTCCTTGGCTGGAGTGGGTTTGCTGCATGTCTCGTCCACCCTATCCACCTGGTGCTTGCCTGCGTACTGCTGGCTGTGTCACCTGCCTGGGACGATCGGGTTACCGCGTGCTTCTGCCCGGTTGAACACCCTCTGGGCGGCGTACAGGGCCTCATCCGGGTCGAAGTGACCGACGTATGTGTCGTCGAACAGAGCGTTGTGGATGTCTGCGGCTTGCTGTGGTGCGGTGATGCCCACATGCCTGAACAGCAGCTCCAGGTCGTCCATGTCGCGTTCGCGCAGGGCCCGCAGCTTCATGGCGATGAGGTGCCGTGGTGAGGCGACGAGCACTTTCAGGCCGGGCAGGGTGATCTCTGCGGCGTTGTCGTCGGGCTCGTTGGTGAAGAAGGCTGCGGCCTGGCGGTTGATCCACCCAGGGTCGAGCCCGTGGCGCGCTGCCACGGTTGCTGCCGCCTGCCAAAAGGTGTCAGGCCCTGACCGTAGCGTCGAGTCGATATCGCGTGTGACGCGTCGTGACCCGTACTCCAGGGCCATCGCGGCGCCGCCGACGACGTACATGGTGGCTTGTGACCCTTGTTCGCACAGGACCTGCCCGACCTCAGTGAGCAGCCCGATGATGTCTTCTCTGGTCAGGTCCAAATGTGCGTCGGCCACTGTTCGCTCCTTAGGCCTGCTCGAAGTTGAGCTCGTCGAGGAAGATCCCCAGCCGCACCAGCTCTGCTGGGCTGTGGGCCAAGGCCACGTATGCGTCAGAGGGGCTGTAGCAGAACGGGAACCAGAACTTGTCCAGTGGCTCTTTGTAGGTCCAGCGTGGGGCCTTGCGGCCCATCTGGTGCAGCCGGTAGCGCACAGAAGCGGCGATGAGCAGGTCCCACCGGTGGTCGCCCACGGTCTGCGGCTCGTCCAGCGCCTCGTCGACGGCGTCAGGGCTCATGCGGTAGAACGCGTTGATACCGTCCATGAGCAGGCGCAGCGCGTGGGTCTGGTCGCCAGCGGCGATGGTCTCGCCCACGCGGGTCGCGATCTCCGGCACGGTGTGCCACCACCGTGTGGTCGCTGGCACGGGCGCACCTCCTTGGAGCGGTTCTGTATGCCGGACGATACGGCACGTGGGGTGGTGCCCGCCCGATGTTTCGGTCGGGCCAGCATACGAAACAGGGTGTGGGGGGAGGGGGCTGTGCGTCACGCCCAGGGCCTCAATGGAGAGTAACTCGGCCTGTCAACTGGCTCAGAACATGGCGTGTCAGCCCCAACCGGCGCAGGCGGCGGCGACCCGTGAGAAGAAGGGGCCTACGGTGACCCACTCCTCGTCGTCGAAACGCAGGCCCGCCCAGTAGACGGATATATTGGCGTCAGGATCGACCCCAGGATCACCCAGGTGGACTTCGTTTTCCGCGAGAGCTTGGAAACTCTATCACAACCCCAGATTTTGCAGGTGGAAGCGCTGGGACTCGTGAGGCTTCTCGAGTTGGGCGGCGAGGGCGTCGATGAGGCGGGCACCCGAGTCGACCTGAAAGTGAATTTTGTAGAAGATCTCCAGAATCCGCCCGTCGAACGCCAGAAGATAGTCACGGGTGCGGATCTCTTCCCATCCCGACGTCGTGGGCGCAGTACCGTAGATGGGCACTCCGGTTTCCGGGTCGGTCACTTGGCTCATCATAAGGGCGTGGTCGGCCTCGGACGAGAAGGCAAAAGACGGCACGACGCTGCGGTACCATCGCGACCATGAGCGCAGACGTGCTGGTGGCAGCAGCTGGGGGCCGCACCGCCGACGTGGTTGCGTACCTAGACGCAGGTGGGGATATCGAGGCGTGTGACGTGGGCACCGGTCGCACCGTGCTGCTGGAGGCGGTCGCGGCGGGGCGCAGCGAGGTCGTCCAGGTGCTGTGCGAGCGCGGTGCTGACGTCGAGGCCGCAGCTGGTGGGCGCACTGCACTGTCGTGGGCTGTGGGTGCTGGTATTCCTGACGCGGTGGCGGTGGTTGACATCTTGCTCGCGCACGGGGCCGAACCGAACCGGACGGTGCACGACGGTGGGGTGACGACGCTGATGCACGCAGCCGAAACCGGGGATGAGGCACTTGTGCGCAAGCTCGTCGATGCAGGTGCGGAGATTGATGTGTGCGACCAGGCTGGGCAGACGGTGCTGAGCCGGGCGGTTGCTCATGCGCAGGCCACGCAGAAAAGCACGCCGGAGGCCGGGCGTCGTTTCCGAATGGTTGCCTTGCTCAAGTCTTTGGGTGCTAACATGCCGCCCCCGCCGCCAGAGCCAGCCCCCATTCTCTGGCCCGACGTCCCCTGGGACACCCAGACGCCGACTCCGCAGATTCCGTCAGGGGCAACCCCAGAGCAGGTCCTGCGCGGTTTCATGCTGGCGATGCACTTTTGGGAGGCCGGTGCGTACAACCCTCGGGCACTCACGTCGCTGGAGTCGCTGGAGGGGCACCATGCTTTTCGCGGGTCGGTGGCGGCCGGGACGCAGATCCTGCGGGCGTATGTCACCGACAGGAAGCGGACTTACGGCGGCCAGGTTGCGGGTGCCGGGTGGCCACCTCGCTACTCCCCGGATTTCGTGCTGCTCAGCGTGGAGGCCCCGACGACGTCGCGACGGCTCATGCACACGCGGCACGTCAACTGCCGCTGGCGCCAACGACAAGGCCGTCCGCCACAGCCCCGCTCGCCCAATGGCTATATGAATGAGTGCCTGTACGTCGTGCTGAAGAAACACGGGCAGTGGCGCGTCGACTCGGTCAAGACCCGGGTGTTCGGCACCGAGAAATGGGAGGTCGGGATCCTGTGAGCCCGGCACGCCGACGGGTCTCAGCAGGAGCGGTAGGGCTCTGAGCCTGGGCCGCAGATCGGGGTCGGGGTCTGGGGCGCTGTCGCTCCAGCCGGACTCCACCAGGGTGTAGCGGTACGGGACCTCCCCTGCGGAGGAGCTGCGGTTCTCGATCTGCAGCACAGTGCCGTTCGACGGGTCGAGGAGGATCACGTAGTGGCCCTGGCGCTCGGCGCTGAAGTCGATCTGCACCCCGGTGGCGGGTCGGCCGAGACTGTCGGTGGTCGGCCCGAGCAGCTCGATGCCGGAGACCGTCGCGGCGACCTCGCACCGCCGTGCGTGCTCGTTCGCCTCTTCGGAGCTCTCCGCACCCGAGCATCGCACCAAGGGGCTGAAGTGCGACATCACGGTCTGGTCACAGCGAAGCCCGCCCGTACGCGGGCATCCTTGCGTGAGGCACGGGAGCGGGCAGTCGGCGTGAGTCTCGCCGGTTGGTTGACTGATCGCGCTCAATGAGTATGCTCAACGACATGAGACGTGCTGAGCGCAAGGAACGCACCCGCCAGGAGGTGCTGGACGCGGCCCGGGAGGTGATCGTCGCGCAAGGGTTCGCTGCGACCACGGCGCGGGACGTGGCCCAGCGTGCCGGGGTCGCCGTCGGGACGGTGTTCGCACACTTCGCGACCATGGCCCGGCTGGCTGAGACGCTGCTGGACGAGACCGTCGGGCAGGCGCTGGCCGCGGTGGGCGACGAGCCGGACGGGGACGACCTGGTTGCCCAGCTGGTGCACGTCAGCGCCGCCCTGTACGACGCGTACCGGGCGGACCCGGAGCTGTCTCGGCAGGTGCTGTCCGGTTCTCTGTTCGAGGCCGACCCGGACGGGCCGTCCCGGCGCCGGATGGGCGAGTTCGCCGCGTGGGTCGGCACCCGGGTGCACGCCGCGGTGACCGCAGGGCAGATCGAGCCGATCGACCCGCAGGAGGCCTTCTTGATCTACTTCGCGCTGTACTTCGGCGTGCTGGGCCTCGGGCTGCGCGGCGAGCTCGACGCCGCCGGGCAGACCGAGATGCTCGACCGGATGCTGCGCCGCGTCTTTCGGTCGGCGGTGCGCCTGTGAGTGCCGTGGCCGTCGTCGGGGCGGGCGTCGGCGGGCTGTGCGCGGCGCTGGGGCTGGCCGCCGACGGGCACGAGGTCACCGTGCTGGAACGAGCGTCGGGCCTGGAGGCCGTCGGTGCTGGCCTGGTCCTCGCGCCGAACGCGGTGCTGGCGCTGGCCCGGCTTGGGGTGCACCTGGACGGCGAGGGCCAGGTGCTCTCCCGGATCGAGGTGTGCGGGCGCGGCGGCGACCCGCTCAGCACGATCGACCTGACCCGGCTCGCTGGTGCGCACGGTCCCACCTACGCGATCACCCGGCCCCGGTTGCACGCCCTGCTCGCCGCGGCCCTGCCGCCGTCGGTGGAGGTCCTGCTCGACGCGCCGGTCACCGCGGTCGAAGCCTCGGGCCGGACGGTGACCGTGGCATGGTCGGGTTCCCGCCGTGAGGTGGACGTGGTGGTGGCCGCGGACGGTCTGCGCTCGGCCGTGCGGACCATGGTCGGCGGCCCGGCGCGGCTGCGGTACTCGCGCAACACGTGCTGGCGCGGCGTCGCTCCGCTGGACGTGGGCGATGCCGCGGTCGAGTCGTGGGGCGACGGCCACCGGGTCGGGGTGGTCCCCGTCGGCGCCGGGCAGGTGTACTACTACCTGGTCCAGGTCGCGCCGGCCGGGGTCGAGACCCCAACCTCGGTCACGCAGCTGCGGGCCATGTTCCCCGGGCACGCGAAGACGGCCGGGCACCTGCTGGACTCCCTGGTCGCGATGCCACCGTTGCACCACGACCTGTACGAGCTGGGCAGGCCGTACTGGGGGCGGGGCCGGGTGCTGCTGCTCGGCGACGCCGCCCACGCCATGACCCCGAACCAGGGGCAGGGAGCGGCGATGGCGATCGAAGACGCCCTCGCCGTCACGGCCGCCCTGCGCACCGGACCGGACGGGGCGCTGGACCGCTACCGCGCCGCACGCCACCGACGGGTCCGCCAGGTGCAGCTGACCTCGCGTCGGATCGGGACGGTGGCGAACCTGCGCGGGCCCGGCGTCACCCGGGTGCGCCAGACCATGATGCGGCTGGCCCCGCCCTACTCCGCCACGGCGGCGATGCGAAGGCTCGTGACCTGCGGGCCGGTGACGACGAACCCCTGACCCAGGGCCCCTAGGGTCCAGCACCTCACCCTTTCCCCTGACCGACAAGGAACACCATGACAGCTCTGAAGCCGACCCCAGCCGCCACCGTCCGCACGCCACGACTTGCTGTGCGTACCGGGGGCTGGACCCTGGTCGTGCTCGGCATCGTCCACCTGGCGACCGAGGTGGCTACCGCCGGTAACCACGACGACGCCACCCGTCAGGCGCTGGACGGGCTGGCACAGGTCCGGCTCACCACGCCCGGCCCCCAGCCGACGCTGGCCGACCTGTTCTTCGGGTTCAGCCTGATGGTGGGGTTGACGCTGCTGGCCGTCGGGACGTTGGTGGTGCTGATGGCCCGGTACGGCGAACAGGCCCCGGGTCTGGTCACCGCCGCCTCGTGGGTGCTGGTGGTCTTCACCGCGGCGGGGCTGGTCCTGTCGTGGCTGTTCCTGCCGCTGCCACCCCTGGTCGGGCTGGGCGTCGCGCTGGTTGCCGCCCTGACCGGGCTGGTCGCGACGCGACGCACGACCGTCCGGGCCTGACCAGACGATCCCGCGCCTGGCTCTCCGCCCTCGTCGCACCTCGGTAGGTCGTGCACCTCGCCGTGATTGCCGCCCTGACTGCCACCGACAACCCACTTCCCATGCCACAGGATGCCGCCCGTACGCGGGCATCCTTGTGTGAGGCACGGGATCGGCCTCGCTGGCTCCTTTCGTGAGTGTCGTCGGTTGGTTGACAGGGCCGCCGCCGGTCGATAGCGTTTGTTATATATCAAGTGTTGTCCAAGGAGGTCCTGTGTCACCACCACCGGTGAAGGTCACACGCGAAGACATCTCGGAGGCTGCGCTGCGTCTGGTGCGCCAGTGCGGGGCTGAGTCGCTCAACGCACGGAACCTGGCCGTCGCGCTGGGGTGCTCGACCCAGCCGATCTTCACGCAGTTCGCGACGATGGAAGAGCTGCGTTCGGCTGTCCACGCCCGTGCCGATGCGTACCAGAGCGCGTACCTGACCGAGCGCACGGTGCTCGACCACGACGTGATGGCGAGCTTCGGCCTGGCCTTTGTCGACTTCGCACTGGCCGAGCCCAACCTGTTCCGCTTCCTGACCAGCTACAGCAACGTCGAGGACATGGCGCAGGTGGCCACCAGCCAGGACTGCAACGGCCAAGACGTCGACGTCATCCGGGCCCTGGTCGCCACCGACGACGAGAGCGCCAACGCCGTTTTCCTCGACATGTGGCTGTACGTCAGCGGCCTTGCTGCGGCCCTGGTCGCCAACCAGATCGAGCTGGACCGTGACCAGGTGACAGCGATGGTCACCCGCATCGGCAGGCTCTTGACCACCACCGAACCCACAACCTGACCACACGTCCAACCCCGCCAGCCGCCCAGCCGGCGGCCACCTCGTCGTGCCCACGCGACCTCACCTCGAAGGAGCCATCATGGCCACCGTCCCACGCCCGGTCCTGCTGCAGTCCCTGTGGGTGTTCTTGCTGCTGTGCTTTGCCTACTGCGACATCGTCACCGTGATGGACACCGACCCCCGGTCGGTCGACGCGGTCGCTGACATGACCGGCCCGTTGCTGCTGCTCGCCTCGGTCTGGATGACGATGGGCATCGCCATGACCTTGTTCTCGCGGGTGCTGCGGCGGCGGGTAGGCCGTCCCCTGGGCATCGTGGTGGCCAGCGCGATGTTGCTCGCGCAGATCGGAACCTTGTTCGTGCCACCGCTCCAGGCGTACTACGTGTTCTTCAGCGTCGTCGAAGTGGCCGCGATGGTCGCTCTGATCGTGTTCGCGTGGACCTGGCCCGCCGACCAGCCAGAGCACGCTGGGTAGCTCACCGGCGAGTTGTTGGGCCCCCGGGATTGTGCGCTGCCTGTCGCGGCTGTGGTCGGTCCAGACCCCTCCGGCCGACCACCGACACGGTTCGCCCGGGAAGGTGACGATGTTTCGGGCTGAAACATATGTTTCAGGATCAGTACACGAAACCGGGTCTTGTGGGTGTTCGCCCGTGGCATCCTGGCTGTGGCCGGACGGTGGATAGGAGCGACGTGGCGTTTCGGAAGAACAAGAGCAACAGCAACAAGGGACCGTCGGTCTCCCTGTCGGACGTGCTCGCCCAGACGGTGGCGAACCACTACCCGGGGGCGAGCATCGACGGGACCGTCGTGACGCTGGCCGCCACCGGTATCCAGGTCGACTGCGAGGCCGACGACCCGCAAGAGCTGGGCAACCTGATGTCGGTGTCGCTGTACATGCGGGTCAGCGGGGGGCCGTTCGGTCCTGAACCGTCGTTCGCTTCGATCTCCGGTTATGCCATGTGCGGCGCCGGGTGCGACCCGGTCGGGCAGTCCGTCGTCGCTGTCACCGAGGCTGGGTGTTTTTGGACGTGCACGTTCCTGGAGACTCTCGAGTCGGCCGGGTTGATACCTGTGCGTGAGGCCCGTGAGGAGCGCCACGACGTGACGCTGCGGGGGGCGCGGATCGGTGGCCGGGGGTACCAGGTGTGGTCCGGCAAGATCGACCGGACGTTGTCGTTCGACAACCCGTCCGATCCGCAGGCGATCCTGGCTGCCACACGGTCGCGCTTCGGCGCCGACGCCACCATGACCAGCGCGGTGCTCGCCACCGACACCTTGCCGGTGCTGGCGTCGAACCACGCGGTGCTGCTGAGCACCTTCGCCATGGTGATCGGGGATGGCGAACCCACCACTGAGGTGAAGGTGCACGGCGGCGACTGGCCCCCGTCGTGGGGACCGCTCGTGGCGGTCTCGCCCGGCGCCCCAGGTGCCATCACCTTGCTGCGAGAGCTGGCGGTCGCCGTCCCCGTCGAAGCGTCCCGCTGGGACCGTAACCGGCTGGCCTGGACCCTCGGCACGATCGGCCAGACCCGCACCGAAGCGCACCAGGCCGCTGGCTGGCGCGGCTGGCACCGCCACGGCGGGGTGCTGCAAGCCCCCCTGACCGACGGCCAGATCGCCGCCGCGAACGTCAACCCCGCAGCTCTGCCTGCCGACCACCACCACTTCATCACCCAGGTCGGTTGGGGCGCTGGCCCCGGCTACGGCCTGCAACCACCGACATTGTTCGACCTTGGTGTCGTCCTGGCCACAGCCGGCGACCAGGTCACCTGGTACCTGTCAGCCGCCGGAGGCGTGTGGGCTGACACCCGCACTTTCGGCACCGACCCCGTCAAAACCCACGACTCCTTCGACCTCTGGTACGCCGACTGGCTCGACAACGCCCTGGCCGGCCTGCGTCCTTGGAACCAGTGGGACGGCACGTGTTCTTCGTTGGGCGCCCTCTCTCAGATGCTCGAGGACCGTGACAGACGTGGCATCGAAGGCAGTTTTGAAGGTGTCAAGGTCACTCTGGCCGGTGACGACGGCCAGCCCACCGATCCGTGCCATCACTGCCAGGCGACCTTCGCCAGGTTCGGGATGGGTGACGAGGTCTGGGTGGGATGACCAGAGCCCAATCTCGCCACGGGCGGACGAGAGCTGGCTTACGATACAAGGCGTTCGTGTCACATCGGGGTGGGGACCGCACGGGGCAGCCCTGTGCCAAAACCCTGCTGCGGGTGGCTTGTCTATGTCCCACAGGGGCGACCCGCTGAAGGAAGATCGAGGTGCGTATGCGTCTGAGGGTCAAGCACCTGGTGGACAACCCGTGGTTCGACCGTGCCATTCTCACGGTGATCGTGATCAACGCTGTGGTTCTCGGCGTCGAGACGGTACCTGCGGTGATGGACCACCACGAGGGCACCTTGACGACGGCGAACCATGTGTTCATCGGGATCTACGTCGTCGAGATGGTCTTGAAGCTCATCGCGTTCCGCGGCTCCTACTTCCGCTCGGGGTGGAACCTCTTCGACTTCGTCATCGTCATGACTTCTCTGGCTCCGACCGGAGGGGTGTTCTCGGGGCTGAGGATCTTGCGTATCCTGCGTGTGCTGAGGATTCTCAGGCTCGTGTCAGGGCTCAAGCCCCTGCGGAAGATCGTCTCGTCCATCTCGCGCTCCTTGCCAGGGATTAGCTGGACGGTCCTGCTCATGATGATCGTCTACTACGTGTTCGCCATCGTCGGGATCCACCTGTTCCGTGCTGAGAACCCCGAGAGGTTCGACAGCATTCCGACAGCGTTCGTCACCTTGTTCCAGCTCACCACCCTGGACAACTGGGAGTCTGTCGTTTTCCCGCTCACCGAAGCCCACAGCTGGGCCTGGGCGTACTTCTTGTTGTTCATCGTCGTGACGTCGTTCGTCCTCATCAACGTCATCTTGGGGATCGTGGTGGACTCGCTCAACCTCCAGACCAAGGAGGACGAGATCGAGACTTGCGAGGCTGCGGCCGAAGACGACGCCTGCGCCGCTGACCGCCTGCGCTGCGAGGTCCTCACCCTCAAGGCCCAGGTCGACCGCATCGCGGCCCTCGTGGAACAGACCGTCGAGCCCCCAGAGCCCGCGCAATAGCTCTGAGGCGTCGGCGGCGATCGCGCCAGCGCCCCGGCGGGCCAGCAAGTTGCGGTGCCCCGTCCGAGGATTCCGTGATTGCTCCACCAGACAATCCCACCACCCCCAAACTGCGCGACGATCGTGTCGCCTCGTTTGCTTTCACCCTTTCGTGATGGGCCGGTCACCGCGGTGCGAACACGAACACGTGGTGCGAACCTAGACGTTCGCACCACGCATTCGTGTTCGCACCGTGCGTGGGCGTGGTGGGCCCTCGTGTCCGGCCCGCCGGCCTGCGCGGGTACAACACTGGCTGATCCGCAGTCACCCAGGGCCAGGGGCGAGGGTGGCACCTGGCTCCGGCTGTGTCGTCTGGGCTTGCAGGGCTGAGACGACCAGGACGTCTGCGGGCAGCCACTGGACGGACAACCAGTCCCCACGGGGCAGCAGCTGGATGTCGTCGTGCCCGTCGCCGGGGGTCGGTGTGCCGCTGGCCAGCTCGGCCCACCACACCTGCATGAGGTGGCCACCGACGGGCCAGCGGCCATCATGCGGGCCAGGGACCAGCTGGCCAAGGTGAAGGCGCACACCCAGCTCTTCGAACAGCTCACGGTGGACTGCCTCCTCCGGCGTCTCGCCCGGTTCCACCTTGCCGCCAGGCAGCTCCCACCAGCCAGCCTCGTGGGCAGGACGGCTCCGCCGCGCCGACAGCAGCCAGCGTGGGTCGGTCAGGTTGTCGACCACAGCGGCGGCGACGAGGGTTGGCACGGTTGCGGATCCCACGGGGCCTATCTTCGCAGGGGTGCCGCAGTTGCTCACTGCGTGTCTGCGGCGAGGGTGGCAACGCGGTCGGAGAGGTGGTGGGTGCGCAGGAGGGCTTCGAGGCGGTCGGGGGTGGTTGGTGCGCGTGCCAGGTCGCGCAGGGATGTGGCGAGGGTGGCCAGGGCCAGGTCGTCGCTGCGGCGGGCGAGGTCCAGGCAGCGTTGGTGCTGGTGGGAGGACAGGGACAGGCGTCCGGTGGCGGTCGCGGCGACGACCAGCTCCCGCACGTCGTCGCAGAGGACGGCTGGGGCAGGGCGGGGGAGTGCTGGGACGTTGGGGGTGGTGGACCAGCGGCGTGCGAGCATCTGCCAGCGGCGCTGCAGGACGCTGGGGACCTGCGGGCGCGGCGCGGCGGTGAAGTCCAACGAGAACAGCTCGAGGTGGCCGGCTTTGCGCACGACGAGCGTCACCGGTTCCCACACGGTGCGCGAACCGGTGACAGTGCGGCGGGCCAGGACGTACTCGATGGAGGAGCGCACGTCACGGGAGACTTCCAGGGCGAGCAGCGCGTCGACGCGGTGGGTGGTCGCGGCGGCGATCTCCTGGCGCAGGACCAGCTCGTCGTCGGAGCCTGGGACCGGCACGGACCAGACCAGCTGCTGGGCTGGTTCGTCGATGACGATGGTGCCGAACCGGCTCACGGGGACCAGCGCGACCGGGCGGTCCGGGCCGGCGAACCCGGCCTGTGGGGCGGCCGGAGGCAGGGCGGTGCTGACCTGGGCGAGGACGGTCTCGTCGACACCGTCGGGCAGGCACGTCACCGACCGGGCGGTCGCCGACAGCGTGCCGTCTGCGGCGACCCGCGGGCCGTCCACCCGGAACGGTCCTGCGAGCAGCCTCGGCACCGCGGCACCCCAGAACGCGATCGTCTCGCCGCTGCGGGAGAACCGTGGGTCGGTACCGGCCGGACGCGCGGTGGTCGCGGTGCGGACTGTTTCGGCCTCGGCGTCCCACATGGTCAGGGTGATACCCCGGGCGCCTGTGGGTGTCACCCACCAGGTCGCGCCCAGCGGGTGCAACGTCAACGCGTCACCAGACTCCTCGAACGTCCGGCGGGCCTCGCCGCGCAGCTGTGGCCACCGGTCCGGGTCGGCCTCGTCCAACGCCCGAGACAAGGCCCAGACCTGTGCCAGGGCGCTGGTCGCCTTGGACTCGTCCACCTCGTCGTGGTGCTCAGCCAGGTGCTCGACCAGCGCCGCGGCGGCACCAAGATGACGGCCCAGCAGCGCCAGCCCACCAAGGCGGACCTCCAGCGCGAGGTCACCCAGACGTTCGCCAGCGTCCGGCCCGAGGTGCGACAGACCCGCGGTGATCGCTGCGGTGACCTCTTCGCGTACTGATCCGGTCAACGCCCTGGTCGCAGGCGTCGGGCCGTCCGGGACGGCCTGGTCCTCGGCTTCGGCGACGACCGCTGCAGGCCACGTCCACGTCGCGCCGTGCACGGCGAACAGCCCGGCCAGTGCGCGCAGCTGCGCCGCGGCACGGTCTGGGGCGTCGGCACCGCACACCATCCCGTCCCACCCGGCCCCGGCGACGTACCGGACCGACGGCTGACCCGGGCAGCTGATATCGACCCAACGGGCGGTCCCGGTGACCGACACCGGTTCGCGCGTTCCCGCCTGGGAGTATGCGCGGCGCACCGCTGCGATCCCGGCCCGGCGGCACACACGCGCAGGGTCCAGGGCGAGGATCTCGGCCACCACGGGCTGGAGAGCAGAGCCCTCAGCAGGTTGGCCAACGAAGGGCCCGTCGTCTGGCTGGTCGGGGCGTCCAGGCGGCGCGCTGGGTGGGGCTGGGCTCTTAGGCTGGGGTGGGAGATCGGGTGTGGGTGGGTCGGGCGTGCCGGGGTCGGTGCCTGGGTGGGCGTCGGGCTCGGGAGCCTTGGGTCGGGGTAGCGCGTCGGGCTGGGTGGTGGGCTCAGGCGTCCCGGGCTGGGACGGTGCGCCAGGCTGGGGTCCGGACGCGCCGGGCTGCGCCGGGGGAGCAGCCTCGGACGGGCCGGGTTCTGCCGCTTCGGCCAACGTCCGCACCACGATGGCTGCGGCCAGGACGTGGACGCACACACCTGCGATCCGGCACGGGCAACGGCCGTGCGCTGGGCCTTTGGCGTCCAGCTGCACGGTGAACTCGGCGACGTCGACCGAGCCGGACTCCGCGTTGCTGTCGGCGAGGGTTGCCGCAGCGGCGAGCTTGGCTGCGCGGCGCACCAGCCCGGGGTTGGCCAATGTCGCCAACGCCTGGTCGTCATACCCGGCGTACACCGTTGTCCAGGTGTTCACGAGATCACCCCGGCGAGCCACTGCGCGAAACGGTCGGGGGTGAACGCACCGATAGGCATACCGCGGTCGGCCAGCATCTGGCCCACGTGGGCGTCGTAGGAGGGGTTGGCTTCGTCGTCGAGGGCGGCCACACCCAGCAGCGTCACCCCAGCTTCGCGCAGTCGGGTCACGCTCGCCATCAACGAGGCGACGGAACCTCCTTCTTCGAAGTCGCTGACCAGGGCAAGGACGGTCCGTGTCGGGGTGCGCACGAGGGTTTCGCAAAAGGCCATGGCCCGGGCAATATCTGTTCCGCCGCCGAGCTGGGCGGTCATGAGGACGCCGACGGGGTCGTCGGCCATGTGGGTCATGTCGACCACGGAGGTGTCGAACAGGACCAGGCGCACGTTGACGCCGGGCAGCCCAGCCAGGATCGAGGCGCACACCGCCGAGTGCAGCACCGACGCGGCCATGGACGCCGACTGGTCGACGAGCAGCACCACGTCCCACGGCAGGCGGCGCTTGACACGTGAGACG
>WRET01000076.1 GCA_009779195.1 Micrococcales bacterium
CATCACCATCAACGGCCGAACCCAGACCATCCCCCCAGCCATCAACCCCGACCAGCGGACCATCCTCGACGCGATGACCCGCACGCGCCCAACTCAGGCACTAAGCGAATGACCAAACTCAGGCCAAACTCAGGCGTGTGCAACGGCCTTCTTGTAGTGGGTGCGCCAAGGTGTGGCGGATCGACTTTCGTTTGAGGTCGACAGGCACCGCGCACGCGGTAGTTCCGTTAGCGCTGGAGGCCCAGGACCGCATGAGGCGGTGATCAGGGCGGGCCGTCAGTACCACCGTCTGTGCCGCCGAGGCTTCCAACGGCGTTCTTGAGGGCGTCCACGACGATGGTGCCCAACTCGGTCTTGAGGAACATCGCCACGACCCCGCACAAGGCGATGGCCGCCAGGACGATCCCCACGTACTCCAGGGACCCCTGCCCACGGTCGTCGGCCCGCAGCCGGGCGACCACGCCCGTGGCCTTGATGTACGTCAGGGTCATATGGGACATATTACCGCCCATCAAACTTCCTCATCCAGACACGGAGCGGGGTTCGCCCTGCGCCCCGACGCTGCTGGCAACGCCTGCCGGCCTGACTGGCGCTCCGGGTGCTCGGCCGCGCGGGACCTTGTCCGTGCGATCGCAATGAGCGTGTCATCCGACGAGGGTGACTTCGGCCTTGTAGACGCTCAGCACACGCGGGACCGTGCCGGGGTCCAGCGGATCCGGGCTGGGTGGGGGGATGTAGGTGATACATGACTGCCCGGACTGGTATCCGACCCGTGATCCTGACCGGCACACACCCGACTCAAATCGCAACCGTGCCGTTGAGGAGTGTTCGGCCTGTCCACCTGTGTCAGCCAGGGGCGCGGTGTCACGCACACGCACCATCACCGTCCCGTCGCCGCTGATCGCGAACCCCACAACTGTCGCACCGTTCTCTCTCGCGAAATAGTCCGCACGCTCACGGACCCGGGCCGCGGCAAACGATGTCATCTGCCGTCCCACGAACTCTCTTGCAGCCTCCGGAGACCACAGCGACGCGTAATAGTCGTCCTCGATCGTCTCCGACCACGCACCCGCGGCAGCCAGGGCAGCAGCATCAGCCGCCGCCCTGGCCTGCCTCGACTCGTCCACACCAAGGCCGACGTTCCGTATCAGCACCAACGCCGAGAACATCACCACCAGCACCACCGGCACCACAACGATGTTCATCGCCCCGCACTCATCACGCGCCCTGCCCAGCACACGATCTGCAACCCAGAGCACGCCTGCGCGCAACCGGTAACGAGCCGCGGCGCGTGCAAAAGCGTTGGCCATCATCCCTCCTCGACCGGGATGTCGGTAATGCGGAACCGTTCGGGCACGTCGATCGTCACCAAGTTCTCGCCGGTGTCTGGCCACAAGATAGTGCACACAGTCGCGTCCCCGGACGCCATCGAATAGTCAAACCCTGTGTCCGCCACGAGGCGGACCTTGTCGTCCATCCAGAAACGGGTCGGGAACACGCGGCCCTGGGGCCCCAGCAGCGTCACGTTCTTCGGGCTCTGGTGCCACCAGTCGCCCTCTCTCTGGCCCGAAAGGTTGTTGTCGCCACCAAAATACCCAACGACGACCGCTTTCTTTGTGACGGCTGTGAGCACGAGCGTGCCCACCAGGTACCCGTCACGGCGCACGACCGAGCGGGCCTGGACCGTGAACGTAGAACCACCCGACGAACCCCACGAGTAGGTCAACGTCTCATGGCTGGTGCCAACAGGCCCGGTTGCTTCGGGGGCCTTCGACGCCCCTGGCAGGTCGACAGCGTTGTGGGCAGCGAACGAGATCTCTACGCGACGGTTGGTTGCCCGCGCTTCGGGGCTCGTGCCCTCCACCGCCGGCTCGGACTTGCCCTTGCCGTCTTCGACAACCGTGAACGACGGACCCAGCGTGGTGCGCATCCGTTCAGCCACCGACGCCGCACGTCGCTTGGACAGGTCCAGGTTGTACTCGACCGACAACACGTCGTCAGTGTGACCCACCACGCTCACCTGACCACCAGAGGCCACCTTCGCGACCTGAGCGGACACCTCGTCAACCCTCGCCGCGGCCTGCTCGGACAACTCGGCCACGTCGGTGTCGAACAGCACGTCCGAAGCCATCACCACCGTCTGAGCGTCCCCGCTCTTGCGTGCCGACGCGCCCTCGTCATAAGCACGGACCAACGACTCCAGCACGACCGGCTCGGGGTACTCCACCTGGCCCTCGCGGCGGCCCAAAGACGCTAAGTCAGGTGTCCCAGGACCACCGTCGACCACCGGAACACCAGTGACCAACCCCAGTTTCGGGATGAACACGTCCACCGTGTCCACATCCACCGGCCCGTAGAACGTCACCAGTGTCACCTCCTCGGGCGTTTTGTTGCGGGCGTTGAAGCACCACTTCCAGTTGTTGCCCGTCGCCGTCGGCTGCACAGGCCCCGACTGGGGCCGAATGGTCCCCGGCAGCCACGCCCTGCCCCCAGGCAGATCCAACAAACGCACCAGCGGGTGCAGGGGCTGTCTCCCGGAAGACACCATGGACGCAGGACACGTGTATTCTGCCGGCCCTTCGGGCATAGTGTAGTCGACAGTCAGCACCGAATGGTCGCCTGCACGCTCGACCGGGTGCACCACCGCTCTCATCAACGCACCACCCCTCACCCAACCTTCCGCGGTCAAGTCACCGACACCCCCCGGCGGCGAACCAGAGTCCGTCGCACTCCCTTCTCCACCCGAACCGGTGCACCCAACCACCAGCACCGAGCACAACACCCCCACGACCGCCGACCGCGCAAACCTCATCCCGCAACCCTAGCCTTCCGCCTTGACGCCGCAAACACAACAGCAGTGCCGTTGGGCCATCGTCAGACGACGACGACCCAACGGCACTTCACACCTACCGAGAATCAGCCCCCAAGCCCATCGAACAGAGTCGTGATCTTCTCCGGGAAAGTCGTGGTAATCCACTGGCCAATGGCGCCCTGCTCCTGGAACACTGCGACGACCACACCCACGAGCACGACAACAGCCAAGACAATACCAACGTACTCGATCGTGCCCTGACCACGCTCGTTGCTGGTCATCCGGTCGAAGGCGCCACGAACCTTGAGGTGTGCCATGGCCATCTGACGGGTGATGATGTTCATTATCATTCCTCACATTCTCGTGGGAACCAGGCCCTTCCTGGTATTCCCGATCTCTGATGTCCACAACATTAGCCTCCTTCCGGCGCCGCCACCTAGTGCCTACAGACCCAACCTAGACCCGACCACCTCTGGGCCTGCAGACCCATCGGTCCCAAGCCACGCAGCCATCGCCTGCGCCCGGCTAGTCACGCCAAGTTTCCCAAAGATACGGTTGATATGGTTCTTGACCGTCTTCTCGCTCAGAAACAGCCGATGCGCAAGTTGGGAATTACTCAACCCCTGGACGACCAGATCCATGATCTCCGTCTCACGCTGCGACAATCCACAGTCTTCCTGCCGGCCCGTTGGTAAACTCGGAGTAGCAGGCCACGGATCCAGTCCGGCCGTGACGGTACCACCGGCGACGCAGGTAGCGATGGCGGCAGCGATGCCAGCTGGATCCAATGTGCCGTGGACGATGTACCCCGAAGCACCGGAACGCATGGCCTGAGCAGCTACCTCGACCTGGTCGGTGCTAGTCAACATGATGACGGTAGCGGTGGTGACAAGTTCAGGAAGCACATCAAGGCCGTCACGCACAGGCATCCGCACGTCAAGCAGCACCACGTCCACTCCCTCCACCACGTCCAGCGCTTCAGCACCATTTGTAGCTTCGACAACAGATGTGATCTGCGGACGAGACTCAAGCGCCGCGCGCAACCCTAGGCGGATGATGGGATTATCGTCGGCAATCAGCACCTTCATACGGTGATCTCCTCACGTGCAACAACAGGGAACCGAACTTCCGTCAGCAGGCCACCGCCCGCAGCTTTTGCGCGCCTGACCGACCCTCCACGCCCAGCAACTCGCTCATCGACTCCCGCAAGTCCAAAATGTCCGTCGTCGACAAGAAGCTTCCGATCAGTCTTACGGAGCCCCCGCCCGTCGTCACTCACAACCAGGACAGCCTCGCCGCCAATGACGCCGAGGTCGATAGTGACATTAAAAGCTCCGGCATGACGTCGCACATTCTCAAGCAATTCTAATAGGACGGCCTTCAGGTCGGCAAACAATTGGGGGTCGAGTCCATCGACCTCAGGACCGACGTTGAGAGTGCACGCCACTGCCGTACGTGCCGACCACTGCACACACAGATCGCCGAGCTCAGCAGCAGGGTGTGCATCTGCCTTCCGCAGCGCACTGATAGCCTCACGAGTGTGGACGTGTGCCGTTGTGCACAAATCAACGATCTGCGTCGCAGTGGCAGATGCCTGGTCCGACGTATTCTCAGATGCGAGGAGGTCTCTCAACACCTGAGCCAAGAGGATAGACCCAGCCAGATCGCCGGCGACCGTGTCGTGCATATCACGCGAAATGCGGACGCGTTCGGCCGTCGCCGCTCGCGATGCATCGCGCCGAGCTGACGTCTCTGCCGCCAGCCACTGCCGGCGCATGGCCTCTCCCAGGTTCGACCCAGTAAACGACATCGCAACCAGGGTGGCCATCAACACCAATCCAGTCACCCAGTCCTGTACATCACGAAAACCGAAGACCGACAGCATGACCAGCGCCACTGGAACCATTGCAGGAAGTGTCAAACGCCACCGTGCGACCACACCGACCAAAGATGCAGTCGCGATTCCGTATACGCCTCCGAGCGGCCCGGGCACTAAAAACAAAACGAGCATAGTTGCAACAATGTCACATCCAAAAAGCACTCCCGACCTAGAAATTCTCTGACCGTACCGCTCCCAGGAGCGTGCGGGAATGTAGGAGAAAGGAGCAATGACTGCGACCCAAAAAATAGTAGAAGCATCGTGAAGCGAGAATACAACCGCCAAAGCAAGTACCGCGAGACGAATCTCGGCAAGCAAACGAACGATTCCAGCAATCGCCTGGTGTGAGGAGGACACAGAAAATCGGCTGTTAGAATATGTCACTAAAGCCTCCGTTGCCAAGAATGACAGATGCGGCGATGAGCACAATAGCGCCTGGCAAAATGGTGGCAGTGATCACCATTGACGACTTGGGCTGAATTTTGGCCATTTCCTGTCGGACCTGTTCCGCGCGCTGCCTCCGGGCGTCCTGAGAAATATTCGTCAGGGCGTCAGCAAGTGGTACGCCCAGCTCCTCCGCCTGCAGCATGGCCGTAACAAAGGAAGCAATAGCTGAAGAACGGACCCTCTGGCGAAGGGACAGGAACGCCTGACGCCGAGACACGCCCAGCGACATCTCTCGCAGCACTGTAGTCATCTCGTCAGACAGTGCTCCGTGGGAAACTTCACACACACGCTCCACGGCTTGGCGAAAACCAAGACCCGCACTCACCGTCACCCCAAGAACATCGAGAAAATCTGGCAGTTCACGTTCGATGCGAACAGACCGCTGCCGACTAGCAGTTCGCAACCAGATTGGCATCCAACTTGCGAGAAGAAAAAGAACCGCGAATCCGATCAGCGCCTGTCCGACGAGTGCAAAGAAGGCGACAATCACAAGACCAATGAATACAAAGGCTCCCTGACGTCTTACATAGACAGTTAACGTAAGGCCATCAGGACGTCCAGCCTCCCGAATCAGCGCCTCCAGGCGCCGCAAGCGCTCCTGACCGTAAATGCGCATTGTGATGCCGAGAAGACGGTGACCGAGAGAATCGAGGAGAGACTCAAGGCCTGATCCACGTTTCGGGCGAGCAGACGGAACAAATTCGTCCACCTCCTCCAGCCCGGTCGTCCGGATCATGCGCAGCGAAATTGACCCCAGTACAACAAGGCATGCCCCAGAAATTCCCAGTAGAATTTCGTTGGTCATATATCCACCTTTGCAACGCGTCGCATAACTACAAATCCTGTTACAAATAGTCCGACAGACAAAAATACTGCAACCTGCCCAATGGTATTCACGAGCATCTTGTCTATCACTCCCGGAGTCATCGCATTCGCAAGAACGACAGCGAGACCAACCATTATGAGAACTGCCGTCCCCGAGAACAATGAACTCACAGCTGCGGTCTGCGCCTCCCGACGCAACTGTTTGCGGTCGTCGAGAGTTGCGGCGATTCGCGAAAGAGCGGTGGTCAACGCACCTCCAGCGCGCTGCTGAATCACCAGAGTATGGACAAGAACCGACAGCTCGCGGGAAGGAAGACGCTCGGACAGGTGGTTCATGGCCGCAGAAAGAGACTGGCCTACCGCAAGTTCTCCCGACACCTGTTCCATCTCCGAACGTGCGGGCTCAGGAAGTTCGCGCACCGACATCTCCAGCGATCGGCGGATCCCAAGCCCGGCGGAAGCCCCATTGGCCATCAACCGAGCGAGCTCAGGTAGCTGGGCGATGAACTTCTCTACCCGCTTGCCTTGCTGGGCTGATAGCCACTGGCGCACCCCGGTGATGCATCCTGCAAAAACGATGACCGACGCTGCCTTCCCCATAAATGGATACGACGCCGCGGCTGCAGCCGCAGCTCCAAGCAGCACAGCAGCACTGAATCCCAGCACCGACCACGACGGTCGACCGGACCCAGCCAGCATCATTGCCACTTTTCTACCTATTCGGGTATGACGAAAGCGACGGTCGGCCTCTTCGAAAGGAGCAGACCCTCGGCCACTCGTCTTCGCAGCTTCCAACAGCGCCTGAGTGCGCGCCTGAGTGAACTGAAATATCGCAATGGTGGCGACCCCCAGCACCAACGTGCCAAACAAGAGTGCCGCAATCAGGCCAGGAGTCATGCCGTTGCTCCAATCTCGCCGGCACGAGCCAACTTGTTGTATAGGATCTCCGGGAACTGGTGGAATTGGGTCTCACCTGTAACAATTCGTTCCGGTCCGAGCGGAGCCTGTTCGAATGTCATCACAGGTTCAAGACGGTAAGACTCGCGTCGTTCCGACACAAGAAGAGCCACCTCCAAGACTCGCCTGGAACCGTCGACTCCCCGGCTGAGCTGGACCACCACCTCGACCGCTGAGTTGATCTGGTCCCGCAGGATGTCCACAGGAAGTTCCAACTCACTCATTGCCGCGAGAGTCTCTAGCCGTCCCAAAGCGTCGTGCGCTGTATTTGCGTGCACCGTAGCCATAGAGCCCTCGTGCCCAGTACTCATGGCCTGGAGCATGTCCAGGGCTTCGCCGCCACGGACCTCACCGACAATGATTCGGTCGGGCCTCATGCGCAGTGAGTTGCGAACCAGGTCCCGGATGGTGACTGCTCCCTTGCCTTCGACGTTTGCCGGGCGAGACTCCAACCGTACGACGTGCTCCTGCTGCAGCGACAACTCAGCAGCGTCTTCGATGGTGACGATACGTTCATGCGCTGGAACAAAGCCTGACAAGGCATTGAGGAAGGTGGTCTTGCCGGTACCGGTACCTCCGGAGACAACTATTGTCACCTTTGCACGGACACATGCTGCGAGCAGCGCCGCTGTCTGGGCGTCCAGCATCTGGCGGCGTACCAGTTCGTCCATCTTGAACGGTTGCGGGAACCGGCGGATCGTGAGCGTCGGACCGTTGAGGCTCAACGGAGGGATAATGACGTTGACACGCTCGCCGCTCGGAAGCCGGGCGTCGACCATTGGCGAGGACTCGTCCACCCGCCTGTTGACGGTCGAGACAATCCGGTCGATCGTCTGCAGCAACTGCTCCTCTGAGGTAAAGGTGGTCGGGACTCTCTGCACTTTCCCACGTCGCTCGACGAACACGTCCTGCGGTCCGTTGACCATGATCTCTGTCACAGTCTCGTCCGCCAGCAGTGGTTCGAGTACCGACAGACCCAGAGAATCGTCCACGACACGCTGGATCAACTGGGAACGGTCGGTGGTCGTGAGCACCGGCCCGTCAATGGCAAGCAAGTTCGACAGGATCCGCTCAAGCCTGGCCCGTCGCTGCGCTGGCTTGAGTCGCGCAAGCTCTTCGAGGTCAATTTCTTGTAGCAACCGGTTTTGGTACTGCGTGGCAAGATCGGTGCTGTCTGAAGTGTCGCCCTCAGCGACAAGACGGTCAAGAAGGCCCATCGTCAGGTCCTCCGTCCGAGGAAGTGTGACGAGTACAGAGTGCTGTTCATCCGCGGAACTCCCAGTGCCACGCTTCCGTCGGCCCCGCACCCCCGGGTTTCGCCCACGGCGGGTTGTACCACCCGAACGCCGGTGCGTTCTGCTCCATCCACTGGTGTGTCGCAGTTTCCCATTTTTCGATTCCACCACCCAGGTCTACAGCTATTCCCCATCCGTGGTTCGAATTCCCGGGACGAGCCGCCATGGTAGGTTTGACTTGGTACAGCGCAACCTGTGCGGCGTAGGTGCGGTAGGAGTCTGTCATTGGGATATCTGTCCCGAAGCGCGCCCGGTACGCAGCGTTGAGTTCTTCGAACTTCGCCGCGGCGTCGCAGCGCAGCATATGCGCAGGAGCCCACGAGAGCCTGCACAGCGTCGAGGGGTCGAGCATACCGGACACACCGGCTGGCCCATTGAGGGCTGGAATAGAGGGAGCCCGGCGAACCGTCGGCATCTCGGCCGACCGCGACACTGTCCAGGTTCCCACCCGGCGGCTCCCCAACATTATTGGCACATCGACCTGCACCTCGACCTTGACGCTGCTTGTGGTCGGAAAGGTGACGCTCGGTCTGTCTTTCTCTTCTATCCAGTCGGGCAACTGGTTGTCGACGGCAGACTCGACCGACTCGCCCAACGTGTACGCACGGGCTCCGTCGCGCGCTGCATGCTGCACTGTGGCCGCAGCCTGCGACACATACACCGCCTCAACGCAGAATACTGCGACGACCATCACAGCAAACACATAGCCAATGAGCTCAAACGTCGCCTGGCCTTTCTCATCGCGGCCCCACCGCGACCAGACCCTCCGCCAGAGCACTGGTGTCACCTTCCCGTCGCCGGAACTGTTGCCGACGCCCGCCAGCCAGTCCACGGCAGTACAGCCGGGACCGCGATATCTACCGTGACGGTCTTGTCCGCCTCGGACACCGCAACGTGCGTGTCGGTGTCCCACCCTCCGGGAATCCGGTCGTGCGCAACCTGCTCAGAGTGCTGTATTCCAGCTGGAGCATAGCCCTCAATGGCCACGATACGTGCCGATTCCCTTGCCGCCTCTCTTGCGAACAGGTGCGACATCCCCAACGCCAAGCCCTGGAAAGCGAAGAAAAACATCAACAGACCCACCATGACGACAACTGGCGTCTCGACGATGGCCTGGCCTTTTTCCCGACGGCTTCGCCTATGCTTCTTTTGTCTTTGCCTACGTGCAGCGTCGATCTCTTCGACAGCCTCGTCGACACTGCGTTCTGTCGCCGGCTGCACCAATGGAGGCACAAGCGCGGCGACGGCCTTGGAGACTGCCGTTGACCCTTCCAACAGCGACGCTGTGTTCATCAGCCGCTCGAACTCGACCCCACCATCAGGTATGGCAACCCCTGCGACCGGAACCTCGACGACTCTGCTCGCGAGCTGGCGGGTGATCTCTGAGTTCTTCCGCATACGGTTCAAGACCACCTGCACCGTACCCGGCGACCGAACCACAAGCCTTTCCCACATGGCCAGGGTGCGCTTGGCTGATCGCAACGCAGGCATGTCGGCCGTCGTGACCAGCACCACCTGGTCAGCGTCCTCGATCATCGCTGCCGACACCTCTGTCAGGTGAGATCCGACATCGATTACCGACACGTCGAACTGGTACCGCAACGCGCTGGCGACCGCACGGGCGGCCCGTACCGTCATCGCCTCGGCGCGCTCACCATGGCTCGGGGCAGACAGCAGGCGCAGCCCCTGCACTTCGTAGGTCGTCTCCCTCAGCACCCGACCGGGCATGTCGGTGGCGATATCCACCAGGTCTACGACCGATCGTCGTGCCTGAACTCCCAGAAAGGGCGCCAAGTCCCCGGCCTGCAGGTCGAAATCGACCAGCCCCACAGATTTCGTCCCCACCAAAGTCCTCGCGGCCAGCAGCGCTATGACCGACGCTCCAACGCCGCCCTTGGCCCCAGCCACCGCAATGGTGCGACCGGCTCTCCCGACGGTGTCCTGACCGATGACGGCCCGTGCCGACGCGACCCACAGGGCCACACCCTCCAAGCGGGCGACCGACTCGGCAAGGCTGGCAGCACGGGACACCACCGCGCGGGCACCGACCTCCATGGCCACCAACGCCTGTTCGGGTCCGGCGTGGTCGACCAGGATCACGACGCCGAGCAGTGGGTTGGCCGCTGCCAGCAACCGGGCCAACTCCAGACCACGACCGTCGAGGTGCTCGTCGACGATCAGCACCTCGGAGTCTTGGTCCGTCAACAGCAAGCCTTGAATCTCGTCCAGGTTGCGCCCCACACCCGACAGGTGAAGTTGCTCGGCCTCTGCGACAACCTGGGCCCATCCTTCTGCCGTCGCAGCGTCCGACGTCGCCAACAAGAGCCGGACTGCCATCTCAGCCTCCCTCGTAGACCCGTTTGTCCGGCGGCAGCACAGTGTTGTCACCGGGTCCACGCAGCGCTAGCCTCAACTTGATAGAAAAACTCTCCACATAGGCCAACTCCAACGCTTCCTGTGAAGTCAGCGCGAACGTCACTGGCACGCCTGACCTGGCCGCAAAGTCTCCGCCAGTAGTCTCTGTCACCACCCCGACATCGACTATCTGAGCATTCGATATCACGACCATCGAACGCGCAGGGACCTCCTCGCCCCCTGCGAACGTGGCGATGATATCCACATAGTCACCCGGCGAGATCTTGCCAGCGACACCCGTCTCAGCATCGACCACGATCGCAATCTCCCGGGTCCCTGGCGTCACCCGCGGCTCGGGCATCACCATTCCCTCCTGGAGATAGGCCCCCTTGGGCAGCACTGAGGCCGCCACCATCCCTGCCAGCTGGCGTTCGGAGTGGAACGTGGCGCCGCTGGTCCACCGCTCGGGGACCTCGATCACCTCGTACGCCGACGAGTCGATCGGCATGAACACGTCGACGGCCTTGGTGAGCCTCAGCACGCGCACCGTGTTCCCGACCTGCCTGCTGACGTCACCGACATACGCCAGCACTGAGATAAACACGGCGATAGCTCCGATGGTGGTGAACACCAGCATCACCACTCCGCGTCGCTGTCTACGGTTCACTAGCGAACTCCATCTCTCACGGAGCCACGTGTCTGGGCATCGGACAGATGGCTCACCGCAGCTCTGCGGCCTGACAACACCTTCGTGCACGAGAAGCGGCGCGAGACCGACAACGGGGCGCGACGCGAGCCGACCATGGCTCTACGGCGGGTCATCCATGGAGTCACCGGGCGCCTGTTCACATGCCGCAGCCCCCTGACCAGCACACTTGCATCTGCGAACCCTGCAAGACACCCTTCAGTTAGCGGTGTCGACCCTGCACGAGCCACTGCTGACACGGACCGCTTCCCTCTCCTAGGTGACCCTCCTTGGGAGGATCGTACAGGACTTAGAGCCCGAATCGGACTATCGGGGCCTACTTTTTCTGTCCGAATCTGGACCCGCTCCGACTGTGAGGTCCGCCACATCACCTGCCGGTCGCTTGTAGCATGACGCAAGAGCGAGCAGAAGGGTCACCAGTGTGATGCGACACCGACTGACAGCGGCCTGGGCGCCGACCCTGGTGGGACTCACCCTCGGCGCGACGGTGCTGAGCGGGTGTTCTCCCACGTCCGGCCACATTTCTCCCACCGAGAGCCCCACAACGTCTGCTCCGCTCCCTTCTCTGTCACCACCGACACGTGGGGTGGTCCCCGCGAAAGCCGTCATCAAGGCTCCGGGCACGTCTGGCACGTTGACTGTCACCATCCGGTCCGTGGAAGCCGTCCCTGGTGCGACGATCGTCACGTGGGCGATGCGCTGGGACGATCCGGACATGCCTGCCGCATACCGCGGCCCGGTTGGCTACTTCTCCGACGGAGACGCCAAGCCCCCGCTGCTGGTCGACCGAACCACCATGCAGGTGCACTACCCCCTGTGCCCAGACGGCAGCTGGACCGGCGACAACCCGGCCGTCTGCGGGTACGACGGGCTGTACTCCCCGAGCGGCCATGACTCGATAAGGCTCGCCAACCGTCAGACGCTCGAAGCCTGGGCAGTGTTTTCGGAGATCGGCCCCGACACCCAGACCGTCGACCTCACCATGCCTGCCGGTCTGCTGACCCCCGGGGGTGTGCTGTCGTTCGCCGAGCTACCAGTGACCCGTGCTCCACCTCCAGAGCCGGAGCCAGCAGAAGTACCTGACGATCCCGCCGATACACCTAAGCCCGCCGCGCCAGCGTCAACACAGGTTCCCGTGCCGGTCGAGGTGACCGTCGATGCCCCTGGAGGCGCCGGAACCCTGACGATCACCGTGACCGCAGCGACGGCGTTCGACACAGCGACTGTCGTCCCCTGGACCATACGCTGGGACAACCCCGACACCTCCGACGGCAGCCACCAGGAGATGTCGTCAGTCATCAACGGCAACACCTCCTTCGTCCCAACGCTCACCAACCGGCCTGCCATGCAGGTGTACCGCCCGCTGTGCACGGTGAACAACTGGCACGCCAGCGAGAACAAGCCGGACAGCACGAACTGTGCGTATGCCGGGCTCTTCGCCCCGAACGACCACGACCGAGCCAAAGGGATCCGGCTCATCAACCACCAAACCATCACCGGGTGGGCAACGTTCCCGCCAGTCGGCGACGAGACCACCACAGTCGATCTGCTCCTCCCACACACCCTGCCCGCGTTCTTCGGGCTCCCAGTGACCCGCGCCGAAGGAGCCCCCACCGCGACCGGAAACCTGGGATCGGCTTTGGTCGACCTCCAGGTGACCGACGAGATGCGAGCACAGGCGACGCAGGGCATCGACCCTGCTGGGACTGTCTTCCCTCTGACCCGCAACGACGGTGGGGTCATCAGCCTGTCCACAGACCTGCTCTTCGAGACTGGCGCGACCGACCTCACCGACAGCGGCCGTTCAGCACTTGGCGATCTTGCCGGACAGCTTCCCCAAGGCGCTGCAGTTGCCGTCGGTGGACACACCGACTCGGTCATGGACGAGGACACGAACATCCTCTTGTCACGCGCCCAGGCCCAGGCTGTTGCCGACGCGCTTGCCGCCGTCCGGCCGGACTTGACGCTGACCGTCATCGGGCACGGCAGCTCCTCCCCTGTCGCTTCCAACAGCAACCCCAACGGCACCGACATACCGATCGGACGACAGCTCAACCGACGGGTGACCCTCGGGTAGTGATGCACCGCCATGGGCCCGGCTGCGGAAGCCCCGCTCGCGCTGGGACGCCCCAGCAGACGCCACAGTTATGTGGCGGCTCCGCCCAGCGCCAGCTCCGGCTGGTCACGCGCTGTCGAGTCGAAGTGTCTCACCTGACAGAAGACACAGACCTCTCCCCCGCAGATCCGCGCACACGAGCGGCACTGGATCGCGTCCGGCGGAATGAACTTGAACAACGAACCGATGATGGCCTGCGGAGCCTGGCTGACAGCCGTGACCTCGACCCAGCGGGTCGTCCCCCAGAACGACCCGTCACTGGTCAGCTGTACTGGTTGGGTGGGCCACCCGCGGCGGGTCACCGACGGCGGACGCTCCGAGGCCGACACCGCCCAGGCGTGTGTCGGGACCTCGATCACCTTCGTCGCTGAGACCGACTGCTCCTGCCAGTCCACGACGTAGGTTCCACCTGGTACTGAGCTACGTGCGACCAGGCTCTTGCTCGGCTGCGGCTGCTGCATCCCCCGCACCGACCCGAGCGCGGCGAAGGTCCGGGTGTAGTGCTTGGTGCGCGTGAACACGTTCGGCAGGTACCCCAGGGCGAAGTCAGGAACCAGTGCCGCCACAGCCGCCATGACGAACACCAGCGTCGGAGGAGCGGACAGGTGGAACAGCCCGACCTGTGTGCCCTGCGCGGCGAAACGGGCCGCCCGGGCGGCCGCCGCCCCCTCCTCGTCGACAGAGACCAAGACCACTTCGGCACCGCGAGACACGATGTCAAGCAACACCTCGGTCTCCGAGGGTGCCACGACGGTCCCTGCAGGGACGGCCTCGGATCCAGTTAGGAAGACTGCGGGCAAGACGACCCCTCGTTGGACGACCTAAGAACCTCGCTGCGTCGAGGATAGCCCGTGCTGCGCCCCTTGTGACCCCTTTCGCCCCTATCGTTCTCGCCGGCCTGTCCCCCGACGGTGTGGCACAAGGCCTGCGGAACGCTTCTTCCGCAGCGTTACCGCAGATCAACGGACCTGACACCCGATGACTGCGGAGTCCGACCCAACCCCGCGCCCATCACCCATCCATGCCTGTATGTACACTTCACCCCGTCCGGGCAGGCGACACTACGGGGACGCGAACGCGCAGGCCATCGCACTGAAGGCACGTAGCCTGGACGCAACCGTGTCCGGGAGCGTCATCAAGGTGTGCGTCAACGTCAGTCAGTGACGCATCTCGTCGGAAAACAGCGGTTCTCATACGGTTTCCTACGCGATACCGCCAACTTCGATGCGGGATCCGCAGGAGAGTCCCCAGTCGGCGAACGAACCGACCGGAGCCTCCAGGACCTGTTTGGCGCCGCGCACCGACCGGGTGGCACGCATGGGACGCAGCACCGTCGTGCTCAGGACCGTACCGTCGCTGTCGAGGTGGGCGACATCCAGGGCGTCGCGCATACCCATGCCGTGCACCGAGTTCGTCGGGATCAGAATCAAGGCGGGCGGCAGCGGGTGGCGCCCAAGCATCCCTCGCAGGCGGCGGAAGTAGGTGTCAGCAACGATGACCGGTGCCACATCCGAGCCGTCGACCAACAGGCGGGCGACCTTGTCCATCACAACCTCACTGTCTGGGGGTCGCCTGCGGACCGCGGGGCGTCGGGACGTCGCCGACAGGAGCCGAG
>WRET01000077.1 GCA_009779195.1 Micrococcales bacterium
AGACGTGGTGCATCGCAAGGCGGAGGAGGGCGCGATAGCAGCGCTATCGCAACTGACGACAACGCCGCGAGGTGCCGCGTATGGCGTCGACTTCTGCAGCGAAATTGCCGGACAGGACACTAGAGACCTGTGCGAGGTTCCCCGCCCGTCGCCATGCACGAGGCAGGACGACGAGCGGGGCACCTCCGTGCGCCGGGAGGGATTCGAACCCCCGAACCCGAAGGGACTGGGTTACGGCCAGCCAGCGTTGTCCGCTTGCATACCGACGCGTGACCCCGGCGTGGCATGTCCGGCCACCCGGGGCGTGGGCGGCCAGGCGTGCCTGGTCGCTGATGTTTCTCGTCCACTGTGCAGTTCTCAAACCCGCCGAGGCGGGACGTACGCCACATGGCAAACCATGGGCTTGGCTTACAGGCGAAGACCGAAATCTTCACCAGCACGGACGGAAGGATTTGAACCCTCAACCTACGGGTTTGGAGGCCGCTGCTCTGCCGTTGAGCTACGTCCGTTCGGTATGGTGTTGTCGTTCACAAACAAGAAGGCCGCTCCCCGGATTCCCGGAAGCGGCCTGGCTGTCACCCTCACTAGGTCACGTCATGGCGGCTCCCGAGCCCGTCCACTGGTTCTCTTCACACGCGACGGACGCGACGTCCAACACGCTCAGATACCCCGAGGCACCGGTGCACAGCGCAGCGAGGCGGTGCATGGTCGCGGGCTTCGCGGCCATCGGTACCACCTCCATTCGTCCGGCTCACCGGTTGCGAGCCGTCACCATGGTGGCGCTCCTGTCACCAGACTGTCCACCATATTTTCCAGAAGGTTCTCCCCGCCGACCCCGTCGTCCCTGTCTGCGCTGGTCAGGCGCACTTCGTCCATCATCGTCGTCCGAGCGCGGGACCCTGTGGCGGCCTGGGGCTCATCGGGGTCAGGGCACGGTCGGCGAAACACCCCAATTGTCAGCTCATGTCCGGTAATGTCGTGCCTGGGTCAGCGGGGGCTGACCGGATGGGGGGGAACCGTGACGGCCACGACACAGTCATCAGCGTCCGCGACGGGCCGCTGGCGCGACCAGACGGGTGGGGGCCCGGAGGGAGGCACTGATGGGTGAGGGTGCGAGGGCACGCGCGGTCGAGACCGGGCGGAGGGTGGTGCTGCGCGTGTGGGGCTCGCATCGCCTTCGGTACGGCGTCGTGGGTGTCGTCGTCGTGGCGCTGGTTGTGGCAGGGGTGGTGGCCGTGCGCGGCCGGGAGCCGACCGGGGTGCCGCACGTCGCCGGACAGGCTAAGTCACCAGCACAGGTGGGTGCGGGATACATGACGGCACTCGCCCAGGGGTCTGCGCACGACGCCCTGGCCTACGTGGCGACCAAGCCCGAATCGACGGTGTTCTTGACCGACGAGGTTCTCGCCGAGTCGGCGAAGCTCAACCCGATCACCGATATTGCGGTGCTCGACTCGTCCCAGCGTTACGACCACGGCACGGTCACGGTGAGGTACCGGCTGGCCGGGACTCGGGTGATCGACACGTACCCGGTCGAGCGGTTCGACAACGGGTTCTGGTTCATCTCGACCTACGGATCGTTGCTGGACGCGGTCGGGTTCGTCGAGGTCGGGGTGGACGGGTTGTCCACGGCAGGGATCACGCTGAACGACGTCGAGGTCGAGCCGGGTACCAACCAGATCCAGCTGTTTCCTGGCACCTACCGGCTGGGCAGCACCAACCCGATGGTCACCACCTCCAGCGTCCTGGTGGTGCCCGGGTTGTCGTCGGACTTCGCTGTTCCTCTCAGGCTCGACCCACAGCTGCGGCTGACCCCGCAAGCGCACGAGACGGTGGTCAGTGCGCTGAGCACGACGCTCGACCGCTGTTTGCAGGAGACGTCGTTGACGACGTCGTGCGGGCTCTCCGTCTCGTCGATATACCGCGAGGGTGTGGCAGACGGCGCGACGGCGCTTTGGGCGTTGACGCCCGGCTCGTTCGACATCGCCAAGACAGCGCCTCGGGTGCTCTGGGGGGAATACCGCACCGCGTATTGCCAGGACCCAGAAGACGGACTGTGGGCGTACTGGTCGGACACGTCCTTCGAAGCGATCACGGCACGCGCGACGATGATGCGCAACGGTGCGGTCGGCGACTACACCGACCGGCTCCACACCTACGGGGTCGAGATCTCTGACCCGGACCACCCGAAGGTCTACCTGCAATGGCTCGACGCGAGCGTGTGCCGCACATCGGAGGCCTCGTGATGGAAGACGATCCCGGCAGCGACGTCCAAGAACCTGTCCTTTCCGCCAACGAAGGTCCCCCCACGGCGTCCACACCGTCGGGCTCTGGTGAACCTCCCTGCGAGACGTTCGAGCAGGGGGCACCCGACGCGACGCACACTGGTCCCACGACGCCCCTGGCCGTGGTGGCTGGGATCGTCGGCGCGGTGCGGCGCCACCGGGTGGCGAGCGCCGTGCTGGTCGGTGTCGTCGTGGTCGTCCTCGTTGGTGGTGGTCTGTGGTGGCGGCACAGCCGCGACACCGCCGAGCGCCCTGGGTGGGCCCGCAGCGCCAGGAGCGCTGTGGACGGATACCTGAGAGCGGTCGCCGCTGGTCGCGCTGACGACGCTGTGGCCTACCTGCACCAACCGCCAGCAGACCGGACGTTCCTGACCGACGAGGTGCTCGCCCGGTCCCGCGAACTAGGCCCGCTGACCGGCATCGTCGTCGCCGACGGCAAGCCCGGGCGGTACGGCGGCATGGAGAGCGTCACAGCGCAGTTCCGGATCGGGTCCGACGCCACGACCAGCACGTTCACGGCCACGCACGTCGGTGGGTACTGGTTCGTCGACACCCCGCAGGTCGATGTGCACGCCGACGAAGGCTATCGCCAACCAGCCTCTGGCCTGGGCGCGCAGATACGGGTCAACGGCGTCCCGCTGCTGGCCGGCACGATCGCTGTGTTCCCGGGCAGGTACCAGCTCACCTGCGACCACCCGTTCGTCGAGCTCGACGACCAGTTCACCGTCGCAGCGGATTCTCGCACCAGCTGGGGCGAAGCCGAGCCCACGGAGGTACGTGTGGCGCTGCGCCTGACCGACGAGGCAACCCGCACGATCGGTGAGGCAGCCAGCGCCCAGCTTGCCACCTGCTTGGCCCAGACCGCCTTCGACACCGAGTGCGGCTTCCTGGTCGACGCGTACGTCAAACCCGACCGGGTGTCCGACCCGACGACGATCTCGTGGTCCCTGGACGGCACCAGCGCAGACCTTCCACCTCCTGGTGCCAAGCTCCAGAGGGTGTATCTGCGCAACGACTACACCATGGGACTGTCGAGCATCGCAGTTCCCATCGAGACCAAGGTGCGGTGCACCTGGACCGATGTTGCCGGCCAGCCGGAGTCGTTCGACGTCTACTTCTCGCCTAACTACTACGTGGCCGACGCCACCGACCCGGACCATATCGTCATCACTTTCGTCTACGAGTTCTGAAAAGGGGAGACCATGTCTGGCCAGTGCTGGTCGAAGCGACGCCAGTGGACGTGCGTCACGGTCGTGGCTCTGGTGGTGGGCCTGGCCGGGTGCGTCGGCTCGGCCAGGCCAGCCCAGGGCGCAGAACAAGCAGCACGGGCTTTCCTCCACGCGATCGCCTCTGGTCGTACCGACGACGCTGTCGACCTGCTGCGGGTGCAGCCTCTGGACCGCACTTTGGTGACCGACGACGTGCTCGTCGATGCGCTCCGAGACCTTGCGATCTCGCAGGTGACGGCCAGAGCGCGCGGCGGCGAGGACACCCGCATGGTCGACGTCGCCTACCGCGTCGGCGACCAACGTGTCACCGACACCTACCAGATGGTGCGGATCGGCACGTCCTGGTTCGTCGACGAGACGTTGCCCCTCGTCCCCTACTTCGACGACCGTCCTGCATATGCCACTGCGACGGTCGGTGGAAAGGAGGTGGTGCTGGCCAACCCACACAGTTACCCACCCGAACCAGGAACTCCGGTGCTGTTCGGCAGGTACCAGTTTGCGCTGGACCACCCGATGTTCGAGGTCGACCGTGCCGAGTTCACCGTGACCTCGTTGCACGCACCGGTGAGGCTCACCGGCGCTGGCCCGCAGGCCCGGCTGACCGCTGACGCTCGCACCCAGGTGGCCGCCGCCTCCAAAGAAAAACTCGACGGCTGCGTGACGCTGACCACGTTGCAGACGCCATGCATGGGCCATTCCATGGGAGAAATCCTGGTGCGCGACTCTCACGGGAAACGTTGGTACACACTGGTCGACAACACTTCCACCTGGTCGCTGGACCGTGGAGGCACCGACCTTGCCACGACTGTTCCCGACTGGCAGACCTGCACCGACCAGTTCTCCCGGAGCGAACGTGCCATCTGTGCCTACGGTCTGGCCATCTTCGTGCATATGAATGCCCGCACCACGGCCGGGGCGACCGAGGTGAACGTCGACCAGGTCATCGGCTATTCGGCCGACCTGCGGGACCCAGACAACATCCGTATCGTCTTCCACTTTTCCTGACCGCGCCATATCGACCAGATTCGACCAGCCCGGCTCGTCCCCACGTCGCAACTACAGGTCTTCGGCGTCGGCAATGGCGTAACCCTGCTCGGCGAGGAAGCGTTGGCGGCGGGAGGCGTCATCGGCTATTCGGCCGACCTGCGTGTGCTCCTGTCTGCGCGGGTCAGCGGACCTAACACTCTTACCGCCGTAGCCCTGCCCCCATGGATGTCAGCCGGTGGTAGGCGGTAACCACCACTGGAACGGGATCTTCGACGTGCCGTTGATGGGCGAGCCGGTCGCGAAGTCCTGCGGGAGCAAGGGGATCAGGGGGACGACCCAGTAGGAAAGGTCCTGGTTGAACGAGGATGTGCCGTAGCGCATGTCGAACATGCCGTCCATGTTCGTCACACCGGAGACGTCCCAGCCACCGATCGGCTGGTTGAACGCATAGGCGTACCGGAACATGTGCTCCATGGTCGTCGCGCCGGAGACGTCCCAGCCACCGATCGGCTGGTTGAACGCAGAGGCGCCGGAGAACATGCCGCTCATGTTCCACACCGCGGCGGTGTCCCAGCTGCCGATCGGCTTGTTGAAGACTCGGGCCTGGGCGAACATCTCGTTCATGTTCGTCACCTTGGCGGTGTTCCAGCCGCTGATGTCCTGGTTGAACATGACCGCCTCGGAGAACGTGGCGACCATGGTCGTCACCTTGGCGGTGTTCCAGCTGCCGATCGGCTGGTTGAACGCCGACGCCCCGTAGAACATGTAGGACATGCTCTCCACCGTGGAGGTGTCCCAGCTGCCGATCGGCTGGTTGAACAAGGTCGCACCGCCGAACATGCCGGCCATGCTCTCCACCTTGGAGGTGTCCCAGCAGCCGATCGGCTGGTTGAACGAGGTCGCACCGTTGAACATGTTGAACATCGACGTCACGGTCGACGGAGGTTCGACGACGCTGGTCAGGTTCCTCGCTTTGGAAAAGGCACCGGTCGCGTCGATGGTTCCCGTGCCCTCGTCCCACCGGTCCACCGACGACACCAGGGCGTTCTCCTCCAGCCCCAACCAGTAGCCGAAAGCGGTGAAGGTGCCCTCGATGACGACGTGGTACTCCCCAGCCGTGCCGTAGGTGTGGGTGTTCTTGTCGGCGACGGCCAGGTCGACGTCAGTGCCGTCACCCCAGTCGATGGTGGTGCCCACCCCTACCCCTCCCAGGTGCACCGCGGCGTCGGTGCTGGCTCCCGGCAGCCGGGTGTCCAGCGTCAGCCACATCTGCCCGCCGGTAGACGCACTGCCGCACGCAGCCAGGAACAGGCCGTTGCAGCGGACCTGTTCCAGGCTCACTTCCATCTTCTTCAGCACATCGCCGATGGTGACCTGGCCGAGGCACGCCGCGAAGGTGGCGTACACCACGACAGTGACCTCTTGGCTGGTGCTCGTCATGGCGAAGACGGTGTCCTCATCCGCGTCCTCCTGGCCGTCGGCCTGCCCGTCGGGCGGGGCGGACAGATACGCCAGCGTCAGATCCGTCTTGCCCAGGGGCTTCGCAGGGAACAGAGAACGACCGTCGAGGTAGATCTCGTAGGTGTAGGACACCCCGCTGACCGAGGGCCAGGCGTCCAGCGACAGCCGGCCGATCATATTGTCGCCTTCGAGGGTCACCTCGGTGGACACGAGCGCTGCCACCTTGTCCCCCTGCCCCCTGGTGCCCACGAGGCCGACTTCGGTGCCCTTCAAGCCTCCTGTGCCGGGCATCGGGTCCGCCGCCCTGGGGCCCAGGTCCCAGAAGGAGGTCTCTCCCTGTGTGAAGTCCTGCCTGGCAGAGGTGAACGTGACGCCGGGAAGGGAGACAGCGACTACCCACAGGGCGCCACAGGCTCCGGCCAGCACCAAAGACAGCACGCACGCCAAGGAGACCGACGCCCCTGCGACGGTCAGACGACGTCCGCCGTGAGCTGGACGTGCATCCCATGCTGCCTCATGGTGGTGGCCCACATGCCTCCCTGTCGCGAACGGTTGCCCGAAGGACGTTCTCCGGGTACTCTCGCCCATCGGCCGACGCCCAGACAAGCTGACCTCGGTACCCCGCATGGGCGTACCCCCACGTCAGCGCGCCTATCCGGTATGACGGGCAGGCATATTGCGTCGCTCCGGCAGATCTGTTGCAGCACGAGGACAAACGTCTGGAGTCCCTGCCCGATGCTCTGCCGCCGGTCAGCGTTCTTTCACCTGTCTGAGCGGCTCCTACGCACAACCAGCCTGGGGGAACGCACAAGCCCGCATCCCCCCGCTGCTCTCAACCGGGTGCGCACCCAGGCTCCGGTGAAGTCACAGGTCTTCGGCGTCGGTGATGGTGTAGGCGTAGCCCTGCTCGGCGAGGAAGCGTTGGCGGTGGGAGGCGTAGTCGGTGTCGATGGTGTCGCGGGTGACCAGGGTGTAGAAGGTGGCGGCGCCGCCGTCGGGTTTGGGGCGCAGGATACGTCCTAGGCGTTGGGCTTCTTCCTGGCGGGAGCCGAAGGTGCCGCTGACCTGGATCGCCACGGACGCCTCGGGCAGGTCGACGGAGAAGTTGGCGACTTTGGAGACCACGAGCACGGGGACGTCCCCGGCGCGGAAAGCCGCGTACAGGCGTTGGCGTTCGGCCACGGTGGTGGCGCCGGTGATGACGGGGGCGTCCAGGTGCTCGGCGAGGGTGTGCAGCTGGTCGAGGTACTGGCCGATGACCAGGGTCGGTGAGCCTTGGTGCATGGCGACGAGGCGTTCGACGACGGGGATCTTGGCGTCGGCGGTGGCGGCGAGGCGGTAGCGCTCGTCAGGTTCTGCCGTGGCGTACGCCATGCGGTCGTGGTCGGGCAGGGACAACCGGACCTCGGTGCACGTGGCCGGGGCGATGTACCCCTGGGCTTCGATGTCTTTCCAGGGGGCGTCGAAACGTTTGGGGCCGATGAGGGAGAACACCTCACCTTCGCGGCCGTCCTCGCGCACAAGGGTCGCGGTCAGGCCCAGGCGGCGGCGGGCCTGCAGGTCAGCGGTCATGCGGAACACGGGGGCGGGCAACAGGTGCACCTCGTCGTAGACGATCAAGCCCCAGTCGCGGGCGTCGAACAGCTCTAGGTGCGGGTAGACGTTCCCCATGGCCGCGCCGTCACCACCGCCGCGGCGTTTGACCGTAAGCACCTGGTAGGTGGCGATGGTCACCGGGCGGATCTGCTTGCGCTGGCCGGAGTACTCGCCGATCTCGTCGTCGGTCAACGTGGTCCGTGCCAACAGCTCGTCACGCCACTGCCTGGCCGCGACAGTGTTGGTCACCAGCACCAACGTCGTGGTGCACGAGCGGGCCATCGCCGCAGCGCCGACCAGTGTCTTGCCGGCCCCGCACGGCAGGACGACCACCCCGGACCCGCCGTGCAAGAACGAGTCCACCGCCTGGTTCTGGTACGGGCGCAGCTCCCACCCGTCGGTGGCCAGCGCGATCAGGTGGGCTTCGCCGTCGACGTACCCGGCGAGGTCTTCGGCGGGCCAGCCCATCTTGACCAGCGCCTGTTTGAGGTGCCCACGCTGGGAGGGGTGCACGGTGACCGTCTGGCCATCGACCCGCTCGCCGAGCATCCCCGAGGTGCGTTTGGACCTGGTGACCTCGGCGAGCACCGCCGCGTCCAGGGCGTGCAGCACCAGACCGTGCGTAGGGTCGTCCACCAGCTGCAGACGTCCGTACCGTGACATGGTCTCGGCCACCTGCACCAGCAACGCGTGCGGCACCGGGTAGCGCGAGAACCGCACCAGCACGTCCACGACACCTTCAGCGTCGTGCCCCGCCGCCCGGGCGTTCCACAGGCCAAGAGGCGTCAACCGGTAGGTGTGCACATGCTCAGGCGCCCGCTCGAGCTCGGCGAAAGGCGCCACGGCTTTGCGGCACTCGTCGGCCTGGGGGTGGGCGACCTCCAGCAGCAGCGTCGAGTCCGACTGCACGATCAGCGGTCCGTCTGGCACGCGTCCCACCGTAGCGTCCGCCAGAGCCAACCCTGGGGTGCTGGGCCCTCATACCTCGGGAACGGTCGGGCATCGGCGGCGCGCGACGTGGGTCGGTGGGGCACTGTCCCAGGTACCGGTTGAGGGTTTGGTGGACGTTGAGCCGGAGCAGGTTCAGGCGACAGGGCCGCGACCGGGGTCGTCGGTGACTGGGTCACGGACGTCGAAACCTAGGGCTGTGGCACCGGCCGCCATCTGGCGGTCGTGGGTGACGAGGGTGACGACGTTCGGGCCCAGACGCAGGGCAGACGCCACGTGGATGGAGTCGGCGCCGCCGAGGGCGGGGTCGAGAGCGATGGCCTCGGCCAGGAGCTCATCGGTGACGGACATGAGCATGAACTCGTCGGTCCAGTCGCTGACCACGTCCTGGTCGATCCCGGCGTTCTTGGTCACACGGCGGACTTCGACCTCCATCAGGCGGGAAGCCACGAAGCGGTCTCCGGACGCGGATGCCTGTTCGAACCAAGCCCGCGCCGCGGGAGACTGCTCGACGATGGCGCGCAAGAGCACCGAGGAGTCGACGTACCAGACGCGGGTGTCAGCCATCGAGGCGTCCGCGGTCAGCGTCGAGGGCAGCGCCCAGGTCGACGGAGGTGGAGGCCGTGCGGCGGTGCTCGTGACCAGCCCTGGGCGGCGACAGGAAACCGGTGGCGAGCAGCTGCTCGACCGGGTCGGACGGTTCGTCGGCGATGCGCACGAGCCGGTAAGCCGCTGCCCCCCGGCGCAAGATCACCACGTCGCCCTCGTCAGCCAAGCGGGTCGCCCGCGACGGGTTCTGGTTGAACTCTGTGAGCGTCAGCGTTCTCATGACGACCAGCCTAGCAGATGATCTAGTATCTATTCTAGATAGCATGGAGGGAAGGTCCGCCGTTGGGCCAGACCGTACCTGGAGGTCCACGGGGAACGGTTCGCCGCTGGGCGGTGCCCATGGCCGTCGCGGTGCGATCGGCTCGTTTGGTATGTGGCCCCGCGCTGATAGAGTCGGTTGATGGGTTGGCGAGAGCAAAGCCGCGGAGAACGGGCTGTGACGATCACCAAGAGCGTTGTGCTGGCGGTGGGTGCGTTCCTCCTGGTCGATCTGCTGTATGTGCTCTGGGTCGCCAACTTCAACATGGGGTTGATTATTCAAGGAGTTGTCGCGGTGGCGGTGGTACTCTTTGGTGTGTTTCTCAAAAAGATTCCGACCGCAGGGCGGGTCGCCGGCGCCTCGGCCGCAGCGGTCCCACTGGTCTTCTCAGCCTTTCTTGTTCTCTACGGAACGGCTGACAACTCCACCTACGACGAGGACGTCGTCGTCGTGCTCGGTGCAGGGATCCACGGCGAGCAGGTCGCACCTACCCTTGCCAGCCGTCTGGACAAAGCCATCGAGTACCACAACAAGAACCCCCGCGCCATGATCGTCGTGTCCGGGGGGCAGGGCCCCGAGGAGAAGATCTCCGAGGCACTGGCGATGGAACGCTACCTGCTTGCCAGAGGCGTGCCGCAAGAAAATATCATCAAAGAGGACCGTTCGACCTCGACCCGCGAGAACCTCTCCTACTCCAAGAAGATTCTGGACGACCGCTTCCCCCAAGGGTTTTCGACCGTCCTCGTGACCAGCGACTTCCATGTCTACCGCTCCGTGCAGACTGCGAAAAAAGCCGGTCTGCCGGTCCGGCACCTAGGAGCCGCAACCCCTTGGTATGCCGTACCTTCCTCCTACCTGCGTGAGATGCTCACCGTCACGAAGATGTGGGTCGTCGGCACGTGACCGACAGCACGCTCCGCCACGCCCGCGTGCTGCCTCCGACGCTCTTTGGACCCGTCCGCCCCAGCGGCCCTCGTGTACCGCACGCTGTTGTGAGCACCGGAACCCAGGCACGAGCAGCGAGCTGTTGCCCGCATCCATCGCCGACGAGCACCACTGCGCGCACCATGGCTGGTCAGGCCCGGCGTAGGCCCTCGGAGTACTGGTCGAGGACGGTGAGGATGCCTTGGTGCTGCCACACCCTGTTGCGGCGCAGGCCGGTGCGCTCTTCGAGGACCCCGCAGGTGGTCAGCGCGGCCAGGGCGCGTTGGGCGCCAGTGTCGTTCATGGCGAGGGTGTTGACCAGGTACCGGGCGTTGACGACAGGGTGGGCGACCAGGTGGGGCAGCACCTTCCAGGCGCCAGCGTTGCGGTGCAGGCCAGCCATCTTCGTGCGGGACTCCTCGAGCTGGGCGGCGAGGTCGTCGACCAGGCGGGCACCCGAGGACGCTGCGTAGCGGGCGGCGTCAGTGAAACGTTCGACGATAGGTCGGGCGTCTCCTGCACGGTAGGTGCCCAGAGCGTCGAAGTACCGTTCGCTTCGGCGCAGCAGCCCCGCAGACACCGGTGCCGTCGTGCTGGTCACCAGCCCTTTGTTGCGCAAGAGCGCGTGGACCAGTGCACGTCCGGTACGTCCGTTGCCGTCGACGAACGGGTGGATCGTCTCGAACTGGGCGTGGGCGACAGCGGCCTGGACGAGGACCGGCAGGTCGTCACGGCTGACGAAGGCCACCAGGTCGGCCATCGCAGGGCGGACCAGGCCGGGCTGTGGGGCCACGTGCGACGCTCCCCGTGGAGACACGCGCGACGTGCCGATCCACACGAGCGAGTCGCGGTAGGTCCCAGCGAAGCGTTCCCATCCGCGCTGGCCGGCCAGCAGGCATGCGTGCATGGCCAGGACCGCGTCTTCGTCCAGCCGGTCCGCCAGCTCCAGCGCTGTCTCCATGGACCGCACATTGGCCACGACGACCTTGGCGTTGGTGCTCGACGACTGGTCGATCTCGGCCATCGCCAGCTGGCGCGCGCTGACGGTGAGGTTCTCGATCTGCGACGACGAGGCGGACTCGGTGCGCAGCAGCACGGACCCCATCGGGCCAAGCATCGGGCTGCCTGACCCGAACACAGACCTGGCGTACGCGTCGAACGACGCCAGTGCTGCGGCGGCCTCCTCGACGTCTGCCGCCAGGTCACCTGGCAGGGTAGGGCGGTACCCGGCGATGGGCGGCACGACAGCGGACCGGTATGGCCCGGTCCCAGCGTTGCGTGCTGTCCGGCTGGCGCCCGTCCCGTCCGCGACCACCCAGTGGTGCTCTTCGTGCTCGATCGGAGGGACCGCGAGCGCAGCGTCTGCGCGAGCCTGCGACATCAGCCCTCCTGTGAGCTGCACGATCCTTACTTACACTTTAGGGCAGTTATGTGAGTAAGGCGATCTCGTACTCACATGTGTCCAGGTCATGCGTCGGTGTCGAAGTCGAACCAGGCGGCTTCGGCGAGCGGTGGGCTATGGTGCGCCCAGGACAAGATGCCCTCGACGGACCAGCCGTAGCAGGTGGCCAGCGGTCCCGGCGATCCACCGGGCAGCCTGGTCGGTGCTGGCGGCATCAACCATGGACGATGTCGTCAAGGCAGAAGGTGGCGTAGAGAGGGATGGCGCGTAGGTGGGGTTCGTGTCCGAACTGCTTGGTCGAGCAACGCACGGCGTAGGGGGGACGGTAGCGGTCGGTGTAGACACGCAGGGACTTGGCCCAGACGTTGTCAGCGGCCTTCACCTCGACGGGCAATGACCGCCCCGTCCTCGTCGCACGATCTCCTATGAAAAAGTGTACTCCAGGCACACTTTCTCATAGGACTTTGTGCACGACGCCTAGTCGGTGTCATGCTCCGGGACGGGTCGGCCAGGTCTACGGGACGAGCGCCGTGGGCTGTGGGTGCCAGGTCCGGGTCAGTGCCGCGGCGCTGCGGCACTGACCCGGGGAAGCCGAGCTTGTCCAAGCCCGGCGCTCTGCGGCTACCGCAGCGACCCGACCAGGGGGGCTTGGGAGTAGCACTTGATGGCGTGCTGGTTCTCGGGGTCGAGCTTGTTGAGGATGATCTGGGCGACGTTCTTGGAGTAGTTGACCGACAGGTGCTCGGACAAGTCTTTCGAGCACACGCTCTGCAACGTGATGTTGTCGACGGTGGCACCAGGGCCAGCGGTGATGAACGCCTGGCGGTACGGGGTGACGATCTCGTCGTACTTGCTGGCGATGACGGTGTAGTCGATGCCTGGGCGGGTCTCCCCGTTGCCGTTGAGGTTGACGTAGAACGGCGCGTCCGGGCTGGCCTGCTGCACCGCGGCAGGCATACGGAGCAGCTGCAGCACGGTGAAGCCGAACTGCTTGAGACCGAGCAGGTCACCGAGGATGGTGATCCCGCTGAGGGTCGTCGCGTGGTTCGACGGTGTCAACATGATGACCTTCGTGACCTCGCCTTCCGGGGCGGCGAGGTTCGAGTAGTAGCGGGCTTGGGCCCCGCCCTGGGAGTGCCCGACCAGTGCGACGTGCTCAGCCCCGGTCGCTGTGCGGACCTGGGCGACGAACGCCGCGATCTCCTGGTTCGACGCGACCATGTCACCGGTGGCGTTGAACGCCCGCAGCCCAGTCGTGTTGCCGTAGTTGAGGGCGAAGACGCAGTAGCCCTGGTCGGCGATGACCGGTCCGAGCCCGGCCCAGTTGTCGTAGGCGTTCTCCCAGGTCCCGTGTATCAAGATCACCGGCTCGGGGTGCTCGGCAGAAGGTTTGCACGACCAGTTGTTCGTCAGTGGAGGGTTGGCGGTCGGGCGCAGGAGCGACGTGGCGAGGGCTGCGGGGAACGACGCGTCTTCGGAGAGCCGGAAGGGGCGTGGCTGACGGGGGTTGGGGTCGACCGGCGCCGCTACGGCGCTGGTGGCCAGGCCTATCGACAAGGCGGCGGCCAGCGTGGCCGCCGCGGCGGGGCGTATCAAGCGGTGGTGCATGGACCGACCTTTCGTCATGACGTCTCGGTGCGACGTCTCGATCTGGTCCGCGACCCACCGGCCACTGGTTCGACGGTCGGAGGGTACGCGGTGGCTGGGAGCCAGCGACCTCCCTGGGGGTCAGCCACGACCCGGAACGGCAGCAACTTCCAGCGAACTCCTGGACGAGGTGGGTTATCAACGACCCTAACCTCGTCCAAACTGAGTGATAACAGCGCAAACGTATCGTTTTCAGCGTTTACCGTGCAAGAGTGACGTCGCTCACACCCGCTCAGCCGCCGCGACGGCGGCCAGGCCTGGATTACCGGCATTCGCATCGGCGCACATCACCTGGTGGGACGTCTGTGATGCGAGAGGCAGCGCGCGGCAGCGAAGCCGACGTGTGCAGCGGCGGCGGCCAGGCAGCAAGGTGGAGTATCGAAGGCAGGTGCCAGCCCCATCGAGCGGCGGAAACGCTCCAAGCGTGAGGCGCGGCAGGCGCAAGACCGGTGGGTCCAGGCCAAGGGGTTCTGGCAAAAACTGGCGAAAAGGCTCAGCTTTCACCGGAAGGTTCAGCTGTCGCGGGTTCCCCAGGATGGTCAGCCTGCCGCCCGGTTTCGAAGACCAGCAGGTAAGACGTCAGCACCCAGGCGACACCGAAGGCCAACCCAGCGACGACGTCGGTAGGCCAGTGGACACCGAGGTAGACCCGGCTGAGTGCGACGAGCAACGGCACGACCAGGCACGCCAGCGCCGCAGCCTTCGCGATCCGGCCCGTCAGGAAGCGGGCGAGCAGCACGGCCACGGTCAACCACACCACCGTGGCGCCGGCGGTGTGGCCGCTGGGAAAGCTGTACGTGTGGGTCGGCTCGTACTGGTACACCAGGTCCGGGCGGGGGTAGGCGAAGACCGGCTTGAGCTCGTTGGCCACCTGCGCTCCCAGCAGCGGGACCACGACCACGAAGACCATGGCGCGCGGTTGGCGCAGCACCCCCATGAGCACCAGGAGCGTCAGAGCGACCACCCGCGACACGGGCACCTCGCCGAGCGTGGTGAGGTGGAGCATCAGCCAGCCGACCCCATCGGTGTAGTCGCCAGGGACTCCCTGGTGGTGGAACCACGAGAACACAGCACGGTCCCAGCTCGGGTTCCCGCCATGGGCCTGCACCGCCATGGCCGCGAAGACCACCACAGCCCCGGCGACGATGAGCCACCCCACACGTCGACGGACCGGAAACACGATCGTCACCACAGGAAGAGCCTGCCATGTCTGGCGCCCGAGTTGTTCCCCGCCCCGTCACCACGACCGGTTGCGCCACCGGCTCACAGTTCGAACCCTAGGGTGGTTGACGTCTGCTTGAGGAGGAGGGACATGCACACATTCGTGCCGACGACGCCGGTCTCGCGCGGGGACCGGGTGTCGGTGATCTCGCCGTCAGCGGGGTTGCCAGGGTTGTTCCCGTGGGTCCAGGACCTGGGGCTCGGCAGGTTGCGGACCCGGTTGGGGCTCGAACCGGTGGAGTACCCGACGACCCGGACCATGGGGGCGTCGGTGGCTGACCGGGCGCGCGACGTCATGGCCGCG
>WRET01000078.1 GCA_009779195.1 Micrococcales bacterium
AGCACGGTTCTCCGACAACGTCTGGTTGAACGCGTCGTCGCTGATCGAGTCGGTGTGGCCCTCCACCGTGGCCGCCGGGACGTTGTTGTCGGTGAGCGCCTGCGCCAACGTCGCCACCACCGCTGCGGCGTCAGGACGCAGCTCAGCAGCACCGAAGTCGAACAACAGCGTCGCATCCACACTCATCGACACCCCACAAAAACGCTGCGGCGCCAACGCACCCAACGAAGGGAACTTGCCTAGCGCAGGCACCGGCGCCAACGGATCGGCAGCGACCTCGACAACCCCCTCAGGCCCCACGACCCTCGCCGTCCCACGCCCGTCGTTGTCGATCGACAAACCGTGACCCACATAGCTACCCGAACCATCAGCCTTCACCGTGATGGTCACGTCCCTGACGAGACTGCCCGAACCGTCGCCGTTGACCTTGATAACCCCGAGCGGGCCGCTGTAGTCTCCCGCGCCGCGGCCGTCGAGAGAGATGACCAGACCCGCGTCCACACCACCACCGATATAGCTGCCCGAACCGTCGCTGTTCACGGTGATGACAGCCGACGGCCCGACATAGCTACCCGAACCATCAGCGTTGACCTGGAGAATCTCGCCGTCACTGAGCTTCACACCGGACCCGTCGGTGTACGTCTGGGTAACACCATCAGCATCGACATAGCTGGTACCACCGTCGCCGTAGGCCAAGACTGCCCCGTCCGACCCGATCCGCGCACCGGAGTCGTCGCAGGCCACCGGTGAGAGCGTCAGCCCAGGATACTTGTTGGCCACATCAGCAAACTTGCGGGTGAAAGCGTCGTCCCGGGCGTACAGCAACGACAGGTCAGGCAGGTCGAACAACGGCACCGGCGGGATCTGCCCCACCTCGTACCCCGGCACCGCCATGCTCCGGTTCACATCACCAGCCTGCACGACACCGGGGTTCGAGTCGCCCTCACCGACGGACGCGCCGTCGTCTCGCTCTTGGATGCTGCACCCCGTCACGAGCAGCACCATGACCCCGAGGGCCCCGAACCGTCGCTTTGCTGACACTTCCTGCTCCCACACTCTCGTACCTGGTCGATACTTACGTTGCGCACCACAATGAGTTTTCACAGCCCTGCCGTCCTGCGCGTCGGTCGCAGGACGGCAGGGTCTGCCCGCAGTGTGGCTCTTGGACTCAGGCGAAGTCTTCAGAACTTCCGTTGGGAAGATACCGACGGACCGACGGAGGGTGGCCGTCGTCGCAGACCGTGCCGAACGTCCACATGTCGTTCCCGGCGGAGTCCTTCACTGTCAACACGATCTCACCGTCGGTCGAGTAGACATAGACCGAGCACCTCATACCGCTGGTGCCAGAGCGTGCGACCAACCCTCCGGCCGGGTCGCTGGTGCAGGTGGTCCCGTCAGGGAACGACACTGCGATACTACGGTCGGTGTTGATGGAAAAGTTTCCTTCTGGACCGCTGTAGGTGATGCTGGCAGCATCGTGAGTCAGAGTGCCGCCGTCGGGGTCGACGTCCACGTAAGTGGGTTGGCCGCCTGGGTCGACACTGGTCGACGGAGCCGAGTAACCAGAATCTCCAGCCCGGGCTTCTGGCGGTTTCTGCGGAGAATCGCCGCTGCCGTCGAGGCTGACACTGCAGGCGGACATGGTTGCCATCACGGTAACGGCCAGCACGAGTGTTGTTCTTGTTTTCATGGCCTCGACACTACTCCGGGACGAAAGCCATAGGACCGCATCTGGCGTTACAGTCCTGAAACACGTGTGCCAAATCAGTATCCACGTCGCGCAGCGGTGGCCAGCGGCAGCCAGACCCGCACGGACGTGCCCGCGCCCAGGATCGACGACAGCTGTACGCGCCCGCCGTGGCGCTCGACGATGGAGCGCACCAACGGAAGGCCCAGGCCAGAACCTGGCAGGCCGCGCGCGTTCGAACAGCGCTGCAGCTCGTCCCACACGGACGCGACCTCGTCGGCGGGGATGCCCTGGCCGGTGTCGGCGACCTCCAGCAGCACGCCGCCGGAATCCTCCCAGGCCCGCACCGTGATCGACCCACCCGGCGCCGAGTACTTCACCGAGTTCGTGACCAGGTTGTACACGGCCAAGAACAGCAGGTCCACGTCCCCGGCGACATCAGGCACACGCCACGGCACAGTGGGCAGGTCCACCACGATCTGACGGTCCTGCAGCTGCAAGGCCAGCTCGTCGCGGACCACCGCCGCCACGTCGGCGAGGAGGGGTGCCAGGGCCACAGGAGCGACCTCGATGGGGCCGGTCTCCAGGTCGGAGAGCTTGCGCAGGTCGGAGACCAACGTGGCGATCCGCACGGACTGGGCGTCGATGACGGCGACTGGTTCGGTGTTGACACCCACGTCACGCATAGCCGCAGCCGCCGCCCGGATCGCGGTCACGGGGTTCTTCAGCTCGTGGTCCAGGCGGGACAAGAACGTGAGGTGCTTGGCACGGGCCTCGCTATCCAGCTGGTGGCGGGCAGCGGCGACGGCGCCACGCACCGCCTCAGCAGTCTGCCAGTCGCGGTCGGCGAGCTCACGGCGCTGGCGGGCGACCAGCTGACGCTGGTGCGAGCCGGCCGCGACGACGACCGCCGCGACCACCGACAGTCCCACGCCGACCGTCATCCACACCCGCCACAGCGGAGCCCACGTACGCACCACACGAACGTCGTCCGTGGCGATCAGGCCCAACCCCACAACCATCCCGACCAGAGCCGGGACCGCCACCGCCGACCACCGCCAGAACAGTCGCACGCCCTACCCCCGTACGACGTCGCCGCAGAACCGGTACCCCGAACCTGCGACCGTCTCGACGTAGCACGGCGCGGCCGGGTCGTCGGAGAGCACCCGGCGCAGCTCAGCGACCCGCTGGTCCACAGCACGGGTGGACGTGGGGAAGCTGAACCCCCACAGCACCGACAGCAGGTGCTCACGGGTGTGCGGCTCGCCGGGGTGCGTCATGAGGTAGTCCAGCAACAGCACGGCCCGGGGTGTCAGGGAGACCTCACGCCCGTCGACCGTCACCTGGTGCAGCGAACGGTTGAGCCGCAGCGTGCCACTGACCAGAACCTGCGCGGTGGCCAACGGTTCGCGCCCGACGACCTGGCGGCGCAGGGCCGCCCGCACCCGCGACAGCAGCTCGTGGGGGTCGAACGGTTTGTTCACGTAGTCGTCGGCGCCCTCGTCGATCGCCACCGCCCGTTCGGCCGCGTCCCCCAGCCGTGTCAACAAGATCACCGGGGTCCACACGTGGCGCTCGCGCAGGCGCCGCACCATCTCCCGGCCGTCCATCACGGGCATCATGACGTCGGCGACGACGACGTCGGGGTGGTGCCTGTCGTGCGCTGCCAGGCCCTGTGCCCCGTCGCGGGCGACGACGACGTCAAGCCCGGCCCGTTCGAAGAACGGCGCCAGCATCGATGTGATGGCATCCTCGTCGTCGACCAGCAACAACCGTTGCCGCAGCGGTGGTGCGCCGTCCATGACTCGACCCTAGCCGAACGGCACCTGCCGGTGGAGCGACATCGTCCCCTCAGTTGTGGGCGCATAAGATTGCCGGAGACGTCCCTGCGAACAAGGAGGTACTGGTGGAGATCACCATCGGCGTGCAGAACCTGGCCCGCGAAGTCACCCTCGACTCGGACCAGACAGCCGACGAAGTCACCAAAGCGGTCCGCGAGGCCCTGGAGGGCAAGGCAGCCCTAGAGCTGACCGACCAGCGAGGCCGACGGGTGATCGTGCCCACCGCCGCGATCGGCTACATCGAGATCGGCGCCGAAACACGCGGACGGGTGGGTTTCAGCTCCCTGTAGCGGCTAGTGACTAGGCCGTCAGGCTGAGCTTGGACATCCGCCGGGTGTGCTCGACGGTGAGCTGGTTGAGGACCGACGCAGGCTGGGGTGCGTCCGGCGCCGCGTCGCCTGGTCTGGCCTTGGTGTCGCCTGTCCCGCTGCTGGCGATGGCAAGCAGACCACGTGCCGCCACGCGGGCGAGCCCCGGACGCGACGACAACAACCGCGAGACGGTCTGCAGCGACTCCCCGACCACCCGTCGGCCCCACAGCGCGAGCCGCGACGACAGGGCCGCGTCGTCGGCGCAGGCACCAGACAGCGCAGCGACGGCCGCCTCGACGTGGTCGGCGTCGTCGAGCACGTCGAGCACCAGGTCCCGTGACTGAGCGTCCACACCCCACGCGGCGAGCCGGCAGAAGTCGTCGGAGACACCGCAGCCCACGTACCCGCGCAGCAGCCGTTCGGCCCAGGTCGCTGGTTCGGTGCGGGTGTCGAAGTCGTCCAGGACACGGTCGAACCGGTCGACCTGCGCGACAGGGTCTCCGTCGAGCTCGCCGAGCCGGTCGAGCACCCGGTCGCGGCGGGCCACGGCCAGGGCCGCCATACGCGAACGGGTCAGGCGCTGGTGCGCGTCTGGGGCGTTGACGGCGTCGGCGGCGAACCGGACGAACGCGTGGTCCTCGAGCGCCGCGACGAGGGCGAGCAGCTCAACAGCGTCGGCGCGCTCTTCGTCGCGAGGCTCTGGGGTCACGAGGGGATACTACCGACTCGCGACCCCCAACCGGCTGACGGCGCCATTGGCCCGCACGGACGCGCCGCAGCCGTGGTTCACCAGCCACAACGCGGCTAGGGAGTATCATGGCTGACGTACATCGGTTGACCGGTCGTCTCGTTGACCTGTTTTGCGCCCCTGACGTGGGGGGCTGTGTTCACGATCGGCTGCCGCCTCATTGTGGCCTGCTGCGCCCCCACGGTTCAGAATCCGTGCGCGCTGCCACTGACGAAACGAGCGATCCCTTCATGACCGAGCTTCTCGGAACCGAGCCTGAAGACCTGCGCACCGCCGCCGACGCGGTGCCCACCGCCAGTCCCACCGGGTCACGCGCCGCCGCGTCGGTGCAGACCGTGGACGCCGCGTTCGCCGACTTCGACGTGCGCCGCGAGATCATCGACGCCCTGGACGACGTGGGGATCGTCCACCCCTTCCCCATCCAGGCCATGACACTGCCTGTGGCGCTGACCAGGCAAGACATCATCGGCCAGGCCAAGACCGGTACCGGCAAGACCCTCGGTTTCGGCATCCCGCTGCTCGAGCACACCACCGGTGTCGACGAACCGGGCTATGACGAGCTGCGCGGGCCGGGCAAACCGCAGGCGCTGGTCGTCGTGCCGACCCGTGAGCTGGCGGTCCAGGTCGCCGGCGACCTGGCCACCGCTTCGACCCGGCGCAAGATCCGCATCGTGCAGGTGTACGGCGGACGCGCCTACGAACCGCAGGTCGAGGCGTTGCGGCGCGGGGCCGATGTCGTCGTCGGGACCCCCGGGCGCATGATCGACCTGCTCAACCAGCGCGCCCTGGACCTGTCGCAGGTCGCGACCGTCGTGCTGGACGAGGCTGACGAGATGCTCGACCTCGGCTTCCTGCCCGATGTGGAAAAGCTCATCGCCGCGACCCCGGCCACCCGCCACACCATGCTGTTCTCCGCGACGATGCCCGGTCCGGTCGTGGCGATGGCCCGCCGGTACATGACCCGCCCCACGCACATCCGCGCCGCCGACCCTGACGACGCAGGCCAGACGGTCAAGGACATCCGCCAGGTCGCCTACCGCGCGCACGTGCTGGACAAGACCGAGCTGCTGGCCAGGATCCTGCAGGCCCGTGACCGTGGCCTGACCATCGTGTTCGTGAGGACCAAACGCACGGCCGCCAAAGTTTCTGACGAGCTCACCGAACGTGGGTTCGCCGCGGGCGCCCTCCACGGCGACCTGGGCCAGGGAGCCCGTGAGCAGGCGCTGCGGGCCTTCCGCCACGGCAAGGTCGACGTGCTGGTCGCCACCGACGTGGCCGCCCGCGGTATCGACGTCGACGACGTCACCCACGTCATCAACTTCCAGTGCCCCGAGGACGAGAAGGTCTACCTGCACCGCACCGGCCGCACCGGCCGCGCTGGCAGCTCAGGCACCGCCGTGACCTTCGTCGACTGGGACGACGTGCCCCGCTGGTCCCTCATCGACAAAGCCCTTGAGCTCGGTATCGCCGAACCTCCCGAGACGTACTCCACCTCCCCCCACGTCTACGCCGACCTCGGTATCCCCGAAAGCATCACCGGCACCTTGCCCCGAGCCCAGCGCACCCGCGCCGGCCTGGCCGCCGAAGAGATCGAAGACCTCGGCGAGACCGGTAAACGCACCAGCAAACCGCGCCACGAAGACCGTGACCCGCGAGGCGGCAAACGAGGCAGCCGGGGCCGTGGCGCCAAGGGTTCACGCGGCGGACCGCGCGACAACGACTCACGGCCCGAACGCGGCGACAAACCCCGCAAGCGCACCAACACCACCGACGCCGACCGCACCGACGCACCCCGCCGCAACCGCGCCCGGCGCCGCACCCGGAACGGCCAACCCGTCGAGACCCCCACCTCGGAGTCCTGAGCACGCCCCTCCAGCGGTCGACGCAACCCGACCTGCCTCTCGTGGGTGCGGGCACGTCGGTACTGGCGAGACCGCCTTTGGTGCTTGCCCGAGATGAGGCGCCACCGGTCTGCAGCACCATGTTTCACGGCTGTGACCTCGGATGTTGCAATACCGGCGCCACGCCAGGGTAGTGTCGTGGTCATGAACACGAGAACAACGCTTGCACTTGTCACTACCGTCGCACTGATGGCGTGTCTGTCAGCCTGCGACGTGAACAGCGACAATAATTCTGGTGGAAAATCTCAAGGTTCTGATTTTGAGACAGGTTCGCCCGGTCGGGACGGCCCAGAAAGTCCGACCGGGCACAACACACCTGCCGAGCCGTCCAAGCCAGCCGTGGAGTACACCCACGACGACACCTCTATCGTCTACCACGGTCCTGAGGGCGACTTCGTCATCAATGCTGACCACAGCATCCAGGTGTCGCTCCCGGACGGGACCAGCTGTTCAGCAGACACGACGGGGAAGCTGGCGTCGACCTCCGGCGAGAGAGGGATGGGCTGCGAGGTCAAAGTCCACACGTTCTACGACAGCCAGGTCGAGATGATCATCCAGGACGCTGATGGCAAGACCGTCTGGAAGCTCGAGTCAACCTGGGCGTGCACAAGCAAAGACCGCGCCTGCCCCCCTGCCATCCATGCGTACACTCCCAACGGCGGCTCCACAGCTTTTCCGAAATAGTTCGTGTGCGCGACGCACACCGCCGCGCTGCCCCCTTGTGACGACCGTCCCCTTACCTCACACATACCCGGACCTGCGGACGCCCCTGGTAGCGCCATAGACCTGTCGGCCTGGGGACGCGCCAGGTCGCACCAACGCCGACCTGGGGCAAGATGGCATGGGCAGTCGACACAGGAGAGTCATGCGCAGACCGAACAACATCGTGTGGGTAGCAGTGGCGGTAGCCGGGTTGGTGGCCGGGTGCGGCGGCGGCGGGTCGAGCACCGCCGAGACGACAGGCGCTGGGACACGGGTGAGTGTCACCGACGCGCCAGCAGCCGACGACGTGGTGGCTGCGACCTGGGAGCTGGGTGTCGCGGCGTTGCGCTCTGGTGACGGCCCGAACGTCGTGGTCTCCCCCTCCAGCCTGGTCACAGCGTTGGCGATGCTCGGCGAAGGGGCTGTCGGCGACGAGGCCGCACCGTTCGACGCTGCCCTGGGCGCCAAAGGCTCCACGCGCACTGACGCGGTCAACTACCTGACCACCGCGTTGTCCCGGTACGACGGCGACCCCGCTGTGGTCCAGGCCGACACGCTCCCAACAACCCCCATGCTGCACACCGCCGGTCGTGTCGTCCTGGACGACGACCCGCAGCACGCGCCCGCCCAGGCGTTCCTCGACCGCCTCCAGCACGGCTACGGTGCAGGTGTGCTGGTCACGGACCTGGCCAGCGACAAGGGGACGAAGGCGCTGTCGGCGTGGGTCGACGAGAACACCGGCGGCCTGGTCAAGAAGACAGCGATCACACCCAGCCCTGCTCTGGTCGCCGTCCTGCAAGACGCCATGGTGCTCGCCGCGGCCTGGCAGTACCCCTTCAACCCCTACGCCACGTACGACGCCAGCTTCGCCGCAGCAGCACCCGGCAACAAGGCGCAACCGGACCTCGTGCCCGTCCTGGTCCCCACGATGCACGCCGAGCTGTCGGTCGCCGTCGTCGAATCCGACGGCTGGCAGGCTGTGCGCCTGGGGTACACCGACGACCTTTCCGCAGACCTGCTGCTGCCACCAGCACAGTGCGTCCCGCCAGCCGACGGCGGCGAGGAGTGCACCTCCCCGCCAGATGTCTACACCAACCCCGGCCTCGTCGATCCCCAGGTGCTCGCCAACCTTTCTACCGCCCTGGACACAGCCCAGCCCACCGAGGTCAGCCTCGCTGTCCCCACGCTGGACCTCGTCACGACCACCGATCTCGTCACGGTGCTCACTGACCTGGGTATCGTCGGCCAAGGCCTGACGGGGGTCCGCGCTGACGGTAAGGCGGTCGTGGTCACCCAGGCTGTCCAGCAGGCTGTGCTCCAGGTCGACGAGGACGGCACCCGCGCTGCCGCCGTCACCGAGATCGCCATGGGCGAAGGTGCCCTCCCCCCGCAAGAGATCCTCGAGATCTCGTTCGACCGCCCGTTCCTGTTCATCATCCGCGACGGCACCACCGGGTGGCCTGTCCTCCTCGCCTCCATCACCGACCCTCGCTGAGGGGCCTAGGGCGTGTCTCTTAACCCCCCGTGCGAGCGCGGCGTGTCCGGTGCGTGCGCTGGCAAGGCGACGAAGGAGAGCAGCACTGGAGGTGCTGCCGACGACGACGACGCTGCCAGCGTGCGTGCCGGGCGCGTCGCGGCGTGCGGGGGGTTCAGAGACACGCCCTAACAGCTGCCGGGTGGGGCAAGGTGATGGACACTGCACATATGCGGAGACGGCAAGGTTTCGTGTGTGTGGCGCTGGTCACAGCTGGGTTGGTGGTGGGGTGCTCCCAGAGCGGGTCGGACGACCCGGCACCGACCCCGACCCGGACAGCTGCCCCCGAGGTGAACGACGACGTGGTGGCTGCGACCTGGGCGCTGGGTGTCCAGATGCTGCGCGACGGCAAGGACGCCAATGTTGTCCTCTCGCCGTCGAGCCTGGTCACAGCGTTAGCCATGCTCGGCGAGGGGGCGGTCGGCAACGAGGCTGCACCGTTCGACGCGGCCCTGGGAGCGGCGGGGGCCGAGCGCACCGCAGCGGTCGTCGCCTTGCAGGACGCGTTGCGGCGCTACGACGGCGACCCGGCCGCGGTACGAGGCGACCTGCCGGACGTGCCCGTCCTGCACACCGCCCAACGCATCGTCTTGGACGACGACGCCGAGGCGGCACCGGCGTTCCTCGACCGTCTCGCCCAGCAGTACGGTGCGCCGGTGCTGGTCACCGACCTGAGCACCGCCGCCGGGATCGCCGACCTGTCGTCGTGGGTCAAAGAGAACACCGGAGGGCTGGTCGAGACCAGCGGAATCCAGCCCGACGCTGCGACCTTCGCGGTGATCCAGGACGCTTTGGTGCTCGCTGCCGCCTGGGAGCAGCCGTTCGACCCTGCTGACACCTACGACGCGGACTTCCGCACAGGTAGCGGTGTGGTCCAGGTCCCGACCATGCACGCCGAGCTGACTGTGTCGGTCAACAAGGCTGACGGCTGGCAGGCTGTGCGCCTGAGGTACTCCGACACCCTCTCGGCCGACCTGGTCCTGCCTGTGGGCTGTGACTGCCCGAGCGACGCGGTGTGCGACTGCCCGGCTTCCCCCGAGACCGACGACCCCACCCTCATCGACCCGCAGACGCTCGCCGACCTGCTGGCCGCTCTCGACAACGTGCCTGCCTACCCTGTCCGGCTCACCATCCCTGTGCTGGACCTGTCGACGACCACCGACCTCATGGACCTGCTGGCGAGCCTGGGTATCGACGACGACCACTCGTTGAGCGGGATCCGCGCTGACGGCGGACCGGCCGGAGTCAGCCAGGCCGTGCAGCAGACCGTCGTGCAGGTCGCCGAAGACGGGACCCGGGCCGCCGCGGTCACCGAGATCGCTGTGCTGCCCAAGTCCGCCCCTCTGCCCGACCAGGTCGAAGAGATCCGCTTCGACCGCCCGTTCCTCCTGGTCGTGCGTGACGGCAGCACTGGCTGGCCGGTGGTCCTCGCCTCCATCACAGACCCTCGTTGACCTTTGTAGGGATCGGCAACACGGTCCGCAGTCCGGGCTGAACTAGTGTCTGGCAACATGACGTTGCCGCGTTTCGAGCTCGACGATGTGTGCGTACGCCACGACGGGTGCACGGTGCTGCGGGTGGACCACCTGGTGCTCGACGAGCGACGGATCGCGGTGGTGGGGGCCAACGGGTCAGGCAAGTCCACGTTGCTGCGGCTGCTGGACGGCCTGGTCGCGCCAGAGACCGGGTCTGTGCGTCTGGGGGCCCTGGACACTGTGCGCGACGGCCGGCAGGTGCGCCAGCAGGTCGGGTTCTGCTTCCAGGACCCGGCGGACCAGATCGTCATGCCGGTCGTCGCCGACGACATCGCGTTCGGGCTGAAGAACCGGGGGGTGCCGCTGGCCGGACGTGACGCACAGGTGGCGGCGGTGCTCGACCGGTTCGGCATCGGCCACCTGGCGCAACGCACCGCGGCAACGCTGTCCGGCGGCGAGAAACAGCTGGTCGCCCTGGCGGCGGTGCTGGTGTGCGGTCCGGCCACGGTGCTGTTCGACGAACCGACAGGGACGCTGGACCTGGCCCGGTCGTTGCGGTTCGCCGAGCTGCTCGCCGACCTGGACGTGCAGGCCGTCGTGGCGACCCACGACCTGGACCTGCTCGACGGGTTCGACCGGGTGCTCGTGCTCGACCACGGACGCGTCGTCGCCGACGACGCACCTGGACCAGCACTCACGGCCTACCGCGACCTCGCCGTCTGGGCAGCACGGTGCTGACCGCCGAGGTCCGGCACGGACCGCTGCGCGCGGTCCCGGCTCCGGCAAAGATCGTCGTGGTCATAGCGCTGGGGCTGTTGTGCGCGGTGTCGTCGTCACGTGTGCTGCTCGGCGGAGTCGTGGGTTTGGGAGCGGTGGCACTGGTCGCAGCACGACCGGTGTGGCGTCGGCTCGGCGGTCTGGCCGGCTGGTGGGCGGTCGCGCTCGTGGTCACAGCTGGGATGCAGCTGGTGACCCGCGACGCGGCGGCAGCAACCGGCTCTGTGCTGCGCATGGCCGCGCTGTGCCTGCCTGCCCTGGCGGTCATGGCGTCGACCACCCCTGAAGAGCTGCTCGACGTGGTCCTCGGCGCCACCCGTCCCCTGCGCCGTGCCGGTCTTGCCACCCACACCCTGGCCCTGACCGTGGCGTTGACCATCCGTTTCGTCCCCGAGCTCGTCGACCAGGCCCAGACCCTGCGTGACGCCCAACGTGCCCGCGGCCTGCGCCCGGCCGTCCTGCCCGTGACTGTCCCCCTCCTGCTGCGATGCCTGGACCGCTCCCGCACCCTCTCCGAAGCCATCGTCGCCCGGTCCTTCTTCGACCGGAGCGAACACCCATGAGGTGTTCACGCGGGCTCGCCGCGGTGCGAACCAGATCGCGAAGGACGAACCTCGACGTCCGCACGTCGCGATCTGGTTCGTACCTCGCGAACAGTACCGACCAGTCCAGCACCGCAGTGGGTGGAGAAAGCTATGAATGAGGTCGTCAAAGCACGGGCTGTGGCAGAGGTCGCACTGTTCGCCGCGCTGATCGTGGCGCTCGGGACAGTCCCGTCGCTGTACGCGTTCGGCCTGGCTGTGCCGCTGACTGCCCAGACCCTAGGAGTCATGCTCGCCGGGGCGGTGCTCGGGCCGAAGCGCGGCTCAGCAGCAGTCGCGGTGGTCCTCGTGCTGGTCATGGCGTCGTTGCCGGTGCTGTCGGGCGGACGCGGCGGTGTCGCGGTGGTCGTCGGACCCACCGGCGGGTTCCTCCTCGGATGGCTGCCGGCGGCACTGGTCGTCGGTCTGGTGGCCCGTCGTGCGCTGTGCCTGCCTACCAGGTACCGGGTGCCCGGGCTGGTCGTCGCGTGCCTGGCTGGCGGTGTCGTCGTCGACTATGCCCTCGGGGTGCCGTGGTGGGCCGTCGTGACCCACCAAGACCTGGCGCTCACAGCCGGGCAGGCCGTGGCGTTCCTGCCCGGCGACCTGGTCAAAGCTGTCCTGGCAGGGATGGCCGCCGCCGCGGTGCACCGCCAGCTCGGGCAGCGGTCACATGACCACGCAGGTCACGCCTTGCGCGGCGATGGCGTCCAAGACGTCGCCGGTGGTGAGGTTCTCACCGAGCCGGTTGGGTTTTCCGGTGCCGTGGAAGTCGGACGCGCCGGTGACCAGCAGGTCCCAGCGGGAGGCGAGCGCGACCAGGCGGGCGACCTGGACCGGTGAGTGGTCGCGGTGGTGGGCCTCGACACCTGCCAGGCCGATATCGACCAGGGTGGCGATAGCGTCGTCGGGCAGGATCTGCCCGCGGGACTCGGCACCGGGGTGGGCGAGCACCGGGACTCCGCCAGCGGCACGGACCAGAGCGACCGCCTGGTCGGTCGGGGTCGGGTGGTAACGCACGTAGTACGGACCTGACGTCGACACCAGGTGTTCGAACGCCGCGGACCGGTCCGGGACGATCCCAGCGGCGACGAGAGCGTCCGCGATATGGGGCCGGCCCAGGACCGCCGTTGCCCCGTCGGCCTGCGCGACGACGTCGTCCCAGGTCAGGGGGTAGTCGCGGGCGAGCTTGTCGACCATGGCGCGCACACGCGCGGCACGCTGCTCACGGGTGCGGGCCAGCTCGGCCACCAGCGCCGGGTTGTCCCGGTCGTGCAGGTACGCCAGCAGGTGCACGCTCATACCGTGGTACCGCGTGGACATCTCCATCCCCCGCACCAACCCCACTCCCTGCAACCGGGCCGCGTCGACGGCCTCGTCCCAGCCGACAGCGGTGTCGTGGTCGGTGATCGCCACGACGTCGAGCCCGGCGTCGTGGGCTTGGCTCACCAGCTCGGTCGGCGATGTGGTCCCGTCGGAGGCGGTGGTGTGGGCATGCAGGTCGATACGCACGTCGCCCACACTACCGACCCACAGGTGCCAGACTTGAGGTGTGAGCGACCCGCAGCCCCTTGACGAACGTGTGACCAACCGGTCGTTACGTCCCAGCTCTCCGGTGTTCTTGGCGTGGGTGATGTCGGGGTGGGGTCCTCGGCAGGCGCCTTCCGCGTCCCGGTCGCAGGCGGCGGACCATGCCGCTGACCGGCGCGCACGGTTGCTCGCCCGGTTCGACCGACCGGTGCGGCTGGTCATCCCCGCGGGCACGCGCAAGGTGCGGTCCAACGACACCGACTACCGCTTCCGCCCCCACGCGGCTTTCGCGCACCTGACCGGGCTGGGCGGCGAGCACGAACCCGACGCGGTGCTGACCATCGACCCCGACGAGGCCACGTTGTACGTGCGCCCACCGGCAGGGCGCGACACCCCCGAGTTCTTCGCCGACGCCAGTATCGGCGAGTTCTGGGTTGGTCCGCGCCCGACCCTCGACGACATCGCCACCGTCACAGGCCTGCGCACCGCCGACCTGGCAGACCTGCGCGACGCCCTGGCCAAAGACGTCGGCGACGACGGTGTGCAGCTGCTCGTGGTCCCCCACGCCGACGAGGCGGTCACCGCCCTGGTCGACGAGGTCCGCGGCCACACCGACCCTGACGGCGACGACAAGCTGCGCGAAGCCGTCTCCGAGCTGCGCCTGGTCAAAGACGCCTACGAGATCGCCGAGCTGCGCCGTGCGGTCGCCGCCACCATCGAAGGTTTCGAACAGGTGGTCAAGGCGTTACCGCAGGCCATGGCCCACCCCCGCGGCGAACGCGTCGTCGAAGCCACCTTCGGTGCCCACGCCCGCACCGAGGGCAACGCGGTCGGCTACGAGACCATCGCCGCGGCCGGACCGCACGCCACCACGTTGCACTGGACCGACGACGACGGCCCTGTGCGCCCCGGCGACCTGCTCCTGCTCGACGCTGGGGTTGAAGCCGACTCCCTGTACACCGCTGACCTGACCCGCACCCTCCCGGTCGACGGGCACTACAGCGACGTCCAGCGCCGGGTGTACCAAGCAGTCCTCGACGCCGCCGACGCCGCGTTCGCCGTGGTCCGCCCCGGTGCCCGTTTCCGTGACGTGCACGACGCCGCCATGGTCGTCCTGGCGCACCGCCTGGCCGGCTGGGGCTTGCTCCCTGTCGCCCCCGAGGTCGCCCTCGACCCCGACCAGCAGCAGCACCGCCGTTGGATGGTCCACGGCACCTCCCACCACCTGGGCCTCGACGTCCACGACTGCGCCCAGGCCCGCCGCGACATGTACCTCGACGCAACGTTGGAACCCGGCATGGTCTTCACCATCGAACCCGGCCTGTACTTCCAGCCCGACGACCTCCTCGTCCCCCCCGAGTACCGCGGCATAGGTGTCCGCATCGAAGACGACGTCCTGGTCACCCCCACCGGCCACGAGAACCTCTCCGCCGCCCTCCCCCGCACCCCCGAAGCCGTCGAGACCTGGATGGCCACCCTCACCGGCTGAGCCACAGCAAATGGGAACTCTTCAGACGGCCAGACCTCGCCTGTTGCCTTTCGCACGCGTCGTCGCCGGGCGCCACGAAGGAGTCCAGGGCGAGCACCACCAGCGATACCCATTGGCGAACCGTCCACAGCCCACCGGTGTGTACCCGTCCAGGAACTGGGGCGTCCAGGGGTCGTCGTGCCCGTCGAGGATGGTGCTATGGACACTCCAACACCTGCCAGCCCCGCCCTTGTGGTGGTGGGCGCGTTCGTGCCGCCACGCTACGACCTGATGTTCAAGACG
>WRET01000079.1 GCA_009779195.1 Micrococcales bacterium
CCGGCGACACCTGCTGCGGACGCTGGTTCGACGAAGACGCCGACTTTGGACGACAACAGGCGGTGGGCGGCGAGGATCTGGGGGTCGGTGACGGCTTCGATGAGGCCGCCAGAGACGTCACGGGCTTCGACGGCTTGTTCCCACGACGCTGGGTTGCCGATGCGGATGGCGGTGGCGACGGTCTCGGGTTCGTCGACGGGGTGGCCCAGGACGATCGGGGCAGCCCCTGCCGCCTGGAAACCCCACATGGTCGGGGTGTGGGTGGCCACAGCACCGTGGGCGGCGCCGGCGTCCAGACCGGCGTACTCGCGGTAACCCTTCCAGTAGGCGGTGATATTGCCTGCGTTTCCGACGGGCAGGACGTGGATGTCGGGGGCGTCGCCAAGCTGGTCGACGATCTCGAAAGCAGCAGTCTTCTGGCCTTCGATACGGTCGGGGTTGACCGAGTTCACCAGCTCGACGGGGTACGCCTCGGCGAGCTTGCGTGCGGCGACGAGACAGTCGTCGAAATTACCGTCGACCTGCAACAACCGTGCCCCGTGGGCCACCGCCTGGGAGAGCTTGCCCATGGCGATCTTGCCGTCGGGGACCAACACTGCGCAGACCATCGCAGCGCGCGTGGCGTAGGCCGCCGCGGACGCTGAGGTGTTCCCCGTGGACGCGCACACCACCGCTTTGGCACCGTGGTGCGCGGCGGCGGAGATCGCCGTGGTCATCCCCCGGTCCTTGAACGACCCGGTCGGGTTGACCCCCTCGAACTTCAGGTACACGTCGGCACCGGTCGCAGCCGACAGCACCGGTGCGTCGACCAGCGGGGTGCCTCCCTCACGCAGGGTCACGACATGGGTCTGGGTGTGCGCGGGCAGACGGTCGGCGTACTCGCCGATCACACCACGCCACTGGTGGGCCATCAGAGCATGTCTCCTTCGACTCGAAGCACAGACACGACCGTGTCCACGACGTCCAGGCGTTCGAGGGCGGCGATCGTCGCGACCCTCGCAGCCTCGGTGGCCCCATGGGTGGTGATGACCAGGTGGGCCAGACCACGCGGGCCAGGGCTGGGGTTCTGGCGGACGGACTCGATGGAGACGTCCGCGTCGGCCAGGGCGGCGGAGATCTTGGCCAGCACCCCGGTGCGGTCAGCCACGTCCATCCGGACCTGGAACCGGCTGACGGCGGCCTCCGGCGGCAGCACCGGAACGTTGGCGTACGCCGACTCGCGGGGGCCCTGCCCGCCGGTCACCCGGTTGCGGGCCGCTGAGACCACGTCAGAGACCACCGCCGACGCCGTCGGTTCCCCACCGGCACCTTGCCCGTACAGCATGATCGGACCAGCGTGCTCAGCCTCGATGAACACCGCGTTGAGCGCCCCGCGCACACTGGCCAACGGGTGGGTCAACGGCACAAGAGCCGGGTGGACACGTACCGAGATCCCGGCGTCGAGGCGTTCAGCCACCGCCAAGAGCTTGACGACGTGACCGGTCCGCGCGGCCCACGCCACGTCGTCGGCAGTCACACCGCCGATGCCCTCGCACGAGACGTCGGCCAGGCACACCCGCGAGTGGAAAGCCATGGAGGCCAGCAGCGCGGCTTTGGCGGCGGCGTCGTGGCCCTCGACGTCAGCGGTCGGGTCGGCTTCGGCGTAACCCAGGCGCTGGGCGTCTTTGACGGCCCGTTCCAGGTCCAGGTCGGAGCTGGCCATCGTGTCCAGCACGTAGTTCGTCGTGCCGTTGACGATACCGAGCACCCGTTTGACCTGGTCGCCGTGCATCCCCTCGCGCACCACCCGCACCACCGGGATCGCGCCGGCGACCGCCGCTTCGTAGTACAGGTCGACACCTGCTGCGGCGGCAGCGTCGTACAGCGTCGGACCGTCCGCGGCGAGCAGCGCCTTGTTCGCGGTCACCACCGACGCGCCCGACGCCATCGCTGCCAGCATGAACCGGCGCGCAGGCTCAGCCCCCCCGATGAGCTCGACGACGATATCTGCCCGTGTGACCAGGTCAGCGGCGTCGTCGGTGACCAGCGCCGGGTCCACCCCCTGCGCGATCACCGCCTCACGGTTCAGGTCTGCCACCCCAACCAGCTCCAGGCGGTCGCCCACCCGGGCGGACAGGTCCTCGACCTGCGTCGTGAGCAGCCGCACCACCTGCGACCCGACGGTCCCACAGCCCACCACAGCCACACGCAACGACACTGGCCAACCTCTTCCCTGTGCTGACGACGGCTCCCAGGATAGGTCCCGCCGGGCCGACCGACCCGTCGCACCACCCCGTGAGACGTCGCCGTATTGCCCTAAGGCGTGTCTCTATGACCCCCCCCCCCGCACGCCGCGACGCGCCCGGCACGCACGGGGGGTTAAGAGACACGCCCTAGTACACGGCACGGAGGGGTTCGACGTGGACGGCGGTCTCGCTGGTGACCACCAGGTGAAGGGTGGGCCGGCCAGGGTCGACGACGTTGGTGAGGGTTGTGGTGCCCTTTTCGAGAGTCTGCCCGGAGGGCGCACCGACGCCGTCGGCGACCTCGAGGGTGGCCGAGCCGGTGCCGGTCCACTCGAGGGTCCAGTTCTGGTCGGGCGAGAGCAGGATCGTGTTTCGCGGGCACCGTGATCCGTAGACCATGTCCACGTCTGTGTCGGCGTCCAGCGTGAGCTGACGGAAGTCCAGTCCGGAGAAGTCAGCCGTGGTGCATTTGATCTGCCGGGGCAGCTCGTCTGTGGACGGGAACCAGAAGCGGGCAAACTTGTAGTGCCCCCAGATGGGGAACGCTCCAGAACCGTCCTTCCACTTGAGGTAGGAGGCGTCGACGGAGACCGCCCCTCTCGCCTCGATTGTCAGGTGCAGCGTCGGCTGGCCTGGGTCTGGGATGTTCTCGAACGTCTCCTGGCCAACCGTCCAGTCGATAGTGTCGGTATCACCCTCCTGGGCGATCGTCATTTTTGGCGACGCGCCGTACTCGTCAACACCATTCCACGTAATGGTCCAGTTCGCCTCGGGCGACAGCGTGATATCGAGTTTGCTGCACCCGCTCCCCACCGTGACCTCTACGTCGACGTCAGCGGTGAGCACCAGCGGGTCCAGGTCGATCTTACCGTGAGGATTCTCGGTAAACGACGCATCTCGCGGCTTTTCCCAGCCGTCGCAGGTGATCTGCCGGGGCAGGTGCTCCTCCGAGGCAAAGATGTACACCGGCGGGAGCGACTGCCCCTCCCAGGTGAACGGATCGGTGCCCCCGTCCCACACCACGTACCACTTGCTGCTCGTGCGCCTGCCCGGCTCGTCGTCCTGGGACGCCAGATAGACCAGCCACCCTGCAAAGGCAAACACTGCCAGGCTCATGATGACAGAGACGACGAGAACCGCCCAAGAGTAGGCGCCTTTCCGCCCCGGGTCCGAAGGTGATGTGCGGGTATTCGTTTTGTCCCGCCGGTCCGCCCCTGGCATGGGGGTCGCAATCCCCCAGGGTGATACCGAACCCGGGCGCGTGACGGTCACCGCTGGGGCTCGCCCCTCGTACAGCGCGGTCAGCGCAGACCGCAGGTCGAGCCGCTCGCGCGGGTCAGGCGCGCACAGCCCGGTCAGCACAACCCGGACCACATCGCCCAGGCCACCGGTCGGCAGCCCTGGCGGCAACCACCGCGAACCGTGCTGGGCCCCGGGGGTGTCGCCGGTGAGCATCCAGGCCAGCAGGCACCCCAGGTACCACGCGTCGGTGTAGCGTCCGACCGACGGGTCCCCCATCAGCATCTCAGGCGGCAGGGCGAACCCCTGGTTGCCGATGAGCTGGGTGTACGTCGACGTCTGGTCCGCGGCGATCCCGTGGGCGATACCCCAGTCCGCCAGGAGCAGCCGCCCCGAAGCGTCCACCAGGACGTTGTTCGGCGTGATGTCCCGGTGGACGATCCCCAGGTTCTCGTGCACCGCCTGCACTGTGACCATCACCGGCACGAACAGAGCCAGCACATTCTCCAGCCCACGCGGACCCGTCGTGCGTTCCCAGTCGTTCAGGTCGCCGGGGCACCACGCCATGAGGTCGCACCACAGCTCGTACTCCGGCGCCGCACCCACCATCGGCATCTGCGCCCCCGGCACCGTGATGACGAACGACTCGCGCACCGGCAAGATCGCCGGGTACAGGTCAGGACGTTCGCGCGCCGCGGTGGCGACCGTGACCATACTTGTCAGCCGTTCCATCTGCCGGGCCCGGTCGTGCTCAGAGATCACCGCCTGCACCCGCAGAGCCATCTCCACCCCTGCGGCGTCACGCGCCCGGGCCACCGCCGCCTGGCCCCCGTGCATCACCGGCAACGACACCTGCACCGGCACCGAGTCCGGGGCGCTGGAGACCCGCAGCAACCCACTCGTGCCGATGGAAATCCGCGATCCCTGCACGACCGTCCCAGCCTGCTGCTGCAACCACCGCGACAGCACCTCACCCGACAGCATTCCGCCACCCTACGTCCAAACCACCCCAAACGTGCCCGATTCGCCGCATTGCGCCGAGGGTTGCTCAGTGTGCGCTTCGTCAGACGCTCAGGTATTTGGCCAAGGGTCAGCCCCGGGGTCGACACGTCCGGCATCAAGGAGGAGCAGAGGATGCGACCGACCATTTCGTCACCGGCACACCGCTCCTGGCAGGTTACCGCCAGGCGGATACCAGGTCGTCGGGGGTCCAGCAGGCGGCTAGGGGCAGGGTGGGTTCGGCGCCGTTGCGGCTCACGGCGACGAGGGGGGTGTGGGGGTCGGCCCCGGGGACGGCTGGGGCGTCGCGGAGGAGGTGGCCGAGGTCGTGGTGGTCGAAGACAGCGGTGTCGTGCCACTTGACGGAGCCGATGAAGCCGAGGTGCCGGGCTGGGGAGCGGTCGGCGGCGACCAGGTCGATCTCGGGGTTGTTGCGGCGGTTCCACCACCCGCCGACGGTCATGACGTCAGGCCAGGTGTCGTCGGGGAGAAGACGTTCCAGGCTGGAGCGGACCAGGGGTTCGACTGCCCGTCCCCGCCAGGCCCCCCAGGACCGCTCAACCCGGGCCAGGGCCAGGTCAGGACGTCCGCGCTCGGCCAGGAGCACGGCGTCGACGCCGAACGCGAGCCAGAACCGCAGGTACGGGTCGGCCACACGGTAGCGGCGGTTGCTGGTGTCGCCCTTGGTCGACAAGGGCAGCTCGACGGCCACAGCACGTCGTTCGCACAACGTCTTGAGCAGCGGACTCAGGGTCCCCGACCCGATGGCCCGGTCAGGGCTGACCGCCGCCGCGATCGTGGAATATGTGCGCTCCCCAGCACCGACAGCTTCGATCACCCGCCGCGACAACGACGGTGTGGGGAACTCCCCGAGCAAGGTCAGCTGGCCAGACACCAGCAAGGGCGACAGAGGGTCGGCCAGCGAACGGCGCAAGAACTCGACCCTTGAGCACCCGTGCGGCCAGGATGCGACGATCTCCGGGAAACCCCCGGTCATCAGCCAGGCGTCCACTGCGTCCGGCGCAGGCAGGCCTGTGGCGTCGGCGACGTCGGCCAGGTGCAACGGCTCGACGGCCATCATGGCAGCACGGCCGAAGAACGCCCGGTCGGGCGACTGCAGCGACGACATCACCGACTGGTCCGAACCGACCAGCAACAACAGCACCGGCTTGGAGCTGAAGTGCTGGTCCCACACGGTCTGCAGCGCGCCCTCGAACTCTTCGTCCTCAGCCATCAGCCAAGGGACTTCGTCCAGGACCACCAACGACGGGACATCAGCGGGCAGGGCCAGGGCAAGCAGGCGCAACGCCTGGTTCCAGTCCGACGCCGCCAACCCCGCCACCTCCGAGCGGCCCGGAAGGTCAGACTGGGCGACAGCGTCGGCCAGGTCAGCCCGTTCAGCCGCCGGGCGCCGCCCCTGCGTGGCCTGGAACACGATGCCGGGCGCCCCGACCCGGTCAGCGAACTCCTGCACCATCCGCGACTTGCCGACCCGGCGGCGTCCAGCGACGAGCACCGCCCGCCCCCGGCTTGCAGCGCTGCCGTCGACGACCTTGCGCCACTGCTGTTCCAGCACCGCCAGGTCCCGCTCCCGCCCGTGGAACTCCACAGCCATCCCTCCTCAGTTACGTAGATCCAATCTAAGGTAGATCCAGTCTACGGTAGATCAAATCTAACGTAGATCTAATCTACCCTACATGACGAGCACCCACGGCTCCTACGACGTCCTGGCGATCGACGAGGCCCTGTTCTGCTTCGACCAACCATTGCTCGGCACCTGAGCTGGATGTCGCTTCCGGAGCGACCTGCCGACCGTCGCTGGTCCATAGCGTGGCAGCACCAACGACGAGAGGAGCTGCCATGTCAGCCCGACGCACCACCAACGACCAGCACGACGAGACCTGGGACCAGCGCACAGAGATCGTCTTCATCGTCGACCGGTCCGGTTCGATGTGCGGGCTCGAAGCCGACACCATCGGCGGTTTTGCCTCCACCTTGGCCACGTTGCAGGCCGACCCGGGCCAGGCACGGGTCACCACCGTGTTGTTCGACCACGAGTACGAGCTGCTGCACGACCGTGTCGACCTGGCGGCCGTCGCCCCGCTGACCCGCGACGACTACTGGGTGCGCGGCTCGACCGCCCTGCTCGACGCGATCGGGCGCACCGTGGACAAGATCGTGCGGGTCCAGCGCTCCGTCGCCCGCAAGTACCGCGCCGACAAGGTCATGGTCGTCATCATCACTGATGGCCAGGAGAACTCCAGCCGCCACTACGCCCTGTTCCAGGTCCGCGACATGGTCCGGCGCCAGCAAGAAAAGCACGGCTGGGAGTTCTTGTTCCTCGGCGCGAACATGGACGCCATCGACGTCGCCACCAGTGTCGGCATCCGCCCCACCCACGCCACCAACTACGTGCCCGACGCCCGCGGCACCGACCTGGCCTGGGGCGCCGCCGCCCAAGCCCTCGGAGTCGTGCGCCGCTCACCAGCCGCAGCACCAGCATCCATCCCCGCCGACTGGAACAAGATCGTCGGCTCCGACCACGCCGCGCGCTCCTGAGACCCAGTGTCCCCTGGTCACGGTGGCATCGCCTGAAGCGGATCCGCGACGTGCGAGCTAGCTCGCACGTCGGCGAGGGGCCCATCACTTTCGGGTGATGCGTCGGCGCCCCACTAACTTCGTCACCTCGCCGGGAGCCTGGACACGATGAGGGTGTTCTCAGTCACGGCTGGCCAGAACTGGCCCGTTTGAGCCCCCGCACGTCCTCGATGAGGCGGGCCAGCTCAGGCACGACGCGGGGCTCGGAATCCAGCGCCGACTCCAGGCGGGTGGCCTCCGACGACGACAGCACCAGCACTCGTTCGTTGATCAGCACCTCCCGAGCACGATCCATCGCTGCCCCGAGCACGAACGACGTCACGTCCTGCTGCTGGACAGCAGCGGCCTCCCGGATGGTGGCCAGGGCCTCGGCGCTCAACCGCATGTCGAGGCGAGCGTTGCGCTGGGTAGACATGGTCATGCTCTCTTCGTCTGGGCTCACCGGCGCTGCCCGATGGCAGTCCGTACGGGTACAGTACACACATCGGCCGTACGTTTCCAGACCGTTACTCCTCTGGCCGGGTGAAGGTCTTGCGCAGGTCCTTGGTCGTCAAGAAGAGCCGACGGCCGTCGTCAGAGAGCTGGCGGAAGCCGTACTTCTGGTAGAAGCCGACCGCCTCGTCGTCGATGGCGTCGACGACGACCACCTCGAACCCAACCTGCTCGGACACGCCTGCCAGGTTCGCTAGCGCGTAGAGCAGGGTGCGCTTCCCAAGTCCTTCTCCCTGGTACTCCACATGGACTGCCAGCCGTGCCAGCAGGATGGCCGAGACGGGATACTTCGACCCGAGCGCCGTGCCTTCGACCTCAGCAACCTCGAGCCGGGTCGCGACCAGCGTGTAGAACGATGCGACCCGGACCTGGCGCTCGTCCATCCCGAAGATGGTGCGCGCCGTGTTGTCTCGCTCCTGCTGGCCAGCCATGTACCGGAACCAGTGGTCCAGTTCCTCTTTGCCGCAGGTGAAGGTCAAACGATCGAGGTCTTTGGTGAACGGCCCGAAGACGATCACGCCTGCTCCCTGCACCTGGCCCACCTTCCCGCATAAGCGCTGCCGTTTGGACTTCAGCCTAGCTGCCGACCGGATTCCCACTCCGTCGCTAGCCTCCGGTGTCGCAGGATCAGGGCGGCGCCCGGTGCGGGACAGCGACGAGGTCGAGTCGGGACCGAACCACACCAGTCGCATGCCTCGACGTGCTGAACGGACGTATGAGCGCCCGACACCGCCGACGCCGATCTGCCACGTGCCTTCGACCTGACTCGGTCAGCACGGTGTTATCCGACATTGGCTGGAGCGGATCCGCGACGTGCGAGCTAGGACTGTTCCCCTGGTGAGAACGCCACCGGTGCAGAACAGGCTCGATTAACGGCTGGGGGACGAGGGTGTGAGAGCATGGCATCTCCGTCTTTCAGGGGAGTCACGCTGTGCCGATGACCATCGTCCGGGCCGATCGGGGGGATGCCGCGCCTCGGTGGCGGGGAGCGTGGGCGGCGCGCAAGGCGTACCGCGAGACGTTGGGGGCGGCGCAGGCGCAGGGGGCGACGACGGTGACGTTGCGGATGCCGTCGGGACGGCACAGTGCCCGGGCTGTGCGGGTGGCGACCGCGACGATCCGGGATGCCGAGACTGACCTTGAGGTCCGGCTGGTCGTCGATGACCGGGAGGTGTTCGACTCACGGCGGATGCGGCGTCTGGCCCAGGTGCTGCACGCACCTCGCATACTGGCGGCCGGGCCGCCCATGGGGGACGCCGCCCAGCCGCCAGGGGCCTTGGACCACGACGGGCTGGCCTACGACGAACTGGTCCCAGACGAGCAGGCATCGGGGCAACCGCCCGACGGCGGGTACGCCCCACCTGCCCCTCGGGCACAACCCTCAGCGTGGCAGGCGTGGGAAGATCCGTCTGCGCCGCTGCCTGCCACTGCCGAACCTGAGCCTGGCGCCGACCGGTCCAGGCCGGCACTGGTCGACGGTGAGCGGTACAAGCTCAGGCGTCCGGCGCCCTCTGCCCCGGCTGGACCGGCCCTGCCGCGCCCGTCCAGCCGGAGCCCCTCGGGGGCGACGACCCCCCAACGCTCCCCCGCTCCAGGCCCTGCACAAGCCCCTCTCCAAGCCCGGGGCGCGCCGGCGGCACACCTGGCCACCGCGCTGGAGAACCTGGACGAACCGTTCGCGACAACGCTGCTGCGGCTCATCGACACCAAACAGCTGAGCGACGTGCAGGTGTACCGGCGGGCGAACCTGGACCGCCGGCTGTTCTCCAAGATGCGGTCCAACCCTGGCTACATGCCGTCCAAACGCACCGCACTGGCGTTGGCCGTCGGGATGGGCCTGGACCTGGACGAGACCCACGCGCTGCTGGCCCGCGCCGGATACACCCTGTCGTCAGCGCTGACCGCAGATGTGATCGTGGAGTACTTCATCTCCCGCGGCACCTACGACGTCCTGGCGATCAACGAGGCCCTGTTCTACTTCGACCAACCATTGCTGGGCGCCTGACCCAGGTGTTGCTTCCGGAGCGACCTGCCGTCGCTGGTCCACGACGTGGATCAGACCACCGCTAGCACGACCAGCACCAGCCCTGACACGGCGCTGCCGTAGATGATGACGTTCGACACCGCACTGCTGAAGTACTCTCGCTTGTTGACGACGACCTTGTGAACCAGCCAGGGCAAGAGCCCGCCCAGCCCGATCGCCACCCCGATCGGTGTTCTGGCCCCCGGGTGCTCGACGATGCCGTAGAAACCGTAGAACAGCGCGAAGAGAATCGGGATGTGCATCAGCAGGAACCCGGTGATTTCTCCCGGGAGCCGCAGGATCTCCCACTCTTTCACGTAACCAGACTCGATCTCGTGCAGCAGCAAGAAGGTGGCGGTCAGCACGTAGAACAACACCATCATGATAGTTCGCTTCAGCGCGGGTCGGCGACCCAGGCGTTGAACACGGGGACGCCTTTCCAGCGGTCCATCGTGCGGTCGAGCGCGTCGACGGGGTGGATGAGGGCGACGACGGCGTACGGACGGTCGAAACGGACTTCGAGGTGGCGGATCCGCACGTCGCGGGGAGGGTGGACCGGGGCCGCGGCGCCCAGGCGCGCGGTGAAGGCGGTGACGGCGGCGGCGGTGAAACCGGTGCGGTCGTAGGACGCGGCTGCTGACTGCCGGCCGTCCAGGGGGCCACGGATGCGCACCCACTGGCCCATGGTCGCCTGGGCCGCGGCGAACCAGGGTTCGCGTTCCAGGCCCGTCGTCGTCGCGGCGTCCCAGGCTGGCAGGTGGGCGTGGGCGGTGGATGTGCGGTCCACGGTGCTGACCATGCGTCGGGTCGACTCGTCCAGCGTCCAGGCGTGCCCGGCGCCCAACGGGACGTCGAACAGGTCCACGGGGTCAGGGTGCGTGGCTGCTTCCAGGGCTGCGCGGTGCACGTCGGTGATGGCGCAGTCGGGCTCGGCGACCACCGACACCACCCTCAGACCTGCCCTCGACCAGGTGCTGTGCACGGCGACGCGTCCGGCGGCGGCGGTGTCGGCCAGGTGCACATCGTGGGCGGGCCGGCTGCTGAGCACCTCTCGGGCTTGTGCGAACGCCCCGGTGAACGGTTCGTCGGCCATGTCGAACGGGGTGTCCCAGGTGATCTTGGTCGCCAGCGCCGAGGTCAAGACAGCAGCGGTGTCTGGTCTCAAGCGGACGGGGAACCTGTTGATCAGCCCGAGGGTCTGCTCGGCAGTCCAGGCGTCGGCCTCGGCCTGGGTTGGCATGGCCCCGCGGGCCACGGTGGCGGGCAGCCCGTCGCCCCACTGGTCGAAAGCCGGGGTCAGGAAGGCCTGCTGTGCCCACACGGCCACGGCCTGGGCGATTTCCGGGTGCGGGTTGTCCAGGAGGTCCGCGGCGCGCGCCGCAGCGTCGTCGGCGTCGGTCCCCAGCGTCTCTTCCAACGCCGCGCGCTGCGTACCGTCGGCCCCGGGCGCGAGCAGCGCCAACAGCAACCACACCCCCAGACCTGAGACCACGCCGTGCTCAGCCAGGACCCTGTGTGCGAACCCCGAGGTGAAACCGGCCACGAGGTCGGCGGTTGACGTACCCGACGCGCTGCGCTGTGCCATGACAGCCTCCTTCCAGGGTCGATCCTGCCACGCCCCCGTGCCTGAAGGTCTGTGGACGCCTTGATGGCCTCGCACGACATTCGGGACCTTTCGCCCGGGCAGCTGCGTGGGACCGGATGCTTGACGGACGTTCGTCCGACGAACGACAATCGGGACATGTCGGACTCTTCGCAGGCCAAGCGGCATGTCCGCTCTTCTCGTCGCTGGGCCGGTGCGCTGGCACAGGGGGTCGTAGCGGCCCTGGTACTGGTCGCGGTGACCGGGGCTTCGGTGGCGGCAGCGCCGCAGGAGATGACTGTCGTGCTCATCGGCGACTCCTACACCTCCGGTAACGGTGCGGGGGCCTACCGCGCCGACGACGGCAGCTTCCGCAGCACGCGCAACTGGGGAAGCGTGTACGCCGACTGGCTCGGCACCCAGGGTGTGCAGGTGAACCTCGTCGACCTGTCGCACAGCGGGCACAACTCAGCGCAGGTGCTCGCCCAGGTCGCGAAAGTCCCTGCGGACGCTGACCTGGTCATGATGACCGTCGGCGGCAACGACAACAGCAACTTCTCCAACCTGGTCAACAAGTGCTTCTCGGTGATCACCGCCAACCCGTCCGACTGCCAGGCGCGTGTGGACGGCACCCGTGCCAGTCTCGGCGACGTCATGGCCTCGACACGGGAAATCCTCGACGCACTGGACGCCCGCCTCGGCCCTTCGGCACGGATCGTCCTGGTCGGCTACCCGTTGCTGAGTACCGACACCAGCTATGTGCTCACCTCCGGCTCGAACCGCTACGACGCGGCTGCCGGTATCCGTGGCCTCCAGGCCGACGTCGCCAGCCGCCAAATCATCCTCATCGCCACCTGGAACCTCAATCCCGCGCATGTCCGTGCCACGTTCGTCAACACCCAGGCCGCGTTCGCCGGCCACGAACCTGACCCGAGTATGACCAAACGCAACCCCCAACGCTGGATCAACGAGTTCTTCGAGACCGAGGGCAAAGCCGGCGCCGACGGAAACGTCTCCTCGCGGGTGAGCGTCCAACCTGCAGAGTGGTACCACCCCAACATCACCGGCCACGCCCAGATCGCCGCCCTCGTCCAGCAGACAGTCGGGGTTCCCCACCAGTAGTCCGTCGTTTTGCCTCGCTCTTTCTCTCACAAGTCGAGAACCACCGCGAAGTCTCGTCGCAGTGGCGGTCACGATACCGGACTGGCGGACGCCGAAGGTTCGCCCGGGTCGCCAACCCGCCGTGGGGTCAGCGTGCGTCGGGCTGGAGGTCGGTCGCGAGCCTGGCCACCAGACCCGAGTCTGCGCCAAACGTCTCGCGTGCCATGGCCAGCGCCTGGTCCGCAGCGTTGCGGCGGGCGTCGTCGGCGGTATCCAGGATGATCCGCGCCAGGTCTCGTGGGTCGCGCCGCACCGCGTCGGCGGCGAGCTGCAGGTCCACCAGCCGCCCGTTCACATCAGCGACAGCAGTGACGTCCAGGTACCGCGACGTGGCCCGGCCCCGGACCTGCTCCAGGTCCGAGCGGAACCGCGTCACGTCCGCGGCCCTCTCCTGGGCGCTCTTGGTCTCCTGGTCCACCTGCACCACGGACTCGTCCGCCCACTGCCGCCAGTCGATCCGAGTCACACCCCCACGCTACCGCGCAGCACTACGAATCGGGTCCGGCGACCAAAGGGCGGGGCAGACGGGTGGGTTGGATGCCGGGGACGAGCCGGTCCATCATCGCCAGAAGCCCATCCTTTCCCGCCAAGCGCCTAGAGGTAAGGCTACGTCGCTAGCCTTACCTCTAGCTATCGGCCGTTCTGCGATCTCGCTCAGTCGAGGATCGTCCGTAGCAGAGAGGACGATCCCGTCCGGACCGAACGAGGTGGCGGAAGGTCAGCCTTGGTCGAAGGAGAGGAGGTCGGACTCGGTCTCGCGGCGCACGAGGGCGCGGGAGGCACCTTCGGCGACGGCGACGACGGGGGGCCGGGGGACGATGTTGTAGCTCGAGGCCATGGAGCGGCCGTAGGCGCCGGTGGCGGCGACGGCGAGCAGGTCACCGCGGCGGATGTCGGCCGGCAGGCGCACGTCACGCACGACGATGTCGCCGGACTCGCAGTGCTTGCCCACGACGCGGGCCTGGACCGTCTCGGCAGCACCCACCCGGGATGCCAGGACGGCGTGGTAGTCGGCCTGGTACAGGGCGGGGCGGATGTTGTCGCTCATACCGCCGTCGACCGAGACGTAGGTGCGCACCGTCCCGTCGGCCAGGCGGACAGGTTTGACCGTCCCGACCTCGTACAAGGTCATGCCCGCGGGCCCGACGATGGACCGGCCTGGTTCGAAGGAGAACCGGGGCAGGGGTGTGCCCAGGTCGGCGCCAGCGTCCACGGCTGCGGCGGCGAGGTCTTTGGCGATCCGCTCATAGTCCAAGGGGACGTCACCAGGCAGGTAGGCGATACCGAACCCTCCACCGAGGTCGACCTCGTCGACCAGCACACCGGTCGCCTCAGCGAGCTCGGCGCGTAGGGCCAGCACTTTGCCCATCGCTGCGACGAACCCTCCGGGGTCGAGGATCTGCGATCCGATATGCGAGTGGATCCCGGCAAGGCGCAGCTGCGGACGGGCGATCACCGCGCGCATGGTGGCCAGCGCCGGAGAGTCAGCGCCACCGGGCCCTGGCACGATCGACAGGCCGAACTTCTGGTCCTCGTGGCTGGTGGAGATGTACTCGTGACCGCCGGCGTGCACTCCCGTCGTGACACGGACCATGACGTCGGCCTTGGTACCGCCACGTGCGACGACAGCGTCAGCGATACGGTCCACCTCGTCGGGAGCGTCGACGACGATCCGCCCGACACCCGCCTCCAGCGCCCGGGCGATCTCCGCATCAGACTTGTTGTTGCCGTGCAACCCGATCCGGCGCGGCGGCACCCCCGCGAACAAGGCCACCCCCAGCTCGCCACCGGTGGCAGTGTCCACACCCAGCCCCTCGTCGTGCACCCAACGGGCCACCGCCACGCACAAGAACGCCTTACCCGCGTAGTACAGGTCCACCTCAGCCCCGACCTGCGCGAACGCCGCCTGCAACGTAGAACGCAACCCCCGTGCGCGAGCCCGCAAGTCCACCTCGTCGAGCACGTACGCCGGGGTCCCGTGCATGTGTGCAAGCGGCCGATTATCCTCCCCCCCCCCACCCAGCGCCCCGTCCGCCCCCCGCCGTACCGTCGCCGACCAAGGCGGCCCCATCACCAGTCCGGTCTC
>WRET01000080.1 GCA_009779195.1 Micrococcales bacterium
TCGTGAGCCTGCCCTCACGACCCCGGGGCCCCGCGCCACCCCCCTGCAGCGCTGGGGCCCCGGCCTGTCTTCTTCTCGTCTGCTCACACACCGGCTGGAAGTCGTCCCATGTCTCGACGACAGTGTGGTCAGGTGCGGGAACCGGTCGCAGTCATGTACGGAACGGGTCGCCATCGGCACCGTTGAGGCTCTGAACGGGTCGACACACAGCAGATCAGGTACGGAAAGAGTCGCCAGACCCGCCGTCGTGATGCGAAACAGCCCACCGTGACGGCCCACACGCCGCCAAGACGTCTGGTCAGGACGGGTTGCAGTAAGCCAGAGCGAGGGCCACCGGGTCCACCTCGGGCCGCCAGGGCTCGAGGTTCCAGGTCGCCTTCTCGGGGGCGCCGAACTGGTGGCACTCGAGCTGGTCACGCATCGTCTTGCTGTCCGCACCGGGCTCAGCAGCGACAACGGCCCACACCATCTCCGCGGCAGCGCGCGTGCCCGAACGGCCCCACGCGCTCGGTTTGACGGCCAACGAGCTCCCGCCCTCACGGTTGCCCCAGTCCAGGCTCAGCACCGCTGTGTCGGTCATCCACAGCACGCCACCGTCGCCTGCGGACAGCACAACCTGGCCGTCGTCAACCATCCGTGCACGTTTCGGGCTGATCCCGGCGAGGATGGCAGCGTCGTCACGGACCAGCCCAGAACCGTCGGTCAGGACCTCCAGCCTCGTCCCGTCCGCCACGGTGATGGTCGCCACCGTCTCCAGCGTCGTCGATGACGAGGCGACCTCGAGCCGGACCGACCCGTCAGGGTCCGTGGTGACCGTGAGCGTGCCGCCGTCGGCGGCGAACGAGGCTGTCGGCACGACTGTCAAGGCCACAGCCCCGACGGCGAACGTCACCGGCGGGCCACCGGGCTCGTACTCCTGGCTAGATTTGTCGTCACCCAGCGGCCAGCACCCGCCCAGGACGAGGCCCAGGGCCACAACACCCAGAACTCTGGCAGCTGTCTTCACCCCCAGGACGTTACCGCCTCCGGCGCCTCATACCAGAATGTCACTTATACGCACGTTCGGTGATGTTCACGAACCAAGTGATACCAAACCGGTCGGTGCAGCCGCCCAGAGTATCACCCCAGGGGGCTTTCGACAGGGGCATCGTGATCGTCCCGCCGTCCACCAGGCCGTCCCAGTCACGGCGCAGCTCTTCGGGCTCGTCGCCGGACAACGACAGGGAGACCGAACCTCCGGGGGTGAACGGCACGGCGGCAGGTGTGTCCGCACCCATGAGGACGAGCCCGCGTTCGGTGGTGAGCATGGCGTTGATGACCTTGCCAGCGTCGGCTGGGTCCTGGTCGAGGTGCAGCTCGGCAAACGTCTGGATCTCCAGGTCACCACCAAAGATCGTCCGGTAGTACTCCATCGCCTCACGTGCGTTGTCGCGGAACGACAGGCACGGGTTCAGAAGCATGGTCATGCCATTCTCCATCCGTTCAGGCAACGACCAGCCGGCCCCTACCGGACGAGCAGCGTTCGCTGTCCACCCCATCGACAACACTGTCGAGGCACGGGCTGTGGACCACGCACTCAGCGTGGGTGCCCGGGACTCTCCCGTCAACTGCTCAGCCACACCTGTGGGCCGAGCGGGCGACCATACCAGCGGGTCACCCCTGCTCGACAAGTGTCACCACACCGGGCCCGTACCGCTCCAGCTTCGCCGCGCCCACGCCGCTGACCTGGGACAACGCCTCCAGACTCGTCGGGCGGACAGCGGCGATCTCGCGCAGCGTGGAATCGTGGAACACCACGTACGCCGGCACACCCTGCTCGCGTGCGGTATCGGCACGCCACGTGCGCAGCTTCTCGAACAGCCCGGGGTCGGGTTCACCGCCACCGTCGGCCACCGGCTGCGTCTTGGGCTGTGCCGCGCGTTTGGGCCGCGGCTGGGCGGCAGGTTCGCGCCGCAGCCGCACCTGGCGCTCGCCGCGCAGCACCTCGCCGGAAGCCTCGGTCAGGCGCACGGTGCTGTACGAGGACTCCACGTGCACCAGCCTCGCAGCGAGCATCTGGCGCACCACCGCCCGCCACTCCCGTTCGGACAGGTCAGCGCCCACGCCGAACGTGCTCAGCTGGTCGTGGCCCAGCTGGGCGACGCGAGGGGTCTGCTTGCCGCGCACGATGTCCAGCAGGTGCCCCACGCCGTAGCGCTGCCCGCGCCGGTCCAGCCGGACGATCGTCGACAGCAGCTTTTGTGCGGCGAGGGTCCCGTCCCAGTCTTGCGGAGGGACCAGGCAGGTGTCGCAGTTGCCGCAACCGTCCGCGGGGCCGTCCTGGCCGAAGTAACGCAGCAGCTGGGTACGACGGCAGTCCACGGTCTCGCACAGGGCGAGCATGGCGTCCAGGTGGCGGCTGGCCTGGCGTTTGTACACCTCGTCGCCGTCACCGGCGTCGATGAGGCGCCGCTGCTGGACCACGTCGGCCAGCCCGTACGCCAGCCACGCCGTGGACGGCAGGCCGTCGCGTCCGGCGCGGCCCGTCTCCTGGTAGTAGCCCTCGACGGACTTGGGCAGGTCCAGGTGGGCGACGAACCGTACGTCAGGTTTGTCGATACCCATGCCGAACGCGATGGTCGCGACCATGACCAGCCCGTCCTCGCGCAAGAACCGGGCCTGGTTGGCTGCACGCGTCCGCGCGTCCATACCCGCGTGGTACGGCAAGGCGGCGACCCCTTGGGTGGTCAGCCACGCGGCGGTCTCGTCCACCGAAGCCCTGGTCAGGCAGTACACAATGCCTGCCTGGCCGTCGTGCTCAGTACAGATGAGGTTGAGCAGGGCTCCGCGCGGGTTGTCCTTCGGCACGATCCGGTAGCAGATGTTGGGCCGGTCGAAGTCGGCGACGAACATGGCAGCGTCGTCCAGGTTCAGCTTCTCGACGATCTCTGCCCTCGTCGCGGCGGTCGCTGTGGCCGTCAGCGCCAGACGAGGCACCTGCGGCCACCGTTCGTGCAGCACCGACAGCCGCAGGTAGTCGGGCCGGAAGTCGTGGCCCCACTGGCTGACGCAGTGCGCCTCGTCGATGGCGAACAACGCGACACGTGCGCGGTCCAGCAGGTCCAGCGTCGCCGGGACCGTCAGGCGCTCAGGCGCCAGGTACAGCAGGTCCAGCTCGCCAGCGAGCAGAGCACGTTCGGTGCGCGACCGCTCCAGGCCCCCCTGGGTCGAGTTGAGGAACCCCGCCCGCACCCCCAACGCCGACAGCGCCGCCACTTGGTCAGCCATGAGCGCGATGAGCGGCGACACCACCACCCCTGTGCCCTCACGCACCAACGCAGGCACCTGGTAGCACAGCGACTTGCCACCCCCCGTCGGCATGAGCACCACCACGTCACCGCCCGCCACGACAGTGTCGATGATCGTGGCCTGGTCCCCCCGGAACCCCGGATACCCCCACACGTCGCCCAGCACCTGGAGGGCACTCCCCCGCGACGGTGCTGCTGTAACGTCGAGCGGCCCGTCGTCAGGCGGCTCGTCGTCAGGCGGCGGCGGAGCCCCCTCGGTCTCGTACCAGTCCGGTGGTTCGCCCTCGTCGTACCAGTCCGGCGGCTCGGACACCCACCCCTCGTCCACTGCAGCGGAAGTCATGCGCCCACCCTAGCCGGGCCCTCCCACACCCTGCGGGGCACCCTGTGGATAACTCCGCGAGCCGCGAGCCGTCGCCGCTTCGACGTCCCGGCGGTGAGGTGTCCAGCACCTTCACGTGGACATGGCCGGGGTCTTGGGTCAGATCCAGGTGCCGGACGCCATCGCGTCATAGTTGAAGTAGTTGCGGTGTCCGATGTCGGTGTAGTTCTGGTGCAGATCGAGCATGGTACCTGGCGGGTCACCCCAGACTCCATCGTGATCAAAATCAGAGAGGATACCGAGCATGTCAGACCGGAACGTGCCGGGTTTTCCTTCCCGAACAAATCGGTCAATAGAATCACGGTTGGCAAAGAAGAGATAGATGTGTGTATCCCACCGGATGTGGTGCACCACTTCTGGGTATTGTCGTGCCAGGAGCCCTTCGACGCGCTTCCACGATCGACCGAGCGACCAGGCCTGCGACCGCTCGCGGAAATCGTGGACAAACACGCCGTTGGAGTTGATCTTGAGTCCGCGCAGCGGGGGTGGGTCCAGAAGGGAGACAACATTCAGGAAAATGTCCCGGAGTCGTTTGTCGCCCGCAAGAAACCATCTTCTTCCTTCAGCGCCGAACGATGCGACCAGATCCTGAAAATACAGGTCTACGTTGTAGAACGTCGCCGCGGGCTTGACACAAGAGATCTTGCAGTTGTACGGACGAGCGCCCAACGACTTGGCGGCTCGGCTCATAAATTCTGATGTGACCGGGGCGCGCCAGTCGTCGTCAGGGTAGAACTCCGAAGCAAAATGGTAGTCTTCCGCAGGTCGAACGTCGTGCCGATGGCGGTGGTGGAAGTCGTCGGTACTCATGTGTTCACCATTCTTGCGCTACCGGTCAGCAGCCGTTGTCGACGGACCTGTCACAGGCGGTCCCCGAGGCCGGCCAGCAAAGCACCCAGCCGGGGTGCAGCAGCCTCGCCCGCTGCCATGACCTCGGCGTGCGACAGAGGTTGGCCTCCCACCCCGGCGGCGGGGTTGGTGACCAGGGACAGACCCAAGACCTCCAGACCGGCGGCGCGGGCGGCGATCGCTTCTAGGGCGGTGGACATACCCACGAGGTGGGCTCCCATGACACCGAGCATGCGCACTTCGGCGGGGGTCTCGTAATGGGGGCCGGGCAGCTGGGCGTAGACACCTTCGGGCAGGCCAGGGTCGACCTCGCGGGCCAGGGCACGCAGACGCGGCGAGTACAGGTCGGTGAGGTCGACAAAGGCGGCGCCTTCGAGCGGGGAGACGCCGGTGAGGTTGAGGTGGTCGGCGATGAGGACCGGAGCACCGGGCGGCCAATCAGGCACGAGTGAGCCGCAACCGTTGGTCAGCACCACGACCTGGGCACCAGCCGCGGCGGCGGTGCGTACCGGGTGGACGACCGGGGCGGCTCCCAAACCCTGGTACAGGTGGGTGCGGGCTCCGACGACGAGCACATGCCGCCCAGCAGCGGTCCGCACCGCCCGCAGCATGCCGGTGTGCCCGCCGACGACAGGGGCGACGAACCCCGGGACCTCGTCGGCCTGGACTGTGGCCAGGGTCTGGCCGAGGCTGTCGGCCGCCGCGGCCCACCCGGAACCGAGGACGAGCGCCGCGTCAAAACATCCCACCCCCAGACGGTCAGTGAGGCACTGCGCAGCCTCACGCGCGACAGCCTGGGCAGACACATCCATGCTCCGCAGGGTAGGCCACCCGGGTAGTGGACGCTGTGAGCAACACCTGCTGGACCGACTGCCATTTCCGGCCAGATCAGGCAATGATGGATCTATGACAGCGCGACAGGTCGTGATCATCGGTGGCGGACCAGGTGGGTACGAGGCGGCACTGGCAGGGCAGCGGTTGGGGGCGAACGTCACCCTGGTGGACAAAGCGGGGCTGGGCGGGGCGGCGGTCCTCACCGACGTTGTGCCGAGCAAGTCGCTGATCGCCACCGCCGAGTGGATGACGATCGTGGCCCGGGCCCCTGACCTGGGTATTCGGCTTCCCGAAGGGATGTGCGAACCGGACCAGATCGTGGATATGACCGCGATGAACGCCCGGCTGCAGAGCCTGGCGACAGCGCAGTCGAACGATATCGAGGGCCGGGTGCTGCGCGAAGGGGTGAAGATCATCCGCGGCAAGGGGCGCCTGGTGGGTCCGCGGCAGGTCGCGGTGCAGCCCAACGACGGGGGCGACCAGCAGGTGATCGACGCTGACGTGGTGCTCATATCCACCGGTGCGACTCCGCGGGTGCTGCGCACGGCCGTGCCCGACGGGGAGCGGATCTTGAGCTGGACCCAGCTGTACGGGCTGACGGAGATGCCTGGGCGGTTGGTCGTCGTCGGGTCCGGGGTGACGGGGGCCGAGTTCGCCAGCGCGTACTCGGCGCTGGGTGTGGACGTCGTGCTGGTCTCCAGCCGCAACCAGGTGCTGCCCAACCAGGACCCGGACGCCGCGGCGCTGATCGAACGGGTTTTCACCGACCGCGGGATGACCGTGCTGGGCAACTCACGGGCCGAGGCCGCCCGCCGCACCGCCGACGGCGTGGTCGTCGAGCTGGACGGCGGACGGACCGTCGAGGGCACCCACGCCCTCATCGCCGTCGGGTCGGTACCCACGACCAAGGGTCTGGGCCTGGCCGAAGCCGGTGTGAACCTCACCGAGTCAGGGCATATCCAGGTGGACCGGGTCTCGCGCACGTCGGTGTCCGGGGTGTACGCGGCCGGTGACTGCACCGGTGTGCTCCCCCTGGCGTCAGTGTCCGCCCAGCAGGGCCGCATCGCCATGTCCCACGCCCTGGGCGACGCCGTACGCCCGTTGTCCCTGAGCGCTGTGGCGACGAACGTGTTCACCGCCCCCGAGATCGCTGCCGTCGGGCAGTCCGAGGCCGAGCTGTACGCCCGCGGCCGTTCCTACTCGGTGTCGCGCCTGTCGCTGGCCCGCAACCCCCGCGCCAAGATGCTCGGTATCCACGAAGGTTTCGTCAAGATCTTCACGCACACCACCTCCGGGACCGTCCTGGGAGCCGTCATCGTCGCCCCCCGGGCCGGCGAGTACATCTACCCGTTGTCCCTGGCCGTCTCCCACGGCCTGACCGTCGACCACCTGGCCGAAGCCTCCACCGTCTACCCCTCCCTCTCCGGCACCATCGCTGAAGTAGCCCGCATGCTCCACCAGTCCGAATCCGAAGACTGACCGCTCGGATACGAAGATTTTTTATAAGCGTGCCAGAAGTTTGTCGATGACAAGTTCGGTTGCGACGTCGACTGAGTAGTCGCCCGGCGGAACGGCCACAAGCCGGTCGATATCACGGCGAAACTCTTCGTCGGACGATTTCGACCTCAGGTTTGCTACAGCCTGCTTGGCGGTCAACCGCTCGGGACGGTATGAAGAAAAGGCTTGAAGAATTTCGTCAGGATCAAGGTCCATCTGAGTCAGCGCCAGCCACAGGTCGAAGAGGTCGCGACCTTTGGACCGTTGGTAAAGAGCCCTGATCTTCGTCGCCACCAGTTCGGCCGGCTGAAACGTCTGCACAGCGGCCTCCCCAACCCACCAACTCGACACCACCGCCATGCGCTGATGCATCAACGGCAACGCCGAAGTTCGCTCGTGCGTGTTGATCTCGATCTTGAGGCGCAACGGAAGTCCGTTATTTGCCGTCGTGCGCCAGAATACCTTGGGATGCTCGGTGATCCGAGTCTTGACCACGAAACCGAGATCTCGACCCAGATCTGTCAGACGACCGCTCACCTGGCCTATACCACCTGTTGAGCAACGTACGTAGTCGAGGTCTTCGCTGTAGCGCAGCGCGCGAGAGAGGTGGAGCTTGTGCAAAGCGGTACCTCCTCGGAAGACCAGCTCCCGGCCGAGGTAGTCGTCGGCGGCGATGACGCAGATGGCCCTGGAGAGGAGAAGGTCTTGCTCAACCTGGTCAGGGTTTGGCCAGGGATGGTCAAATGACCACTGGGTGATGGCACGGCTGGGGATCACAGGTCTGGCTCAACCTTCTTGTTGACGTACAGGTTCCACACCGGGTCCACCCCGCCGGTGCGGGGCTTCAGCGGCGACAACGACGAGGGTGTTGTACCACCGTCCACTGACAGCTCACGCAAGACTTGAAGGTTCGTCGCTTCGGTGAAGTGCTCCAGGAGCCAGCCGACACGGCGCAACGCCGCCACCGGAAACAGCCGGGAGGCCTCAGCCAGGCGGTCGACATCAACACCCGGGTCGTCGGCCAGATCGATGACGATGTTGGCGACATTGTCGATGCCGCCGCCGCGCCCTGGGTTGGCGGCCAGGTCCAGCGCAGTGGCCTCCACGGTGGTGACCGGGACTGTTCCGGTAGGTACTTGGTGCGCCACCGTTGGCAGGTCAGCGACCCGCTGGCAGACGAAGAGCTCCACGCGCGAGCGACCTATCTGGCGGTTGGCCACCGGCTTGTCCACCGCGACCTGTGTCACCTGCGCGGCATGGTGCGCGGCACCGTGGACGGCGGCAGCCGTCAGCCAGCCCACGTAGTACCGAGCACCGAGGTGCCCCATCCAGGCATCCAGGTACTCCAAGACCGGCGGAGCGCCCCAGGTCCGGTAGTGCGGCGGGACGGGTACCCACAACCCACGGGCGGGACTGACCCACTCTCCGCGTCGCGCTGGGGCCCGGAGCCGGACACGAACCTGATCGTCCGGCACACCGAGCAGTGCGGCTGCGTCGGCCGTGGTCACAGCAACGTGTCCCCGAGACAAGAGCCAGTCCGCCAGCAAGGGTGCCCGGACGAACTCCGACGTTGGATCTGTCTCCATAGAGCCTATCGTTACATATTACGTAACGTTAGACGATCTCAACACACCCCGACCCCGGGTTGCGAAGAGCTGGTCAGGGCGCGAGATGGGCCACGGGACGCTTTGGCCACCGAGGCTCCAGGTCGCCGTCCTCGCCGCAGACCTCAAGGCGCAGGGCGGGCCAAGTCGTGGCAGAACATGAGCCAGGGTCTTGGCAGAACATGCGCTAGAGTCGTCGCAGAACATGCGCTAGAAGCGTCGCAGAACGTGCGTTAGAGGTACTCTACCTGTATGGACAGCAGAACTGAGATCATCCGTCGGCGCGTGCTGGATCTCGTGCCGCAGCGGGCGTCGGAGTCTCCCGTCGTCCTGCTCCAGGGGCCCCGCGCGGTCGGCAAGTCGACCGCGCTGCGCTTGCTCGCTGCCGCGGACCACGCCCCCTACATCGACCTCGACGACCCGATCGTGGCTGACGACGCGGTCGCCAACCCCTCCTCCTTCCTGCCCGCGGCACCCCGGATATACCTCGACGAGTACCAGCGAGCGCCCGTTCTGCTCGACGCGGTCAAGGCCCGGCTCAACCGTGACGGCCGAGCCGGTCAGTTCGTGCTGGCCGGGTCCACCAGCGCCAACGCGCTTCCCGCGGGCACACAGGCCCTCACCGGGCGGCTGCACCGGATGCCGATCTACCCGCTCAGCCAGCGTGAGGTCGAGGAAGACAACAGCAGCGTGCTCGCCCGCCTGTTCGACGCCCCCGAGTCGTTGTCGGACGCCAGGTCGCAGACCGACCGGGACGAGTACGTCAGCCGGATCGTCGTCGGAGGTTATCCCCAGGCGTTGCGCGCGTCCGGCGGACCGGCCCGGCAACGCTGGTTTGCCGACTACGTCACCCAGACCATCCAGCGCGACCTGCCTACCCTGGAGACGATCCGCCGCCCCCAGGCGGTGCGCCAGCTGCTGAAGCGGGTGGCTGCCTGCACCGGCCAGGTCACCACGCTGGCTTCGCTGGCCGAAGGCACCGGAGTACAGCCACGTACCGCGCAGACGTACCTGGACGCGCTGGAACAGGCGTTCGTCGTCCACCGGCTGGAACCGTGGACCCGGGTGCTGACCAGCCGTGCACTGCGAAAGCCGAAGCTTCACATCGTGGACTCCGGGCTGGCCGCCCACCTGCTGCGCCTCACCGGAGACAAGCTGGCGGCCCGCACACCCGAGACACTGACCGCTTTCGGCGGTCTGCTGGAATCCTTCGTGGTGGCCGAGATCTGCAAAGAAGCATCGTGGCTGGACGAGGTCGCATCGGTCGGCTACTGGCGGACCCGCGACGGCCTCGAGGTCGATATCGTCGTCGAACGCTATGACGGGGTCGTGGTCGCCTTCGAGGTCAAGAGCGCCCAGCGTCTCAAGGACGGCGACCTGGGAGCCCTACGCACCCTGCGCGACAGGCTCGGCCCCGACTTCCGCGCCGGGGTGGTCCTTCACACCGGCCCCCGAGCCGCCCACCCCGAGGACCGCCTCTTCACCCTGCCCATCGACCAGCTGTGGAACTCGCGGGACGCTGTTCGGGCGTCCTAAATACTCGACACCGAACAGCGACTGGGGCGAGGTCGAACGACAGCACAGAGAAGAAAAATTTACGACTCCAGATTAAGCCAAAACGCGGGACGGACTCCGGCGTGGGCTCCTACCCAGAAACCGCTGAGACGGTAGCCAGGGTCAGCGCGAGCCGATGGGAATACAAGCAAGGCATCGCGAGGAAAATGGCCAGGAGATCGCAACCACCAGAAGCCTGGCAGTCCGCCCTCAGAATACGCATCGACATCTGCCCCTCTGAACCGGCAGGGGGCATCGTCAGAAAAGATCTCTTCCCATTTCAGCAAATAGATGGTCTCGGTCGTCGGGTCCTTCGCAGCACCTTTTTTTCTGCTCTTTGGGTTTGTCTTCTCGCTCCAGTTTCCTTTTTGGCCCACCCAGTCGGTCTCGGTACAGATCCGCGTTGGACTGATCCTTCTGATGACCTCGGGAGGAAGACAGCCTGTGAAGTCTTCTCTCAGCCATTCCCGGATACTCGATCCGCTCCACAGGACCGGTCCGTTGAGGACTGGCGAAGCCTCGATCGACCCGTTCGGCGTCGCACCGGGGATCGCCCTCATCGGGTCGCCGTGGCTCGACGGTCGCCGGGTCGCCCATGGCACACCTCCCACCGGTAACAATGGTTACCAGACTACCGTCAGAACAGCAGGTGGAGGGCGTGGGCGGTCATCTGGCGGTTGTCGTGGGCGACGTCGGGGACTTCGTGGAGCTTCCAGGTGAAGGGGAGGCGCAGGGAGGAGGCGTGGGATGTGGCGGACTCGAAGAAGGTGTGGCCGCGTTCCCAGCGGGTCAGGCCCTGGGCGTCGGAACCCTCGTCGTGGCGCAGGTTGTCGTCGTCGACGTCGCGGTCGCCGAGCATGACCGTCAGGTCCGTGGAATAGACGGCTTGCCAGTCGAACAGGTCCGCGGGGATGCCGCCAGCACCGTAGGGGTAGGCAACGTCGGGGTCGGGCATGGTGTACCAGCCGGCGTTGGCGGCGAATGCCCGGCCGATGGGGGCTGTGGGCATGAGCTCGACGTAACGGTGGACGAACTGGGCGCCCGCGGAATGGCCGAAGATGTCGAACGTCGCCTGGTTCCCGCCGATCCGGTCACGTACTTCGTCGAAAAGTGGCTCGATATAGGAGAACGTCCACTGCGAGGCTGGCAGGACCATCCCTTCAGGGTCGAGGATCCCACCTTGGTGGTACGCGCGAGAACCACGGAAGCCAGAGCTGGTGAACTCGGGGACCACCACTGCGATGTTCTGGTCGTCGATGAGGTCCGCCCAAGCGTCGCGGTAGCCGACCGCGTTGCGTTCGTCACCGTGCATGACGACGACGATCGTCGCACTGCTCAGGTCGCCGGAGCCAAGGACGTAGTGCACACGGATCGGTTTGAGGCCCTCTGGAGCAAAGCGGAACGAGCCTGTGCCGCCCGGCGCCCAGTGCGTCTGCGACTTCGAGCGCAGGGCGAAACCAGTACCAGCCACGGTGAGCACCGTGCCTGCGCCGAGCACCAGCACGGTGCGTCGGGTCAGAAGGGGAGCGTCCCCGTCGGTCCGGTCCACACCAAGCCTCCCTGAAGGTCGGTGGCCGCGACAGCAGACTCGTCCGCGCCGCACTCGCGCGGGACATACCCGACGACCATGTTGTCAGTACGGATACAACGCAGTGCGAGCGTTCCACCGTTGGCGTCGAAAGACACGGTGGCGACCGCACCGAGACCTGCGCGGCCGAAACCCGCAAAACGTCCGGGGGAACCGAAGACGAAGTTGCCGAGGCTGTAGACCACCGGGACTCCGTCGACGATCTCGACGGGATTCAGCACATGGGGTCCCGACCCGACGACCGCGTCGTACCCGGCGGCGACGAGCTCACCCGCCCAGTACCGCTGCAGGTCGTTGACGTCGGAGTAGTTGTCGCCCCAGTGCACCAAGGCGACGACACGGTCGGCGCCAGCCCTCCGGGCGTTGCGTTCGGCGGCGATGACCGCGTCCACCGAGAACGGAACCATCCCAGGCAACCCGTCGCCAGATCGTTTGGCAGCTCCGTAGTCCTCGCCGAAAGAGACCAGAGCGATGGTCAACGTGTCGGTACGCACGAGCACCGGACGCGCCGCCTGGGCCCGGTCGGTCCCTGCGCCGACGGTCACAAGCCCGGCCTCTTCGGCGATGGTCATCGTGTCGACGAGCCCAGCGACGCCGCGGTCCATGGTGTGGTTGTTCCCCAGCTGGAGCACATCGACACCGATCGCCGCGAGGGCGGCGGCCGACTCAGGTGAGCTCGCGTAGGAGAACTGCGCTCCGGGGTTCAAAGGCTCGGTGAGCGTGGTGATCGGTGCCTCGATGTTGACCACTGCCACATCGGCGTCCTGGAGCATCCCGGCGACGCCAGCCATAGTCGCCTCGACACCCTCGGCTTCGATGAACGCGGCCGCCCCGTCACCGAACAACGTGTCGCCGGCGATGGCGATGGACACCTCACCGGGCTTGTGCGGGACGACCGAGATCTCGACGTATTCCGGGTCCGGCGGGACCAGGGCCGATGCCACCTGCCACCCCACGAGGACGAAGCTTACGGCGGCGAGCCCTGCGAAACCGCCCATGATCCGACGGTCACGTGCCAGGGCACGTCGGCGGTGGCCGCGCCGGTGGGTGCCGAGCACCGAGCGGACCAGACCCCGGGCACGTCCTAGGACTGCGCGCTGGCCCATACCAGCCCCTTCCGGTTGTGCTCCCAGCGTTCCTGGGCGTATTGGCTGCCTGTGCAGCTGCGGGCCAGACGGCCGTCTTCGACGAACCAGACCTGGTCTGCGAGGACGAGGTCGTCAGGTTCGCTGGTGTGCCACAGCACAGTGCCGCGGTGGCGCACGATGAGGTTGCGTGCGGCTTCGCGGTCGTCGGGGTGCAGGCCGGACAGGGGGTCGTCGAGCAGCAGGACCCGCGGGTTGCCCATGAGCGCCCGTGCGAAGGCGACGAGGTTACGGTCGTGCGGGGCGAGGTTGCGCCCGCCTTCGGTGACCCAGGCTTTGGTGCCCTGCGGACCAAGACGAGCGAGCAGGTCGTCAAGGCCGAGGAACAGCACGATGCGCTGGATCTCGGCGGGGTCGGCGTCCGGCATGGCATAGCTGAGGTTACGGGCCACCGTGCCGCGCATGAGCAGCAGGTCAGCGCGGTAGTAGCCGATCTGGGTGCCTGCGGACCACGGTGCGGTCGCCATGACGTCCTGCCCGTCGACACGCAGCGTTCCTGCCACCGGGTCGACCAGGCGGGCCACAGCCTCCAGGACCATACCCGCCCCGGACCCGGGCGCTCCGACGACCGCCACGATCTGCCCACGGCTGGCCGACGCGGTGAACCCGGCGAGGGTCCCGGGCACGTGCACGTCGTCGAGCTCCAGGTCTCCGCGGCGCACCCGCAGACGCGGCAGCCGTTCGGCCTGCGCCGGCCGGGCCGACGATCCCAAGAACTCCACGATCTTCTGGCGCGAGACCTGCCCGCGGTGCCAGTAGTCGTGCGCCAGGCCCAGCGAGCGCACCGGCCTGGTCAAGAACCGCGAGACCGCGATCTCTGCCACGACGACAGCGATGGTCGTCCGGCCGGCGTAGACCTCGACCATGCCGACGGCGAGCACCGCCGCGGTGGCCAGCAGGCCTGAGCCCATGGCCAGCCCACGCAACCATCCGCGCAGCCAGGCGATACGCACCAAGGCGCTCATGAGGGCGTCGTTCTGGCGTGACAGGCGCGAGTACTCACCGCGTGAACGACCAGCCATCTGGACGACCTCGAGCGCGTTGATCTGCTCGTCGATATTGCCCATGACCAGCGAACGGCGGCGGCGCATCGTCCTGGTCGCCTCGCGCATCGGTGCCCCGCAGGCCAACGACGCCACAGCCCCCAGGCAGAGCATGGCCACCAGGACCACACCCATCGCCAGGTCCA
>WRET01000081.1 GCA_009779195.1 Micrococcales bacterium
CACCCCCCAACACCTAACCCGACGGCGAGGGCCAAGACCGGCACAAGCGATGTCCTGGCTGTTGTTGCTCTCATTGTTCTCTCCAGAAGTATTGTGTCGCCCCTGGGACAGGTTGTCACCAAGCACAAGCGATCCTACTTTGGAAGAGCGTCCTATCCAACCATCACCATGTCCCAGTACTGGACGACCTTTACCAGTCTCGCGATGCCTGTATCCGCCCTGGCACGCGTGTCACAGATCTGAAACATGATTGCCACCGCAGGACCGGTCAGACAGGTTGGAGGCTCACCGCATACTCGTTGAACTTCCCCGACCCGTCGACCCAGGTGCACGGCGACCTCGTCTTCCCCGAGACAGGCGTTGACACCGAGGTGGGCACTGTCGTCTACCGCACCCAGGTGCTGACGTTCCTCGGCATCCCCCTGGGCTGGTTCCTCGTCATGCTCACCGCGACCGCCGTGACCACGGCCGTGGTGGCCATCGTGCGCCGCCGCACCCGGCTAGCCAGGACCGGACGCACCCAGTGAGCTGACACCTCACGCAGCAGGTTCGAAGTGCAACCGCAGTCCGAGGGCGTGGGCGACCTTGACGATGGTGGCAAAGCTCGGGTTGCCGTCCCCAGACAGCGCCTTGTAGAGACCCTCGCGGCTCATCCCTGTGCGCCGGGCCAGCTCGCTGAGGTTGCCGCTGCGAGCAATGGTCCCCAGGGCGTGGACGACCGCACCTGGTTCGCCCCCTGTCTCTTTGGCCGACGCCGCGAGGTAGGCGGCAGCATCGGCGACACTGCCGAGGTAGTCAGCAGCGTCGTACGGCGTGAACCTCTCACGACTGGTGTTTATCCTGGCTCCCATCTGAACTCACACGGGTTGGAGGGTTGTCCAGGCTTGGGCTCTGGCTGCGGCGGCGGCCAGGACGCCTACAGCGGTGCTGGGGGAACGCAGACGGCCTGCCAGGACTCCGGCGACGGCGTCGTCTAGGTGGATCCAGACGGGGACCATGGTGGCTTCTTCGTCGGTGCGGGCGAAAGACTCGGGTGTTGGAGACAGGTCGCGGGCCAAGAAGATGGCCATGTGCTCGGACGAGCCGCCGGGGGTGGCGTAGATATTGGCAAGGCGCCACCAGGACGCTGCGACGAGGTCTGCTTCTTCGGCGAGCTCGCGGACGGCTGCGTCGAGCTCAGGTTCGCCGTCTACGTCGAGCAGGCCTGCGACGGGTTCCCACAGGACCCGGCGCACGGGGTGGCGGTACTGGGACAGCAGCAGGACGCGTTCGTCGTCGTCCATGGCGATGACGACCACGGCGCCGGGGTGGCCCAGGTACTCGCGGACGACGGTCGCTGATCCCAGGTCCACCTGGTCGCAGACCATGTCGAAGACGCGGCCGGTGTAGACCACGTCGTGGCTGACGACGGGGTGCTCACCGGGCTGGTCGGACAGTGGGGGAGACAGTGGGGACGATTCCTCAGTCGTTGCTGGACCTGCGCCGTTGGCGCAGGATCCTGCAAGACAGCAGGAACCGTCCCCACTGTCTCCCCCACTGTCCGCCCTGTCTCGCCTGTCGGGTTGTTCGTTCACCGTTGGGGTTCCACCTCTAGCAGGCGGGTCTCGCGCTGGCGGGTCAGGGCTGCGCCGATGAGACCGGCGAACAGGGGGTGCGAACGGGTCGGACGGGACTTGAACTCGGGGTGCGCCTGGGTTCCCACGTAGTACGGGTGCACCTGGCGGTCGAGCTCGACGAACTCCACCAAGGACGTGTCCGGGGAGACCCCGGTGACCTTCAGCCCGGCGGTGTCCAGGTCTTCGCGGTAGGCGTTGTTGACCTCGTAGCGGTGCCGGTGGCGTTCGGAGACCTCCGTGGTGCCGTACGCCTCGGCGACGATCGAACCGGGGGTCAGACGTGCCGCGTAGGCACCCAGACGCATCGTGCCGCCCATGTCGCCGCGACCGTCGACGATGGCCTCCTGCTCGATCATGGTCGCGATGACCGGGTCGGCCGAGGCGGGGTCGAACTCGCTGGACGAGGCACCTTCGAGCCCGAGCACCTCACGGGCGAACTCGATGACCATGCACTGCAGGCCCAGGCACAGACCCAAGGTGGGCACCTGGTTCGTCCGGGCCCAGTGCAGCGCACCGACTTTGCCCTCGATCCCCCGGATACCGAACCCGCCGGGTACGAGCACCGCGTCGACGCCGGTCAGGGCTCGGTGCGCGCCTTCGACGTTCTGGCAGTCGTCGGACCGCACCCACCGCACCCGCACTTTCGCGTCGTGGTGGAACCCCCCGGCGCGTAACGCCTCGCAGACTGACAGGTACGCGTCGGGCAGGTCCACATACTTGCCGACGAGCGCCACCTCCACCTCGTACGCCGGCTGGTGCACGCGGGCCAGCAGACCGTCCCACGCGGTCCACTCCACGTCCCTGAACGGCAGACCGAGGCGCTGCACGACATAGGCGTCCAGGCCCCCAGAGTGCAGCACCCGCGGGATGTCGTAGATCGAGGGGGCGTCGGGCACGGACACCACACCTGCGAAGTCCACGTCGCACATGAGCGCGATCTTGCGTTTGGTCGGTTCGTTCACGTCGCGGTCGCACCGCAGGACGATCGCGTCCGGCACGATACCGATCGAGCGCAAGGCAGCGACCGAGTGCTGGGTCGGTTTGGTCTTCAGCTCGCCCGACGGGCCCAGGTACGGCACCAACGACACGTGCAGGACGAACACGTCGTCACGGCCCAGCTCTTGGCGCACCTGGCGTGCGGCCTCCAAGAACGGCAGCGACTCGATATCGCCGACCGTGCCGCCGATCTCGGTGATGATGACGTCCACGTCGTCGGCGGCCTGCTGGCGCATCCGGGCTTTGATCTCGTCGGTGATGTGCGGGATGACCTGCACAGTGTCACCCAGGTACTCCCCGCGGCGCTCACGGGCGATCACCGCCGAGTACACCTGCCCGGTGGTGACGTTGGCCGACCCGTGGAAGTCCTCGTCGAGGAACCGTTCGTAGTGCCCGACGTCCAGGTCGGTCTCAGCACCGTCGTCGGTGACGAACACCTCGCCGTGCTGGAACGGGTTCATGGTGCCCGGGTCGACGTTGAGGTACGGGTCGAGCTTTTGCATCATCACCCGCAGGCCCCGGCTGCGCAGCAGCCTGCCCAGGGACGAGGCAGTCAGCCCCTTGCCCAGTGAGGAGGCTACCCCTCCGGTGACGAAGATATGCCGGGTGATGTGGTCCGGCCGTCCAGCGAATCGGTGCGCGCGCTCTGTCACGGGCTTTAATCCTACGGCACGCAGGCACGTCTCGAGGCGACCACGGGCGTGCCGGGCCTGCCCGGTCGTGTGAGTTACGTCGCTACGGCTCAGTCCGTACCGCGGCGGCGCACCATCTGGACCAGGTCCCGCACACCTGCCCGGTCGCCGAGCACCAGCACACCGAGCACCAGCACGAGCCCGACGAGCCCCGCTCCGACACCCGCGCCCAGGGCCTGCCAGATGTCCTTGCCAGCCAGCATGATGACCGAGTCGGCCACCCAGCGTCCGCCGACCGCGGCGATCACAGCACCGATGGCGACGACGACACACGTGCGGGCCAGCCCCGCGACCGCTGGGCGTCCGGCAACCCGTGCCACGACCAGCGCCGAGGTCACCCCGCCGATGAGCACGCCCACCGCATAAGCGGCTGACAGCATGGTGATGAGCTGGACCGACCCCACGAGCAGTCCGACGACCATACCCACCGACACGGCCCCCCACCCCACCACGCCAACCACCAACGACGCTTTGGCCCGCTGCATGGCGTACAGGGTCCGTTGCCCGTGGTACATCAGCGCGTGGCCCGGCAACCCGATGACTGTCCAGGTCAAAGCAGGGGTCATCAGGGCCAGGACGTTGGACACGGTGCTGCCGCCGCGCGCGTCCAGCACCGCGAACACCAGCGCCACCGGGGGGGCCGCCGCAGCCAGGACTGCGGCACCTGCCCCAGTCGCGATGACCACAGCCCTGGCGGTCACAGCGGACAGGGCCGCGAAGCTGTCGTGGTCACCGTCGGAGGCCAACGACGACAAGCGGGGGAACGCCGAGGTCACCAAGGGGATGGCAAACACCGCGACCGGCAAGATGTAGATCTGCTGGGTCCAGACCCAGACCGTGAACGTACCGTTCTCGCACGTGGCACCAGTGGTCATGACGACCACGAGCGCTGAGATCTGGTAGGCCACCACCCCGGCGATCCCAGCCCCGGCCAGCGACCACAGACGGGGGCCGACCCCGGCAGGGAACCTCAGGCGTGGCTTCTTCACGTACCCCATCCGGGCAACGGTGACCAGCGCCGGTATGCACATCGCAGCGACCCCGGCTGTCGTGCCCCAGGCCAGGACGTTGATCGCCGCGGTCGACAGCTCAGAGGGCACGGTCGCACCGTGGGCGATCTGGCCGTACCACAGGTAGGTGCTGATGACCACGAGCGAGGACATCACCGGGGTGAACGCGGGCCAGAAGAACCGGCGGTGTGCCTGGAGCACCCCGTTGGCCAGCACTGTCAGCCCGTACAACGGGATCTGCACCGAGAACACCAGCAGGAAGAACTGGGTGGCCGAACGCAGGTCCTCCACCGTGGCGCCCTGGCTGTCGCAGGTCGTGCGCGAGGCCATCGACTCCAGGTTGAGCGCTGTGGCCAGGGGCCCGGAGGCCAGGGCCATGACCACGCCCAGCGGGACGAGGACGACCAGCACCCACCCCATCACCCCAGCGACGATGGTGCGGGCCTTCTCCAGGTCACGCCGGGAGATCGACCCGGCGATCACCGGGATGAGCGCACTGGCCAACGCTCCACCGACGACGACCTCGAACAGGACGTTGGAGATGGTGTTCGCCCTGTTGTACACGTCGCCGATGGCGTTGGCGCCGACCTCGTGCGCCTGGATCATCTGGCGCACCATCCCCAGCACACGGCTGATGACAGTGAGGACAGCCATCATGGCCGCCGCCCCGATCAGGCCCTGGCGCAGGCTCAGGCCCCTGCCCTCGTTCTGGTCCTCTGTGCTCACTGGGGCGTCAGGTTTCATGGGTCGGGCCTGCCCCACGCGTCGATCTCGCGCAGCACCGGGGTGGACTCGATGACGCGGGTGAAGCTGATCTTCTCGCTGGCGACGGTCAGGCCCGCCTCGAGCGCCAGCAGCGCCCAACGCACTGGCGGCGGGGCGGCTGAGGCGACACCGACGGCGAGCACCGCCCCCAGGGCGTTGGCCCCGGCGTCGCCGAGCATGTCTCGTCCTGCCAGGTCCCCTGGTGCCACAGCGGCGGCCGTGCCGACCACCGTCCCAGCGACGCCCGCAGCCGGGCCACCGGCTGCCACCAGCCCTGGCACATGCGCCGCTGCGGCTTTCAGGGCCCTGCCCGGCCGCAGGTCCAGCAGGTTGACGAAATTCGCGCTGACGGCGATGAACGCTCCTGTGGCGCACCAGTCCGCGGTGCGGGCCAGCCGCGTGGCACCCGACCGTGGCAGCAGCGCCGAGGCAGCCAAAGACCCCAGGCCGATACCGAGCACTTTCGCCCCACCGGTGGTCAGGGTGCCGTGGGCCATGGCGCTGAGGTGGCCGCGCAGGCCCTTACGGCGGTCGGTGAGGTCTTCGGTGAGGTCGTCGAGCAGCCCGAAGCCCAGCCCGGCGCCCCCTGCGACGGCCACGGCAGCGGCGACCTTCGGTTGCCCAGCGGCCACGGCACTGGCAGCGCCGCCGGCGACCAGCCCTGCACCCGCGGCGGGACCTTCCAGGAGGCTCACCGGGGCACCGGCGTGGTTGGTCCGGGTCCAGCGGTCAGCGCCACCTGGGGGCTGGGCATCGAGCAGCCACCGGGCGAGCGTGGCACCTGCCGCCCCGACGACAGCACCTGTCAGGGCCGGCAACCACCGGCTCACCCTTCGACCTCTGTTTCTGGTTCGGGCCGCACCGTCGGCGGCAAGACTTTCTCGTCGTCGCCGGAGCCGTAGTGGTCGACGATGCCGCCCAGCTGCGCGGCCAGGGCCATCGGGACAGTCACCTGCGCCGACGTCGCGGCGATACCCGAGACAGTCGTCACCTTGCCTTTGAGGGCCGGGTCTGCGAGCACCGCGTCGACCAGGCTGGCCTTGCCGCGGGGCCCGTCGACAAGGACCGCTCCCTGCGACCCAGCCTGGGCGGCGGCGACCACCGCGATCCGGGCTTTGACGACCCCGGCGGCCGGTGCCCCGCCCTTCGACGGAGGTGAGATGACGACGATGGCGTCGGCTGTGACCTCCAGGTCGCCGCTCTTGGTCACCAGCGCCAGGTCGCTGGTGGTGAGGATCCCCAGCAGCTGGGAGGCCGAGTCGCTGAACCGGCGCGGGTCGTCCGGGTCAGCGCCGGTCAACGCCTGGACGAGGCTTGTGGCGAGAATGACGTCGGTGGTCGCGTCCGTCGGTGCGGGGTGCAGGTGCTGGGACAACGTCCCCGCCAGCTGTTTGCGGTAGGCGGCGCTGGTGGTGTCGGTCCACGTCTCGGTGAGGGTGACCTGCCCGGTCACATCCGCCCCGGCCTGGCGCAGCCGCGCCTCGACCGCCCGCGAGGTCTCGTCGGGGACCTTCGCCAGGTTGATGATGGCGACACGGTGGCCGGTGAGGCGGTCGGCGAGCAGCTCGGCTGCGGCGTAGTCGACGAACGCCTTCTCGTCGGCAAGGCCCCTGCGGGCCTGGTCCCGTTCGTCGCGCAGGGTGCCTTTCTCGCCGCGCAGCTGTTCGACCTGGTCGGTCAGGGACTGGTCGATCGTGTTCTTGAGCGGACCGGCACCCAGGACGATACCCACCGCCAGGGCGAGGAACACCGAGATCAGGGACACGATGTGGTAGCGGAAGTCGATCACAGCTCGGCTTTCGGTTGTCGGGTAGGTCGCAGGAGGCCACGGCGCGCTCCTGCGCAAAAAGCTCGGGTCATCCCCCACCGCCGAACAGGCCGATCGAGGAGACCAGGTCGTCCCAGCGAGCACCGAACAGTCCCATGAGCGTCTTGCCGGCCTCGGTCGACACCAGCGCGACGATGAGCGCGACCAGACCAGCGACCGCGAGCAACCCGACCTGGAAGTTGGAGATCCGGTGCCGGTACAGCCGGGACACACCTTTGGCGTCGACGAGCTTGCCGCCCACACGCAACCGGGTCAGGAACGTCGAGGCCATCCCCGCGCGGCCCTTGTCCAAGAACTCCACGAGGGTGGCGTGCGTACCGACGGCGACGATGAGCTCAGCGCCTTTGTCGTCCGACAGCAGCATGGCCACGTCCTCGGACGTGCCGGTGGCCGGGAACAGCACGTACGGCACACCGAGCTCTTCGACACGGTCTTTGCCGGGGGCCCGCCCGTCCCGGTAGGCGTGGATGACGACCTCAGCACCGCTGTTGAGGGCTTTGTCAGAGACCGAGTCCATATCGCCGACGATCAAGTCCGGCTTCCAGCCCGCATCGAGGATCGCGTCAGCACCACCATCGACCCCGATGAGCACCGGGCGGTACTCGCGGATGTAGGGACGCAAGGTCACCAGGTCTTCTTTGTAGTGGTAGCCGCGCACGACGATGAGCACCTGGCGGCCTTCCATCACCGTGCGGATATCGGGCACACCCACACCGTCGAGCAGCAGCTCACGCTCTTCACGCAGGTAGTCCATGGTGTTCGCCGCGAACGACTCCAGCTGCACCGACAGGCCCTCACGGGCTGCGGCCATGGCGTCGGCGATGGTCTCGTCGGTCTGGCGCACACCTTCGGCGACCAGGGTCTCTCCGTCGTAGACAGCCCCGTCCTCCACGCGCAGGCTGTGGCCCTCGGGTACGGCCATGACGTCGGGACCCAGGTCGTCGACGAGCAGCACCCCGCCTTCGAGCAAGATACCCGGACCGAGGTTCGGGTAGCGGCCAGAGGTGGACTTGGCAGCGTTGAGCACCACCGCGGGCTGGCAGGCGACCAGGGCCTCGGCGGCGATCCGGTCGATGTCCAGGTGGTCGATCACCGCGACGTCACCGGGCTGGAGACGTTTGGTGAGGTTCTTGGTGCGTGGGTCGACCCGCGCCGGACCCATGAGCACGTCACCATCGGCGGCGGCGCTCTGTTTTTTCCCGAAGAGCTTTCTCATCGCCGCCTATGATCCCACGCCGCAGCGGTCCAGGAGCTCAGCTGCGTGGGCACGAGCTGTAGGTGAATCTTGTCCAGAGAGCATCCGGGCGAGCTCGGCGAGCCGTTCGTCCCCATCGACCGGGTGGACATCAGAGGAACGCACGACCCCGTCGGAGCGCCGCACCACCAGGTGGTGGTCAGCGAAAGCGGCAACCTGCGGCAGGTGGGTGACCACGAGCACCTGCGTCGTGCGGCCCAGCTGGGCCAGGCGTCGACCCACCTCGACAGCGGCTCGTCCGCCCACACCGGCGTCCACCTCGTCGAAGACGAACGTGCCCGCCATGGCGTCCGGGGTGGACGCGGCCAGCGACACTTCCAGGGCGAGCATGACCCGGGACAGCTCACCGCCGGAGGCAGCCTTGGCCAGCGGAAGGAGGGGAAGGTCGGGGTGCGCGGCGAACAGCATCTCCACCTGGTCAGCGCCGGTCGGGCCTGGGTCGGTGGGCCTGACCTGCACATCCAACCGCGCCCCGGACATGGCCAGCCCGCTGAGCTCTTCACTGACCGACGACGACAGCCGCGCCGCTGCTGCGGTGCGTCCTGCGGTGACCTGGGAACCGAGGTCCCCCAGGCGTGCGTCCGCCGCCGCGAGCTGGTCGCGCAAGGTCGTGATCTGCTCGTCCCCGCTGTCCAGGTCGAGCAGGCGCAGACCAGCCTGCGACGCCCACGCCAGCACAGCGTCGACGTCCGGGCCGTGGGCGCGGGTCAACGTGGCCAGGTCGGCACGCCGGCGCTGGGCAGTCTCCAGCGCCACAGGGTCGGCGGCCAGGCCGTCGACGTACCCGGCGAGCTCGGTGACCACGTCGGTGAGCAGGTACCCGACCTCAGCCGTACGGCGGGCCAGCTCGGCCAGCACGTCGTCATGCCCCGCCACCTGCTCCAGGGCGCGCAGAGCGCTCTGCACGCAGGTCTGGGCGCCGCCGACGTCGTCGGTGCCCGACAGAGCCTCGTGCGCGCTCGACGAGGCAGCGCGCAGGTCTTCGACGTGGGAGAGACGTTCGACCAGCCGGGCCAGCTCGGTGTCCTCACCTGGTTGCGGGTCGACACGTTCGACCTCGGCCAGACCTGCCCGCAACAGCTCGGCCTCATGGCGGCGTTCGTCGGCCCGGGTCACCAGGTCGTGCAGGTCCGCAGCCAGGTCTTGGCGGGCTGTCCAGGCCCGGCGGTGGTCCACGACGAGGTCTTGGTGGGCTGGTCCGGCGAACCTGTCGAGCACCTCGCGCTGGCGGGCGGCCGAACGCAGCTGGAGCTGGTCGGCCTGGCCGTGCACAGTGACCAGGGACTCGGCAACCTCGCCGAGCACCGCCTGGGGGACGGCACGACCACCCAGGAACGCCCGGGACCGGCCTGGGGTGCCGTCGGAGGATGCGGTCATCGTCCGCAGGACGAGCAGCTCGTCACCGTCGAGCTCAGCCCCGGCGTCCAACGCCCGGGCCGCCGCGGCGTCCGACGCTGGCACCACGAACAACCCTTCGACGGCCGACGACGAGGCGCCGGTACGTACCAGGGCGGCGTCGGCCCGTCCGCCGGTGAGCAGGTTCAGCGCGGTGAGGACCATCGTCTTGCCCGCACCGGTCTCCCCGGTGAGCACGACCAGGCGCGGACCCAGAGCAACAGTGGCCTCAGCGATCACCCCGAGGTTCTCGATCCGCAGCTCGGCAATCACAGTGCTGTCTCCTCGGGCGCTGTCCCCTCGGGTCCTGTCTTCGCGTGTTCTGTCTTGGGCGCTGTCTTCTCAGGCTCTGCGTCCGCGGCCCCCCCGTTGTCCCGTCGCCAGCCTTCCACCGACAGCTCGTACTTGTGCGCGAGCCGGGTGGTGAACGGCGCTGGGCTCAACCGGGCGAGCCGGACCGGCCGGTCAGAGCCGCGTACGTCGATCCGGTCACCAGCGGCCACCGGTATGGTCCTGTGGCCGTCGCAGGTGAGCACACCAGGGGTCGCCGAATCCTCCAGCACCAAGATGGTCACCACCGACGACGGTCCGACGACCAGCGGACGGCTGAACAGGGCGTGCGCAGCCAGGGGCACGACGATCATGCCCGCCACATCCGGCCACACCACCGGCCCTCCGCCGGAGAACGCGTGGGCGGTCGACCCGGTCGGCGTCGCCACGATCACCCCGTCGCAGCCGAAACGTTCGAGCCGGTGGTCGTCGACCTCGATACCCACATCGAGCATGCGCGACGGTTCGGACTTCTCCAACGACGCCTCGTTGAGCGCCCAGCCGTGGGTCTGGTGGCCGTCCTGGCTGGTCAGGGTCAGGTCGACGGTGAAACGCTCTTCGACCTCGTAGTCACCTGCCGCCAGGCGCCGCACCGCGCCGGCCACGTCGTCCGGTTCGATCTCGGCGAGGAACCCGAACCTTCCCAGGTTGACCCCGAGCATGGGCGCCCCGGCGCGCCGGGTCAGCTCGGTGGCCCGCAAGATCGTCCCGTCCCCGCCGAGCACCACAGCCAGGTCGAAGGACGGCAGGTCCGCTGGGTCGGTGTCGTGGGCGGCGAGCACCGGTTCGATCCCCGCCCCCGCCAGCTCGGTGAGCACCACCTCGCTCGCCGCGACGGCCTCAGCGCGGCCCGTGTGCCGTACGACCAACGCCCGGCGCGTCACCGGGCACCTCCGTCGAACACAGCGGCGAGCAGGTCGTCAGCTGTGCGTGTGCCCGGGCCCTGCGTGAGCCACAGCAGGTACTCCAGGTTCCCCGCAGACCCGGGCAACGCGCTGGTGACCAGCCCGCAGGCCCCGAGCCCGAGGTCGGCTGCGACGGCCAAGACGTCGGCGACAGCCTTGCGCCGTGCTGACGCGTCACGTACCACCCCCGTGCCGACCGCTTCTTTGCCCACCTCGAACTGCGGTTTGACCAGGACGACGAGGTCCGCTCCGGGCGCAGCGACCGACGCGACCGGGCCAAGCACCAGCCGCAACGAGATGAACGACAGGTCCACGACCACCAGCTGCGGGGCTGGGTCCACGTCTGCAGGTACCAGGTGGCGGGCGTTGACCCCTTCACGCAGCGTGACCCGCGGGTCGGCTGCCAGGTCAGTGTCGAACTGTCCGTGCCCGACGTCCACCGCCAAGACGCTGCGCGCCCCCCGCCGCAGCAGCACGTCAGTGAACCCGCCCATGGACGCGCCCACGTCCAGGCAGTCCCTGCCGGACACCGTGGGCCCGCCCCAGGCATCCAGGGCACCGACGAGCTTGTGCGCCCCCCGAGACACGTAGTCCGGGTCACCGGAGAGCACATGCACAGGCGTGTCGTCGTCGACCATGGTCGCGGCACGCCGGATGACGGTAGAACCCACCCGCACCCTGCCGGTCTTGATGAGCCCCTGGGCGTGGTGCCGCGACCGGGCAAGCTTGCGCTCGACCAGGACGACATCGAGCCGCGCGCTCACCGTTGCGCTCCACTGGACTGGGCCAAGCGTCCTTGGAGCCGCTGGTGCGCGTCGTCGAGCAGTCCTACCTGCTCGGCCAGCGGAAGGTCGCCCAGACCGGCCAGGTCCGCGAGCACGGCATCGACCTCCGGGTCGCCGGTCCGCGGCACGCTGGCGCCGTCAAGTCCCGTTTCATTCTCACCGTGCACCAGACCACGCTACAGCCAGCAGGTCCCTTACTGTGCACCGACAGGTCCTGGGACTACCGTCGAGGACGCCCAATCTGGTCCACAGTCCACCCCCAGGTCACTGCTGTGGGCTGGTGACCAGCCCGGACTCAGCAGTGTGACCAGGCTCGACGCTCAGCCGGTGTGCGGGCCGATCGCTGGGACGGTGGTCTCGTCGAGGTGGCCACCTGCGTCGGTGAACTGCCAGGCGGCGCAGCACGCTGCGCGCAGGAGATCGAGGTCGTCGGAGCCGGTCAGCTCTAGGGCCCCGTCCCCCACCACCCGGGCTGCACCGGTTCCGCACCGCCACCAGCCGCCAGCTTCGTGGGGCACAGGATGCGGTGTGTGCAAGCAGCGCAGGTCAGCACCGAGGAACGCCGGGCGCATCTGCGGTGGGGCGAGGACGGCGTCGCGGCCCGACGACACCCCGGTCAGCACGTGCAGACCTGGGAAACCTGCCGCCCGCGCTCCGGCGAGGTCCGTGTCCAGGCGGTCGCCGACGACCAGCGGGTGTGACGCTCCGGTCCGGGCCTGGCCGATCTGGTACATGACCGGCGACGGCTTGCCGCAGCTGTCGGGGCGGACACCTGTGGCGGTGACCACCGCTGAGACGAGCGCACCGTTGCCCGGTGCGTACCCGCGGGCTGTGGGCAGCGACCCGTCGAGGTTGGACGCGACGTACCACACCCCCGCGGCCACCGCGTAGGCGGCCTCAGCAAGCTGGGGCCAACCGACGTCGGGGCCAAATCCTTGCACCACGGCTTGCGGGTCGTCATCGGCGGAGTCGACCACGACGAGGCCTTGCTCGCGCACAGCGTCACGCAGCGCGTCGGCGCCGACGACCAGGACCGGGGTGCCCGGGTCCAGGCGTCCGCGGAGCGTCGCCGCTGCGGCTTGGGCGGCGGTGAGCACCTCGTCTGGCGGTGTGGGGATACCCAGAGCGTCGAGCTGGTCGGCGACGACCTGCGGCGCCCGGGAGGCGTTGTTCGTGACGAACTGCACCCGCATCCCGGCAGAGCGCGCGGTGGTGATCGCGTCCGCGGCACCGTCGATCGGCAGGTGCCCGCGGTAGGTCACCCCGTCCAGGTCGACGAGGGCCAGGTCGAACCGTTCGACCAGCG